>CAIKYO010000267.1 GCA_903831655.1 uncultured Burkholderiales bacterium
CCACCTTCCATCATGGAGGATCCTTGTGCATGTCGCCAAGGGTACAGGTCCATGTCATCGTAGGCGCAAACGGTGAACGCGGGGATGACATCTTCCCTGAAGTTCTCGTACTGATCGTCACCCCAAATGAGAACCAAGTCGGGTTTGAAACGATCCAAATGGGAGCGAACCACACGGCATTGTTCGACCATGGCTTGGCGGTGCAGGCCAGCTGCTCGGGTGCCAAAGTCATTGCTCCATTCCTCTTGCATGGGTTTAGGCCATGACTGTGGGTTCTTTTGCTCAGCAGGAATGGAGGGATCTTCAAGCGTGCGTCTCAAGATCCATGACATGGCTTCATCGGGGGAACTTAAGGGAGGATAGTGGGAAAGACCCAAACCCAAAATTTCAGCCATTCAATCAACTCCATCAATATGAGGTCTCCTCAGGTGAACAACACCTAGAGGGACCAAGCGCTCTTAGAGCGCTTCGCTTGCAAAATCAGCCAGCCTTGAGCGCTCACCACGCGCAAGCGTGATGTGTCCACCGTGGGGCCAGCCCTTGAACTTGTCCACTGCGTAGGTCAGTCCAGACGAGCCCTCTGTGAGGTAGGGTGTGTCAATTTGAGCCAGGTTACCCATGCAAATGATTTTAGTACCAGGTCCTGCCCGCGTGATGAGGGTTTTCATTTGTTTGGGCGTTAAGTTTTGCGCTTCATCAATGATCACGTATTTATTGAGGAAGGTGCGACCTCGCATGAAGTTCATGCTCTTGATTTTGATGCGACTGCGGATCAACTCATTGGTTGCGGCACGTCCCCATTCGCCAGAGCCGGTATCTGTTTTGGCGAGCACCTCCAAGTTGTCATCCAAGGCGCCCATCCAGGGCCCCATTTTTTCTTCCTCTGTACCGGGTAAAAAACCAATGTCCTCGCCCACACTGACCGTGGCACGGGTCACAATGATCTCCGTGTAGCGTCTCTCATCCAAGACCTGCGTGAGACCTGAGGCGAGTGCCAAGAGCGTTTTACCTGTACCTGCCGTACCAGTGAGTGTTACGAAATCGATGTCTGGATCCAAGAGCACGTTGAGTGCAAAGTTTTGTTCCCTGTTGCGAGCGGTGACACCCCATATGGCGTTTTTGATGTTGTTGAAGTCTTTCAGCGTTTTGAGAACGGCCGTTTTGCCCCTTATCTCGGTGACCCGGGCGTACAAGCTGGGTTCGCCGGGGGATTCAAAATAAACAAATTGGTTGATGTGCAAGCTGGGCACAATGGGTCCACTGATCCTGTAGAAGGTGTGGCTACCGCTTTGCCAGCTCTCAACCGTCTTGCCATTTTTGATCCAAAAATCCGAGGGCAAACTGAGCCATCCGCTGTAGAGTAAATCACCATCTTCTAGGGTTTTGTCGTTTTGATAGTCTTCTGCTGCAAGTCCCAGGGCGCGAGACTTCACGCGCATGTTGATGTCTTTTGACACCAAGACCACTTCTCGTCCTGGGTGGATTTTTCTCAGTGCTTCAACGACTCCAAGAATTTGGTTGTCTGCTTTGCCCTGTGGAAGGCTGTGGGGGAGTGTGAAGTCCAGAGGCTGAGTTTGAAAAAACAACTTGCCGCCCACATCCTTGTAGCCGGTGCTGGACAACGCCAAGCCTTGGGTCATGTCCATTTCATTGGAGGCTGCCAAGGCATCTAACGATCTGCTGGTTTGTCTTGCGTTTCTTGCAACCTCTGTCATGCCTTTTTTGTGATTGTCTAGCTCCTCGAGCACAATCATGGGCAGGAACACATCGTGCTCTTCGAACCTAAAAAGACACATGGGGTCGTGCAAGAGCACATTGGTGTCGAGGACAAAGAGTTTGGTGGGAAGGTTGGATTTTTTGCCACTGGCTTTGCTGGTGGCACCTCTCTGGGGTTTGATCGCTTGCTTGGGTTTAACCAAAGCCTCTCGCTCATTGTGGTAGGTGGGTTCAAGAGCGCTTGTTTGGGCAGCGGATCGCTCAAAGTCATCTGTCGCACTGGGTGCTTCGTGAACAGGTGGGGATGAGAAGTGAGTCGCCTGTTTCTTGGGTGCTTTCCCACTAGAGGGTGTTTCAAAAACAGTTTGACCTAAGAGAGCTGCACGTTTTGAGGGGGCTGGTGGCAAAGGCATGAGTTTGAATGATGAGTTAAGTGGGGTTTAAAAAAGAAAAAGCCGCCAAGCAAGCCAGGCGGCTGGGGGAGAACAAGGATCAAAAGAGGTAGATTTCAAGGTAAGCAATGAATCACCATGTAAGTTCATGGAAACATCATAACCTACTCAAATGCCATCCTTGTGAAATCTTTTTTTAAACAGTTTCGGCAGCTGGTTTTTTGAGCGATTTGACGACCTTCAAGACCTCGTCGACGTGACCAGGTACCTTGAGGCCTCGCCATTCGTGTTTCAACAGGCCATCTGCTCCGACCAAAAAGGTGCTTCGCTCGATACCTTTGACTTTTTTGCCGTACATGATCTTGTTTTTAACAACACCGAACATGTGACACATTTTTTCTTCTGTATCAGCAATCAATTCAAAGGGGAGTTCTAGTTTGGCTTTAAAGTCGTCGTGAGACTTCATGTTGTCTCTTGAGACGCCAAAAATGACCGCTCCAGCCTTGGTGAAGTCTTTGTACTTGTCTCTAAACTGCATTGCCTCAGTCGTGCAACCAGGCGTGTTGTCTTTTGGGTAAAAGAACAGCACCAATGCTTTGCCAGTGTGCGTGTGGTTGGTGACTTTGACACCACCCGTTGCGTTGGCTTCAAATTCAGGAAGGGGTTTGTTAACAACTATCGCCATAGAACTTCTAATCCGGTGTAACAAGGGGGCCAAGACTTGAGCTTGGCAACCGTCTATTTTAACTTGAAAATAGATGCGAATCCACCTCATGGCCTCCTTATTTAGGAGTCAATTTGATGACCAATTGAGTTCACTGAACGGGAAGTTTCAGCAGATCTGACAAATAGCTGTTGAAAGCCACGGGCCTCTCTTATCAGCAGCAAAATCGGTGCAGGACTTGAGGCTGTGTTAAGGGTTTACCCTTGACTCAGTTGAGCAGGATGTGTGCAAATCCTCTCCGTTCGAGGGATAGGAGGATGTCAAAAATCAGACCGCCGGCGAGGTTTGGTCTCGCCAAGAGACTGTTTTTTCCAAGATGGCTTGGTAGGCTGTGACTGTAGGAGCGGCCGCACGGGCTCCGACACCAACGGGATCTCCTCCGTTCATGAAGTGGCGCAGTTCATCGAGCATTTGTTTTCTAAACTCCACGATGGCCAAGTCGCTTGCTCCAAGGCGATCATAGGTACGGTCTGCAATGGGCCCCATCGTGACCCACATGGCCATGTCTTGATTGGGAATACCTGGAATACCAGTGAAATTACCGGCTTTCATGGCCTGGCGGTCTTGTAGGAAATGATTTTCAACGGTGCGCTTGGGATGGAAGGCGCTGTCAACATCAATTCCTTTTTCGGTGTGCAGGAAAGCTCGCCACGTGTGAGTCTCTGGGGTCGTTTTGGGGTCCCCCCATGCGATGAAGTGAAAAGCCGTGTGGGTGTCATCGATGGCGGTGTTGATGTTGGCCACGTTGTACATGTCATTGGGGGGAATCAAGGCGCTGGAAGGGGCCAAATAGACCGTTTGTCTGACATAGTCATGGGTTGCTGCATTTTCTATAGGGCGACGGATGGCAACATAACGAAATCCATAAGGCTCCCTGTGCGTTTGCATTTTTGGCGATTTATCGGTACTGGGGCGATACCAACTTTTATCGGTCGCTTTAGCGCCTCCAATCCGAGCAGGCACCATGTCCGAGGAATGGAGGCTAGAGCTGTGAGCAGAATCAATTTGACCCTCAAGGATTTGTGCCCAATTGCAAGGAATGATCACTTTTGCAATGGAGACCCGAACATGCTCATTGGGAGCCCAGGGTGGGGGCGTGAAGGGGGTTTGGTGTTGACTCTCACCCATGAAGGCCCAAACAAATCCTCCCCACTCAAGGCTTGGATACGATTTGTGCTGCACTTTGCTGGCCAAGCCGCTGCCTTGGGGCTCGGAGCTCATTTCAACCACTTCACCCATGCGGTTCATCTTCCAGCCGTGGTACAAACACCTCAAGCCATTGTGTTCGTTGCGCGCATAGACCAAGGATGCTCTGCGGTGAGGGCAGAGCTCGCCCATGACCCCAACTTCGCCATCGGTATTGCGAAACACCACCAGATCCTCGCCCAATACGCGAGCCCTGATCGGTGTGCCATCAGGCTCACCCACCTCTTCAGTCAGGCAGATGGCTTGCCAATGTCTGCGCATCAACTGGCCCATTGGAGCTTGGCCTTCAACACGGCAAAGCAAGTCGTTTTCTTCGGCGGTCATCATGTCAAACTCTCCTTGGGCAGTGGCTGATTTCATCTCGAAATGGATGTCAATGCCATTTCAGTTTAAAATAGTTAGAGATCTAAGTATAACCAAATTTTCTATCCACAGCACCTGCCATGAATTCATACCCCGACTCCCTTCGACTCACCCACAGACAAGAGCTTTGTGAGGGCATTGTTTTGTTTCGATTAAGCGCTTTAGATGGCGGGAGTTTGCCTGCATTTAAAGCTGGGGCACACCTGAGTGTCAAAACACCCTCCGGTCAAAATCGTTCGTATTCACTTTGTAGTTCGCCAAACGAAACGCAGTTCTATGAGCTCGCGATCAAGAGAGAGGACAAAGGTCGGGGAGGCTCGACCAGCATGGTCGATCAACTAAAGGTTGGCGACATATTGGAGGTGGTTGAGGGCGCCAATTACTTTGAGCTCAAAGAAGGTCAAGCGCGTTACATCTTCGTTGCAGGTGGCATTGGGATCACACCCATCTTGTCAATGATGCAGTCATTGATTCACCAGGGTGTGGGAGACTTTGTTTTGCATTACTGCACGCGAGAGCAAGAAAGCACACCTTTTTGGGATGTGTTGAGTCAGGAGCCGTTCGCCTCCCATGTGCGTTTTCACCACGATGGTGGAGACCCAAAGCGTTCGTTTGATTTTTGGCCCGTGTTTGAGCGGACCTCAAATGCACACATTTATTGTTGCGGCCCGCAAGGTCTGATGGACAGTGTGCGTGACATGACAGGTCATTGGCCCTCAGAGCAAGTTCATTTTGAGAGTTTTGGCGCGGCAGCAGTCGATCCAAGTTTGAATGCAGAGTTCAGCGTCAAGTTGCAAAGTTCAGGCAAGGTGATTCCTGTGCCCGCAGATCAAAGTATTTTGCAAGCCTTAAAGCAAGCGGGTCTTCAAGTGCCTAGCTCGTGCGAAAGCGGGACGTGTGGTTCTTGTCGTGTGGGGCTGGTTCAGGGTGAGGCCGATCACCGTGATTTTGTTTTGATGGATGATGAGTACGACAAGGCCATCATGATTTGCGTCTCTAGGGCTAAATGTGATCAACTGGTGCTGGATCTATGAATTCAACCCGCCCATTGAGACTTGGTATCTGCGGCTTGGGTCGAGCTTTCACCTTGATGCTCCCCACATTCACACAAGATCCTCGCATTCAGCTTGTTGCGGCCACCGACCCAAATGTTCAAGCGTGCGAGCAATTTGAAAAAGATTTTGGCATCAAAGCCAGTGAAAATCTGCAAGCGATGTGTGCCGATAAAACTATAGATGCAGTCTATATCGCAAGTCCACACCAACTCCATGCCCAACATGTCTTGGTTGCAGCAAGCATGGGTAAGCACGTTTGGGTTGAAAAGCCCATGGCCATCACATTGGATGAGTGCCTTCAAATGATCAATGCCTGTCGTGCAGCCCAAGTCCAGTTGATGGTGGGTCACAGCCATGCGTTTGATTGGCCAGTGCTAAAGACGCGAGAGTTAATTTTGAGCCATCGTTATGGCCAAGTGCAGATGGTCACCGCCATCAATTACACAGATTTTTTGTACCGTCCAAGGCGTCCAGAGGAGTTAATCACCGAACTCGGGGGGGGAGTCGTCTTTAGTCAAGGGGCTCACCAAGTTGATGTGGTTCGCCGCTTGTGTGGTGGAGATGTCTTGAGTGTGAGCGCAAACACAAGGACTTGGGACTCAAAGCGGGGGAGTGAGGGAGCTTACAACGCCTTGTTGAAGTTTCACTCTGGTGCTCAAGCCAGTCTCACCTACTCAGGATATGCCCACTTCGATTCAAATCTTTGGATGGACAGTGTTGGTGAGTTGGGCGCAGAGAATGCCATTTTCAACCCCGCTCAAACCCGTGCACGACTCAAAGGAATGGATGATCCCATGCAAGAGGCGCAATTGAAAAGCGCACGCAATTATGGGGGCTCTCTGTGGAGTGGAGCGCCTGCACAAGCGGGTCCCATGTATCACCAGCATTTTGGTCCCCTTGTGGTGAGTTGCGAGAAAGCGGATTTGAGGCCAACGCCCAAAGGCATTTTCATCGACTCCGATGACGGGCATGAACTGTTGGCGTTTGAGGCGCCCAAGATTGCTCGTCAAGAGGTGGTGGACGAGTTTTACGGGGCTGTGATGAACGGTCAAGCATTGGCTCACGATGGTGACTGGGCATTGGGGACGCTGGAGGTTTGCTTGGCCATGCTGGACGCCTCCAAGACGCAAAGCATCATCAAAGACTTGGCCCATCAACATGGATTCGTGCCCCAGTTGGGAGCCTCTTCGTCATGAGGAGTGAGAAAGCCAAATCATTGCCACCTGAGGAGCACTTGAATGTGCTTAAACACTGGCAGCAAGATGTGCCAGACGATCGATTGGCGCATTTGGTGCGGGATGCGTCTCGTGCATACCAAAAGTCATTGCAAATGAGGTTGGCCAAGTACCAGGTGCCTTTTGGTCACTGGACCTTTTTGCGAATTTTGTGGCAACACGACGGGCTCACTCAAAGAGAATTAAGTGTCAGAGCTGGCGTCATGGAGCCAACCACTTTTAGTGCAATCAAAAGCATGCTGGAGTTGGGCTACATCGATAAGCGAACTGCTCCAGACAATAAAAAAAATCGTTACATTTATCTGACTGAAAAAGGTCGAGCACTTAAAGGCAAGTTGGTTCCCTTGGCTGAAGAGACCAACCACGTGAGCGTACAAGGATTGAGTGATGCAGAGGTGTTGAGTGTCAGGAACGTGCTCTTGACGCTATTGCACAATTTGGTGCTGGATCAGTCAAATCTTTTGAGCCAAGACGACTAAATCACAAGCTCAGTCTTTGTGTTCGATCATGAGCACCGCTGCGACTGCACGTCCCTCTCCCGCCAAGATGTTGTAGGTCCTGCAAGCGGCTGGTGTGTTCATGGACTCGACCCCAAGGCCCGCGGCATTGAGTTTGACGATCCACTGGGGTGACAAAAAGCGTTGCTTGTCTCCCGTGCCAAAGACCAGCAATTCAATGCCCATTTTGGCCCATTGCATCAAGGGCTCAAAGTCCTCCCATTTCAAGGCGTCCCAAGACCGAACAGAAAAAGGCACTATCTGGCCTTTGGAATTGATCATTTGACTCTCGTTGAATCGCTCACCACTGATCGCAATCCAGCCATTCCCATGGCCCGTGACTGCCAAGGTATCGATATTGTCAGGTTGCAGCTTCATGTGCTTTAAGAGGGTTTTAAGGGTGAAAAAAGGAGGAAATTGAGTATTTCTGTGGTCAAATTATAGGTTTCATCCAAAAGACCCCAAAGGAGGGACTTTGAAAGCAATTCTCAAATCAAACAAATTGGCAAATGTTTGCTACGACATCCGTGGCCCGGTCCTCGATCGTGCACGCCAGATGGAGGAGGAGGGGCACAAAATCATCAAGTTGAACATTGGCAATTTGGCCGTGTTTGGTTTTGACTCTCCAGAGGAAATTCAGCAAGACATGATTCGCAACTTGCCCAACGCTGCAGCTTATTCTGACAGCAAGGGCATTTTTGCAGCTCGCAAGGCCGTCATGCACTACTCCCAGCAGCAAGGCGTTCAGGGCGTCTTGCTTGATGACATCTACTTGGGTAACGGAGCCAGTGAGTTGATTGTGATGGCAACGAATGCCTTGCTCAATGATGGTGACGAGATGCTGATCCCTGCGCCAGATTATCCTTTGTGGACCGCTGCTGTGAGCCTCTCTGGTGGAACCCCCGTTCACTACCTGTGTGATGAGGACAATGGTTGGATGCCCAATTTGGCTGACATTGAGTCCAAAATCACGCCCAACACCAAGGGCATTGTGGTGATCAATCCCAACAACCCAACGGGTGCGCTTTACTCGGATGAATTGCTTTTGGGCATCATTGCTTTGTCGAGAAAACACAATTTGGTGATATTTGCCGATGAAGTCTACGACAAGGTGTTGTACGACCATGTTAAGCACACTGCCATGGGTTCACTGTCAACCGATGTGTTGACGCTAACCTTCAATTCTTTGTCCAAGAGCTACCGCTCTTGTGGATACCGCGCGGGTTGGTTGGTGGTATCTGGCGACAAAAAAGCAGCCAAAGACTACATTGAGGGCTTGAACATGTTGTCCTCAATGAGGTTGTGCGCAAATGTGCCCGGACAATGGGCCATTCAAACTGCCCTGGGTGGATACCAAAGCATTCAAGATTTGGTCAAAGAAGGCGGTCGCCTCAAACGCCAAAGGGACTTGGCCTATGAGTTAATTACCGCGATTCCTGGTGTGTCATGTGTAAGGCCTTCAGCTGCTTTGTACATGTTCCCCAAACTGGATCCCAAGATGTATCCCATCGCAAACGATCAGGACTTCATCAACGAGATGCTCCAAGAGACCAAGGTGTTATTGGTCCAGGGATCGGGTTTTAATTGGCCCAGTACAGATCACTTTAGGATCGTCTTTTTGCCCCACGAGGACGATTTGCGAGTTGCCATTGGCAGAATCGCGAAATTTTTAGAAAACTATAGACAAAAGCACGCAAAATGAAACCCATTCAAGTAGGACTCTTAGGCATTGGAACCGTTGGACGCGGCACTTTTGAAGTGTTGGCGAGAAATCACGAGGAAATTGAGAGGCGCGCAGGCCGAGGCATACGCATTACCAAAGTTGCAGATTTGGATGTCGAGCGTGCAAGGCAAATTGTGGGCTCACATGCAACGGTAGTGGCCAACGGGTTTGATGTGATCAATGATCCTGAGATCGATGTGGTGGTTGAATTGATCGGCGGCTATGGAATAGCCAAAGAGCTGATCCTAAAGGCCATTGCTGCGGGTAAGCATGTGGTCACAGCCAACAAGGCTTTGATTGCTGTGCATGGGACAGAGATTTTTGCGGCTGCTTCAAAGGCTGGAGTGATTGTGGCGTTTGAGGCTGCAGTTGCGGGTGGTATCCCCATCATTAAAGCACTCAGGGAGGGACTCACTGCCAACCGAATTCAATGGATTGCTGGCATCATCAATGGGACCACTAATTTTATTTTGAGTGAAATGCGCGACAAAGGCCTGTCCTTTGAAAATGTGCTGGCCCAAGCTCAAGCTCTGGGTTACGCTGAGGCAGATCCGACCTTTGACATCGAAGGCATTGATGCCGCTCACAAAGCCACGATCATGTCCGCATTGGCCTTTGGAATACCCGTTCAATTTGACAAGGCGTTTGTTCAAGGCATCACTCAATTGCAACCCCAAGACATTCGCTATGCGGAGCAACTCGGTTATCGCATCAAGTTGCTGGGTATCACCAAGCGAGTTGGGTCAGGCGTTGAGCTAAGAGTTCATCCCTGCTTGGTTCCGAGCAAGTGCTTGATTGCCAATGTTGAAGGTGCCATGAATGCGGTGATGGTTCATGCCGATGCAGTGGGCACGACGCTCTACTACGGCAAGGGCGCAGGAAGTGAGCCTACGGCCAGTGCAGTGATTGCTGATTTGGTGGACATCGCCAGGCTCTCTAGCGTGGATGCCAAACACAGAGTTCCTTTCTTGGCCTTTCAGTCTGATCAAATGAGTGATTTGCCTGTGGTGCCCATGAGTGCTGTGGTGACGAGTTACTATTTGCGCATGCGAGTGGCTGATCAGGCGGGCGTTTTGGCGCGTGTCACGGGTCTACTTGCTCATCATGACATCAGCATCGATGCGGTGCTGCAAAGAGCTGCGGTCGAGGGAGAGAGTCAAACCGACTTGATTATTTTGACCCACGATTGTTTGGAGTCCAACATGGCTCAAGCATTGAGTGAGATGCAGTCAGACACCTCAGTACTGGCCCCCATTGTGCAAATCCGCAAGGAGGAGCTAAGTTAAATGAGGTACATCTCAACCCGTGGTGACGCAACACGCAAGCGTTTTTGTGAAATCTTGCTTGAAGGCTTGGCCCCAGATGGAGGTTTGTACCTTCCTGAGCAATATCCTCACCTGAGCTCAACTCAGTTGGAGGATCTGCGAGCCACGTTTGTGGAAAAGGGTTACGCTCACTTGGCCTTTGAAGTTTTGTCATTGTTCATTGATGACATTCCAGCTGATGAATTGCTCGCATTGTGCAAAAAAACGTACACCTCTGCTGTCTTCGGATCAGAGTTGATTGCACCTGTGAGGCCCTTGGCCGATGGCTTGTTCATTGAGGCGCTATCAAATGGGCCCACCTTGGCTTTTAAGGACATGGCCATGCAAATGCTGGGCTCCTTGTTTGAGTATGAATTAAGCAGGAGAGGTGAGGAGCTGAATATTTTGGGGGCCACCTCTGGTGATACGGGAAGTGCAGCCGAGCATGCCATGCGTGGGAAAAAAGGGATCCGTGTGTTCATGACCAGCCCCAAAGGTCGGATGAGCCCTTTCCAGCAAGCTCAAATGTTCAGTTTGCTCGATGACAATATTTTCAACATCGCAATCGCGGGTGTCTTTGACGATTGCCAAGACATCGTGAAGGCGGTGTCCAATGATTTGGAATTCAAACGTGCGATGAGAATTGGAACGGTCAACTCCATTAACTGGGCCAGGCTGTTGGCGCAGGTGGTGTATTACTTTGCTGGCTACTTTCAAGTCACCTCAAAGGGTGATGGTGCTCGGGTGAGTTTTTCAGTTCCGAGTGGAAATTTCGGAAACGTTTGTGCGGGTCATGTGGCTCGCATGATGGGCCTGCCCATTGAGCAATTGGTGGTTGCAACCAATGAAAATGATGTGTTGGATGAGTTCTTTAAGACCGGTCGCTATCAGGTGAGAACCTCTGGGGAAACTCACGAGACCTCCAGCCCCTCCATGGACATCTCAAAGGCTAGCAATTTCGAGCGATTCATTTTTGACTTGCTCGATCGCGATGGTGATCTGACCCGAAAACTCTTTCACGATGAGATCAATCGCCTCGGCTATTTTGATTTAAGTGGCCATGCAGCATTCAAAACGATTCAGCAAAAATTCGGGTTTGTCAGTGGCAAAAGTACTCATCAAAATCGTTTGGAGACGATAAAGGCCACTCAAAAGCAATTTGATCAGATCATTGATCCGCATACAGCGGATGGGCTCAAAGTGGCTCGTGAACATTTGCAAGTTGGCACACCCATGGTGGTCCTTGAGACTGCATTGCCCATTAAATTTGCATCAACCATCGTTGAAGCTTTGGGTCGTGAGCCCTCTCGACCCAGTGCATTTGAGGGAATCGAGTCATTGCCCAAAAAAGTGATTGAAATGGGAGTCGATGTGCAAGCAGTCAAGGACTTCATGGTCAAGCACTGTGCATGAAAGTGTTGGTCTAAGGCAGGTCTTAATCCATGGGATAAAGCCCACGGGTCCAGCCATTGACGGTTGAATGGTCTGCGATGAATTTTTCAGTTTAATGCTGTTTTTTGCATGAAGCCTGCCTAACAGGCAGTTTGAACATCGCACTTTGGAGAATGTATGAGTAAAGCACCCTTGATGAGTTTGGAGGCTGCCTTGGAGCAGGTTGTCTCTCAGGCCAGAGCAAGTGTGATGGTGTCGGAGACGGTTTCTACTTTTGACGCATTGGGTCGTGTTTTATCCCAAAGTCTCACCTCTCCTATCGGTGTGCCAGCGCAAGACAACACCTCAATGGATGGGTATGCGGTGTTGAGTGAAGACTTGGCCCAAGGCTGGGGGAGCGTGGGTCGGGAGTTGAAAGTCACGCAGCGAGTGCCCGCAGGCGTGACAGGCCAACCTTTGTCCTCGGGCGAGGCGGCGCGCATTTTCACAGGTACTTGGATTCCAAATGGTGCGACAGCTGTGGTCATGCAAGAAGACACACACCTCACACCTACAGGGGGCCTCATCATCGACAAGCCCGTTCATCACGGACAGTGGATTCGCAGACAGGGCGAAGATGTCCGGGTGGGTGAAGTTGTTTTAGCCAAAGGTGAGCGCTTAACAGCAGCTAGCCTTGGTTTGGCCGCCAGTGTAGGTGCAGCCACACTAGAGGTCACTCGAAAGCCACGTGTGGCCCTCTTTAGCACTGGAGATGAGTTGGTCATGCCGGGCGAGGTACATCCCTCTCAAATGAGGCCAGGATCAATCTACAACTCGAACCGTTTCTTCTTAAAGGCATTGTTGACCCAGTTGGGTTGTGAGGTGATCGACCAAGGTGTTGTGCCCGATAACCAGGCTGCAACCCTAGAGGCCTTGGAAAACGCTGCCAAAGACAGCGATGTGATCATCTCCAGTGGTGGGGTTTCAGTGGGTGAGGAAGATCACGTAAAGCCCGCTGTAGAGCGCTTGGGTTCGTTGAATCTTTGGTCTTTGTCCATGAAGCCTGGCAAGCCATTCGCCTTGGGGCACATACGGGCCCACTCTAAAGTGGTTCATTTCATGGGATTGCCAGGAAATCCTGTCTCCAGTTTTGCAACCTTCATGGTGCTGGTGCGACCTTTTTTACTCGCCCTACAAGGTGCCACAAAAGTTGAGCCCAAGGCCTACCACTTGCAGGCGCATTTTGATTTGAAAAAAGGCGATGCCAGACGGGAGTTTCTGCGGGTCAAGTTGAACGCTGAGGGCGGTCTGGATTTGTTTCCCAATCAAAGTTCTGGCGTTCTCACCTCTTGCGTTTGGGCAGATGGGTTGGTAGACAATCCCGCTCAAAACGTCATCAAGCGTGGGGATTGGGTTAGGTTTTTACCCTTTTCGGAATTGAGCCAATGAAGATCACGATCAAGTACTTCGCATCCCTTCGAGAGGCTTTGGGAGTTTCTGAGGAGGAGTTCGTGAGCCAAGCAGGTACGGTCAAAGAGTTGATGCACGAATTGGTTCTGAGAGGCGAGTCCTATCGCACCGCTTTTACATCCATCAAAGGCCTGCGATGCTCAGTGAATCAAGAACTTTGCGAGCCCATACACCTTATTGCTGAGGGTGACGAGGTTGCTTTTTTCCCTCCAGTGACCGGCGGTTGAAACTTAAAGACCATGACTGAGCACATGAATACACAGGAACGTTCTCATGCAAGCGTGAGCATCCAAACCGCAGACTTTGACATCTCAAACGAGGTTGCCCAATTAAGACAGGGCATGACTGGCGTGGGAGCGGTTTGTGTATTTGTAGGAACAGTGCGTGATAACCAAGCCCATCAACGCGTCAGCAAAATGGAGTTGGAGCACTATCCAGGCATGACTGAGAAGAGCATTCAAAAGATGATGGCTGAGGCTTTTGATCGGTTTGAACTCTTTGGTGTGCGAATCGTTCACAGGGTGGGCGTTCTTGACGTCCAAGAGCAGGTGGTCTTGGTGGCGGTGACTTCGGCTCACCGTGGGCAAAGCTTTTTGGCTTGTGAGTTTTTGATGGACTATTTGAAGACGCAAGCTCCTTTTTGGAAAAAGGAAACAACGCCAGAAGGTGCCAAGTGGGTGGATGCGCGTGTGAGCGATGATGAAGCTTTAAAACGCTGGGGTATCGCAGTCAACAATGCCGTCGTTTAGTGAGCACATCAATAGACAGGTCTTGAGGTGGGCGTTCAAGAGGTGAGCTTTTGCATGACACCTTGTGTCAGAGAGCAACCCCGAGCTCAGTTTAGATAGCCAAACTGAGGGTGGGAATTTAAGAGCATGTCGGCTGCAAAGTTGGTGTCATCGGTGTTGATGATCAAAGGTGCAGGCTTCCAATCGGCGCTGGAGATGGCTCTAGACAAGAGGTGCTGAACGCCTTGCAAGAGTTCAATGTCAAGCATCAAATCGAGTTGACGTTGACTGGAGGGAATTTTTTCGGTGAGTTCAACTCGAAGCCCTTTTTTCTCAACCAAAGAGGCTTGTAGTTGAGTGACGAGCAGGGGACGAGTCCCTGTGAGAGAGGACTCAAGGTCGTTTTCAAAGGGAGTTGAGAAATTGGCATTCTCAAGCGTCTTTTGTTGAGCCAAGTCAGCCAAAAGTTGTTTGGTCTGTGCATCATGTGCGGGCGTGTTCATGCCAACTTGATGTGAGAGCAGTTCAACATTGAGTTGCTCAAGAGCGGGCAAGAGTTGAAGGGCAATTTTGCGGGTCAACCAAACTTCAACAAGTTCTTTGGCTTGGGTATTCATGCGCATCAACACCCGATCTTCGCTGGGATCGTAATCGATGTTAATTTGATGAATATTCATGATGGCTTGGCTAAATCTCGAATGTTTTTGATATCTGTTTTTTCAAGCTTTTGTCTCAAGCACTTGAAACCGCTCAATTTGACCTCAAGTGCATGTGTATATTATTAATCAAAATCGAAGAATCTGCCATGAGAATCGACAAACTTACCACTAAATTTCAAGAAGCTTTATCAGACGCTCAGTCCTTGGCATTGCGCCATGACAGTCCCACGATTGAGTCGGCGCACTTGATTACGGTATTACTCGAGCAAGACGATGGCGTAACACCCGTATTGGAGCGTTCTGGGGTAAACACCAAGGGTTTGCACAAAGCTTGCCAAGCTCTCATTGAGCGACTGCCCAAAGCCACTCTTCAAGATCAGGTTCAAGTGGGCCGGGAAGTGGTTACTTTATTACAGTTCGCAGAAAAAGATGCGATGAAAAGAGGTGATCAATTTGTCGCCAGTGAATTATTTTTCTTGGCTTTGGCTGAGTTCAAAAGCGAATGCGCTCAGTTGGCTCGTGACAACGGTTTGAACAAAAACTCTCTGGAAGTAGCCATCAATGGTCTGAGGGGTGGTGAGAGCGTGAAAACTGCCAACCCAGAGCGTGAGCGAGAGGCGCTGAAAAAATACTGTTTGGATCTCACCGAGCGTGCACGTCTTGGCAAGCTTGACCCTGTGATCGGTCGGGACGATGAGATCAGGCGTGCCATTCAAGTGCTCCAGCGTCGAAGCAAGAACAATCCTGTTTTGATTGGTGAGCCAGGTGTGGGCAAGACAGCCATTGTTGAGGGTTTGGCTCAGCGAATTGTCTCTGGCGAGGTGCCCGACTCTTTGAAGGGTAAGCGCGTCTTGTCTTTAGACATGGCCGCATTGCTAGCGGGTGCCAAGTTCAGAGGTGAGTTCGAGGAGCGACTCAAAACGGTGCTCAACGAACTCGCAAAGGATGAGGGGCAGACCATCGTCTTCATTGATGAGATTCACACGATGGTTGGAGCAGGCAAGGCAGAGGGTGCCATGGATGCCAGTAACATGCTCAAACCCGCACTGTCTCGTGGTGAATTGCATTGCGTGGGCGCCACCACACTCGATGAATACCGAAAGTACATCGAAAAAGACGCGGCCTTGGAGCGCCGCTTTCAAAAGATCATCGTCGGTGAACCAACCGTTGAGGCCACCATTGCCATTTTGCGCGGTCTTCAAGAGAAGTACGAAGTGCACCATGGTGTTGAAATCACCGACCCCGCGATTGTGGCCGCAGCTGAGCTGTCCAATCGATACATCACCGATCGCTTTTTGCCAGACAAGGCCATTGATTTGATTGATGAGGCTGCTGCAAAAATCAAAATTGAAATTGACTCCAAGCCCGAAGTCATGGACAAGCTTGAGCGGCGCATGATTCAACTGAAAATTGAGTTGGAGTCGGTTAAAAAAGAAACCGATGAAGCCTCTAAGAAAAGGCTTGAGTTGCTGCAATTGGAGCTCTCCAAGCTCTCCAAGGAGTATGCCGATTTGGAGGAAATTTGGAAAAGCGAGAAAGCCTCGGCCCAGGGCGGAGCCTTGATCAAAGAGGAGATGGACCGCATTCGTTTTCAAATTGAGGAGTTCACCAGAAAGGGTGACTTCAACCGCGTGGCCGAATTGCAGTACGGAAAGTTACCAGAGCTTGAGAAAAGACTCAAAGAGGCCAATGCCAAGGAAAAACAAAATACAGGGTCCGGACACCCCAACCGCCTCTTGCGCACCCAAGTGGGAGCTGAGGAAATTGCTGAGGTTGTGGCAAGAGCGACCGGTATACCCGTCTCTAAGCTGATGCAGGGTGAGAAGGACAAGCTCTTGAAGATGGAGGAGTTCTTGCATCAACGTGTGGTCTCTCAAGACGAGGCCATTGTGGCAGTGGCCAATGCCATTCGCCGCTCAAGGGCGGGACTTGGAGACCCCAACCGACCCACAGGTTCATTTTTGTTTTTAGGACCCACTGGGGTTGGCAAAACCGAGCTATGCAAAGCCTTGGCTGGTTTCATGTTTGACAGTGAAGAGCATTTGATTCGCGTGGACATGAGTGAATTCATGGAAAAGCATTCTGTGAGTCGACTCATTGGAGCCCCTCCTGGATACGTGGGTTACGATGAGGGCGGTTATTTGACGGAAGCCGTTCGGCGCAAACCTTATAGCGTGATCTTGTTGGATGAAATTGAGAAAGCACATCCGGATGTCTTCAATATTCTTCTCCAAGTTTTGGATGACGGAAGACTCACCGATGGGCAGGGCAGAACCGTGGACTTTAAAAACACAGTCTTGGTGATGACCTCCAATATCGGATCGCATTTGATTCAGCACCACTCAGAGCAAGACCCGATAGAGACCAAAGACATGGTGATGGACGAGCTCAAGAAACACTTCAGACCCGAGTTTCTAAACCGAATTGATGAAACTGTTGTGTTCCATTCTTTGAATGCAAAACACATTTCTAAAATAGCTGATATTCAATTGCAAGTGCTCTCCAAGAGGCTTGCAAAACTGGACTTGGTGTTGGATGTCTCTGCTGCTGCGCTGGTTGAGCTTGCCAAGGTTGGCTTTGATCCACAATATGGCGCTCGGCCACTGAAGCGAGCCATTCAACAGCGCATTGAGAACCCGCTCTCCAAGTTGTTGCTGGAGGGTGTGTTCTTACCCAAGGACGTGATCCACGTTGTAGTGGATCCTGTGAGAGCGCCTGGAGAGTTTTCCTTTCAAAAGTAAACTCAATCCCTCTCATTGAGCGTGTGTTCATGGGCACAACTCCAGGTGTGAAATAGAGGGACGTGGGCTGCGAGCAGTTTTTGTGCAACTGTGGGAAAATAGGGCCATTGTGTTGCCTTAAGCGTGCTCCACGCTCCTAACTGAAAGTACCTCTCAGACATGAATACAGCCACACTCGGCATGGATGAAGCTCAAGTGGTTCCAGTGCCACTTGCGAAAGACGTGAAAATCATTGCTCTTGTGGGTTTTGCTCACATGAGCTCACATTTTTCTCACCTGCTCTTGCCTTTGATGTTTCCCATCTTTACCAAAGAGTTTGGTTTGAGTTTTTCAGCGCTCGGCTTTTTGATGAGTGTGTTTTTTGCGATTTCAGGTTTTGGGCAAGCCTTCTCTGGTTTTGTGGTTGATCGCATAGGCGCACGTCCAGTTCTCTTTGGAGCGATCCTCTTTTTAGGTCTTGGTTGTTTATGGGCAACCCAGGCCACGGGCTACATGGATCTGATCATGGTGGCCATCCTCTTGGGATTCGGCAACTGCTCCTTTCACCCAGTGGACTACACCATCTTGAATCAACGCGTTTCACAACCCAGATTGGGGCACGCGTTCAGTGTGCACGGTGTCACTGGAAATTTGGGCTGGGCCGTTGCGCCCGTTTTCATGATTGGCATTTCAACTGCCACCAATTGGCACACGGCTTACGGGTGCGCCAGCGTCATGTATTTTGCAATTTTGGTGTTGTTGTGGATCTTTAGAGATAGTGTGGTGACCCAAGTTCAAGTCAAAGCGAACAACACGTCCTCGGGCTCCATGCTCTCGATCATGAAGTTGCCCACGGTTTGGCTTTGCTTTGGTTTTTTCCTCTTCTCGACCATGACCTTGTCCGTGGTTCAAAACTTTGCAATGACCATTCTTGAGAGTCTCTACACGGTGAGTGTGAAATCGGCCACCATGACGCTCACGGCCTATATGCTTTGCGCTGGTGTGGGCATGCTGAGTGGTGGGTTTGTGGCCGCTAAATTCCCCACTCACAGCGACCGTGTGGTGGCCATGTGCATGGCGTTGGGTGCAGCTTTGGTGGCCTTGTGTGGCACCTCTTTGCTTGACAACATGGGGGCCATGGTTGTGTTGGCTGCCACTGGTTTTGCACTGGGCATTGGAGGACCCTCCAGAGACATGATGATCCGAAAGGCTACTCCCAAAGGCGCAACGGGTCGAGTGTATGGGGTGGTTTACTCAGGTCTGGACGTGGGCTTTGCGATCGCGCCCGCTTTTTTTGGATATTTCATGGACCACGCTTGGTATTCTGCAACGCTTTACGGATCGGCCGTCACTTTGTTGATCAGTGTCTTTTTTGCGCTGAGTGTTGGCAAGAGGGTCATTGCTGCCTAATTTAAAAGTCAGGGGTTGGTCATGCAGAAAGCTCAAATCGCCGGTCACCTTCTCGTTGAATGTTTGATCGAGCAAGGCGTCACACATGCGTTTGGTGTGCCAGGAGAGAGTTTTTTGGCCGTCTTGGATGGGTTTCATGCTTACCAAGACCAGATCAAATTCATTGTCAATCGCCAAGAGGGCGGGGCCGCCAACATGGCCGAGGCTCAAGGCAAACTCACTGGGCGGCCTGGTATTTGTTTTGTCACTCGCGCCCCTGGTGCCACCAATGCCTCCATTGGCGTTCACACTGCTTTTCAAGACAGCACGCCCATGATTCTCTTCATTGGCGATGTGGGCAGTGACTTCAGGGACAGAGAGGCCTTTCAGGAGCTGGATTACAACGCGTTTTTTGGCCCCAATACCAAAGGCATGGCCAAAAGGGTTGAGCGTGTTGATGACCCCGCTCGCTTGCCAGAATATGTGGCCCGAGCCTTTGCACTTGCCATGAACGGCCGCCCTGGTCCAGTGGTGTTGGTGCTTCCTGAGGACATGCTTAGGGCGGAGGTCACTGCGCGTCCACTGTCCAAAGTCATTCCTGCGCAAGCCTGGTGTGATCCGGGATCACTAAGGGATATGCGCCAAATGTTATTGGACGCTAAGAGTCCTTTTCTATTGGTTGGAGGAGGGGGGTGGACGCCTCAATCGGCCAAAGCACTGGAACGATTTGCTGAGAACTGGTCACTCCCCGTTGGTTGTGCGTTCAGGTACCAAGATACCTTTGACAATCACCATCCTTTGTACGCAGGTGATGTGGGAATTGCGATTGCACCCAAATTGGCACAAAGAATAGCAAACAGCGATTTGATCATTGCTTTGGGGCCCAGGCTTGGGGAGATGACCACGGGTGGGTACGAGCTCATTAAGGCGCCTCGATCTAAACAAAAATTAATTCACATTCATTCCAGTGCTGATGAATTGGGACGTGTCTATCAAGCTGACTTGAGCATGTTGTCTACGATGAATGCTGCAGCCAGGTCTTTAGAGGTTTTAGATGCGCCCAAAGAGATACCTTGGCGCGAGAGCAGTCTTCAAGCTCACCAAGATTATTTGGATAATTTGGTCCCTCAAGCGTTGCCAGGCCCCATCGATGTGGCCGAACTCATCAAAACATTGAACCGAATGCTGCCAGAGGATGCGGTGTGGACCAATGGGGCTGGAAATTTTGCGACTTGGGCCCACCGCTTTCACTCCTACAGCAGTTTATCCAAGGGTCACAAGACGCAATTGGCGCCAACTTCAGGTGCGATGGGATATGGGATTCCCGCCGGTATCGCTGCCAATTTACTGACCTCGCGTGTTGCATTTACGATCGCTGGGGATGGAGATTTTTTGATGACAGCTCACGAATTGGCCACCGCCAATCAGTATGGTGCAAAGAGCATTATTTTGTTGCTCAACAACGGCTTGTACGGAACCATCCGAATGCACCAAGCCAAGGAGTACCCTGGTCATGTCAGTGCTTCGGAGTTGAAAAATCCAGATTTTTGTGCGCTGGCCAAAGCCTATGGATACGATTCGCATTTGGTACTCAAAACCGAAGACTTTGAGCACGCTTTGAAAAGTGCATTGCAAAGTGAGCGTGGAAGCGTGATTGAAGTTCCCTTGGATCCAAATGTGATCACCACCCGAGTCACGCTTAGCGCGATTGAGCAAGTCAAAGAGAAAAAAACACAACATTGAACTGCACCTTCTCAACCCAGTCTAGTATGATGGGGCAAGTCATAGATTTGAATTGCTTAAGAATGAAGCAATTCAAATCTGTGAGACAGTTGCTTTTCTATTTGAACCGGTTTTATCCATGAGCACCATCAACGAAGTCTTTGAAATTCATGTCCATGGACAGGTCCTGCTGAGGCAAGATTTGGCCTATTCGGAGATTGAAGAGGCTTTGAAGCCGTTGTGGGCTCAAACGGGCGAGAAATCCCTCAAGAGTGGAGCGGCCAGTATTTACGATGACGAGGTAGGCATTGTCTACGATGACAATGAGCACCTCCTACAAATTTGTTGGACCGTGATATCTGACTTGAATTTTCATCAAAATTTAGATGAATTTTGCATGGGACTCAATGAGCTCACTGCAAAAGGGTCTGTCTTTGAAGTGACGTTTTTTAACGAGCAGTTTGAGGGTGGTGACCAAGCTGGTTTTGAGCCCGATGAGGATGATGAGGGTGAGTTTTTTGAGGAAACTTTGCTCTTATTTGTCGGCCCCACGCCAGCAGCCATCATGGATGTTCAGCGAGACTTGATGGTTCAAGATGTCATCACCGTCTTGGAGCGTCATTTTGAGGCAGATGCCCTGAGCGGAGTGATTCAAGAGGTGGATAAACTCTTCATTCACAAGTTTGAAAGTCTCATCGACTCTTTGGAGCGCATGCCCAACTCTAGTCCAGGAAAATTAATCACCTCTGCCTCCGGCCCCAAACCCGCGGGCAAGTCCAAGAAGAACTCCAGGCGTTTGCATTAAAGATATTTTGCAAGGGTTGGGCCCAGAAGAAAAAAAGCACTGCAAGTCTGAACTCCAGACCCAGTGCTTTTTTATTCACCCCGCCCAAAAGGGCGGGGGAAGGTTTGAAGTGCTCAGTTTGACTTGACTTTGATGCCTTTGAATTCACCACTGGCAATTCTCTTTTGCCAAATCTCTGGTCCTGTCACGTGTGCGCTGGTGCCACCCGCATCCACGGCCACGGTCACGGGCATGTCCACCACATCAAATTCATAGATGGCTTCCATACCCAGGTCGGCAAACCCCAAAACTTTTGCAGTTTTGATGGCTTTTGAGACCAAGTAAGCTGCACCACCCACGGCCATGAGGTAAGCGCTTTGGTGTTTTTTGATGGACTCAACCGCAGCAGGTCCCCTCTCGGCTTTGCCAATCATGGCCAAGAGACCCGTTTGCTCAAGCATCATGTCGGTGAACTTGTCCATGCGTGTGGAGGTGGTTGGACCAGCGGGTCCTACCGCCTCACCCTCTACTGGGTCGACGGGGCCAACGTAATAAATCACGCGATTTTTAAAGTCCACTGGCAAGGGTTCGCCTTTTGCCAACATCTCTTTGATGCGTTGGTGCGCTGCATCACGGCCGGTGAGCATCTTTCCGTTCAAGAGTAAAGTTTGGCCAGGCTTCCAGCTGGCCACTTGCTCACGTGTCAAGTGATTCAAATCCACTCGTTGGCTGGTTTCGGTGTTTGCACTCCACTGTACCTTGGGCCACAGATCCATGGATGGAGGATCCAAGTAAACGGGTCCCTCGCCCTTCAATACAAAGTGTGCATGTCGTGTGGCTGCACAGTTGGGAATCATGGCCACGGGCTTGCTGGCTGCATGGGTGGGGTACATTTGGATTTTGACGTCCAACACCGTGGTGAGTCCTCCCAATCCCTGTGCTCCGATACCCAAGGCATTCACTTTGTCGTAAATTTCGAGGCGCATTTCTTCGACTTGAGTGAGTTTTTCTCCCTTGGCTGACTTGGCTTGGAGTTGGTACATGTCCAAGTCCTCCATCAAACTCTCTTTGGCCATTAGAACCGCTTTTTCTGCGGTGCCCCCAATGCCAATGCCCAGCATGCCGGGAGGGCACCATCCGGCCCCCATCGTGGGAACGGTTTTGAGAACCCAGTCAACCACACTGTCGCTTGGGTTGAGCATGATCATCTTGCTCTTGTTTTCGCTCCCGCCCCCTTTGGCGGCAACGGTGACCTCCATGGTGTCGCCTTCGACGAGCTCAGTGAAGATGACGGCAGGGGTGTTGTCTTTGGTGTTCTTCCTGGCAAATTCTGGATCGCTCACCACACTGGCTCTCAAGCGGTTGTCTGGGTAGTTATAAGCTTGACGAACGCCTTCGTTGATGGCGTCGTTGAGCCCCTTTGTAAATCCGCTCAAGCGCACATTCATACCCAACTTGATGAATACATTCACAATGCCTGTGTCTTGACACAAAGGACGATGACCGGTTGCACTCATTTTGCTGTTGGTCAAGATTTGCGCAATTGCATCCTTGGCAGCAGGCGACTGCTCCAACTCGAAGGCACGAACCAAGTGCTCAATGTAGTCGCTGGGGTGGTAGTAACTGATGAATTGCAGGGCTTTTGCCACAGATTCAATCAAGTCATCTTGTCGAATTTCAGTCATTGCAGGCTCTCAAAGTTTAAGTTAGGAGTGAGGGTGAGGGGGCTTTTGGGCAAGTTTGGACTTTGCCCTGGCCGCAAAACCTATAAGTTTACCCCCATCGGTGAGGCCTGGACCCTAAAAAGGGGGCAGGCTTGGGTCCGAGCAGAGCAATGTCTATAGGTAAAAGTGATTAGAAAAGCGGGTATTTGCTGTAGGTTTGATGAAAGACAAGTCCATAAAATGGACAAATGGTGTAATTTATAAATCGAAAATCTATTGAGGAGACCTGCCGCCATGACTGAACCCCATTCTGCCCATCATATTTTCACACCCCCTAAAGCATTCTCGGACCAAGCGGCCATCCCTTCGATGAAGGCATACGAAGATTTGTGCCAACAAGCGTCACATGACTATGAGGGGTTTTGGGCCAATCAAGCTCGTCGTTTGATCACTTGGAAAAAACCATTCGAAAAAGTATTGGATCAATCCAATGCACCTTTTTTCAAATGGTTTGATGACGGCACTCTGAATGTGTCCTACAACTGCTTGGACAGAAATTTGGAGCGTGGTTTGGGAGACAAGACGGCCTTGATTTTCGAGGCCGATGGGGGCGAGGTCTCCACCATCACTTACCGCGAATTACTGGGTAAAACTTGTCAGTACGCCCATGTGTTAAAGGAGATGGGTGTCTCTAAAGGAGACCGAGTCATCATCTACATCTCCATGTCCATTGATGGCGTTGCCTGTATGCAGGCTTGCGCTCGAATTGGCGCAATCCATTCGGTCGTTTTTGGTGGTTTTTCTGCTCAATCCCTTAAAGACCGAATTGAAGACACAGGCGCCAAACTCGTGATCACCGCAGATCACCAAGTTCGTGGCGGAAAGCACTTGCCTTTGAAGTCCATTGTGGATGAAGCCATTGCCATGGGAGGGTGTGAAAACATCAAACACGTTTTGGTGGTCAAACGCACCGAAGAGGCGGTGAACATGGTGCAGGGCAGAGATCATTGGTTGGGTGAGCTGGCCGCTTCTAAGCCCAAACACATAGAGCCTGAGTGGGTGAATGCTGAGCATCCTTTGTTTTTGCTCTATACATCAGGTTCCACAGGAAAGCCCAAAGGAGTTCAACACGCCAGTGGTGGTTTCTTACTCCACGCCGCTTTGACCACCGAGTGGACCTTTGACTTAAAGCCCAGCGACATTTTTTGGTGCACAGCTGACATTGGATGGGTCACGGGTCACACCTATATTACCTACGGTCCCTTGTCTTTGGGGGCGACAGAAATTGTGTTTGAAGGCGTGCCCACTTACCCCGATGCGGGTCGGTTTTGGCAAATGATTGAAAAGCACAAGGTGAGCATTTTCTACACTGCGCCCACAGCCATACGCTCTCTGATCAAGGCGGCGGAGGCCAATGAGGCCATTCACCCCAAGCAGTACAACCTAAAGAGCTTGAGGCTATTGGGATCTGTGGGCGAGCCCATCAACCCAGCTGCCTGGGAGTGGTATTACAAAAACGTCGGCAACTCCAATTGCCCCATTGTCGACACCTTTTGGCAAACCGAAACAGGTGGTCACATGATCACCCCCATGCCTGGCGCCACCCCGATGGTGCCCGGCTCATGCACATTGCCCTTCCCAGGCATTGAGGCCGCAGTTGTAGACGAAACTGGCAAAGATGTTCCCAACGGTCACGGGGGTATTTTGGTGGTTAAAAAGCCATGGCCATCCATGATCAGAACCATCTGGGGTGACCCGGAGCGTTTCAAAAAGAGTTATTACCCAGAGGATTTCCACGGCAAGTACTATTTGGCTGGGGATGGTGCCATTCGGGATGAAAAAACAGGCTACTTCACCATCACCGGTCGAATTGACGATGTACTGAATGTGTCCGGTCACAGGATGGGCACCATGGAGATTGAATCAGCTTTGGTGAGCTGTACTGAGTTGGTGGCGGAGGCCGCTGTGGTTGGGCGTCCCGATGACACCACCGGTGAGGCGGTGTGTGCCTTTGTCGTTTTAAAACGAGCCAGGCCTACTGGAGACGAGGCCATTGCATTGGCCAAGGTGCTCAGAGATCATGTGGGTAAAGAAATCGGGCCCATTGCCAAACCCAAAGACATTCGGTTTGGTGACAATTTACCAAAGACGCGATCGGGCAAGATCATGCGCCGATTGCTGCGCTCCATTGCAAAAGGCGAGAGCATCACGCAAGACACTTCAACTTTGGAGAATCCAGCCATATTGGAGCAACTCTCAGAGCGGAGTTACTGAGCGCTGCCTTTGATCTCTCTGTCCACTCCATTGGGAGTGGGAGAGCTTCAGAGTTGCATAGATGCATAGATGCAGAGGTTTGACCCTCAAAGAGAGAGCCCTTGAAGATCAAGGGCTCTTTTGCTTGAGGATCCAATCGACCAGTTCGTGAGCTTGCTCAGGGCTCACTTGGTTGTTGGCTGGCATGGGCACCACACCCCAGGAGCCTGCTCCACCGCGCATAATTTTTTCGCTCAAGCGAGCGTTCGCTTGTGCATCCATTGCATAGCGCTTGGCAACATCTCGGTAAGCGGGTCCCACCACTTTGTGATCAATGGCGTGGCAAGACAAGCAGTGCTTTTCTTGGGCGAGCGCCAAGGGGTCTGCGTGGGCAAATCCGCCCAAGACCCAAAGAGCCAGGCAAAAAGCTCCTTTGACGTGGGTGGATTTGAGCTTGGGAACCCCAAAAGGACGGCTGACGCTCATCAATAGTTGCGGTCCTCAAACAAGTCCAACACGGCGCCCTTGCTGGCACTGGAGGCATTGAATCCAAATTTGGCTTGAACGCCTCTGAGGTAACGGGGTTTAGGGGGTGTCCAACCCTCTTTGCGTTTGGCCAATTCTGCGTCGCTGATGTTGAGTTGGAGCAGCAACTGGTGAGCATCGATGGTGATCGAGTCGCCCTCATGGATGAAGGCAATATTGCCTCCGGCTGCCGCTTCGGGTGCCACGTGTCCAACCACCATGCCCCATGTGCCTCCTGAGAAGCGACCATCGGTGATGAGTCCCACACTCTCTCCCAAACCAGCGCCAATCAACGCGCCAGTGGGAGCCAACATTTCAGGCATTCCTGGGCCACCCTTGGGACCGAGATAACGCAAGACCATGACGTCTCCAGCCACAATCTTGCCATCTAAAATGGCTTTTAAGGCGGACTGCTCATCATCAAACACTCGAGCAGGTCCAGTGATCACTGGGTTTTTAAGGCCCGTGATCTTGGCAACCGCACCTTCCGGGGACAGGTTGCCCTTCAAAATGGCCAAATGGCCCTCAGCGTAAAGGGCGTTGTCGATGGTTCGGATCACGTGCTGGTCTGCTCTGGGCACATCAGGGACGTGAGCCAAGTTCTCGGCAACCGTTTTACCTGTGATGGTCATGCAGTCTCCGTGCAAAAGTCCTTTGCTTAAAAGCACCTTCATCACTTGAGGAATACCGCCTGCTTTGTGAAGATCCACGGCCAAGTACTGACCGGAGGGTTTAAGGTCACAAATCACGGGCACTTTTTTTCTGATGCGCTCAAAGTCATCGATGCTCCAAGGTACTTGGGCGGCGTGAGCGATGGCCAAAAAGTGAAGCACAGCGTTGGTGGAACCCCCGGTGGCCATGATGACAGAGACTGCATTTTCAATCGATTTGCGAGTCACAATGTCCTTGGGCTTTAAATCATTTTTGACGGCCTCAATCAGCACTTTTGCAGACGCTTTTGCACTGTTTTGGGTCTCATCATGGGGATTTGCCATGGTGGACGAATAGGGAAGTGACATGCCCAGTGCTTCAAAGGCACTGGACATGGTGTTGGCGGTGTACATGCCACCACACGAGCCAGTACCAGGGATAGCACGTTTTTCAATTTCTAACAAATCTTCGTCGCTCAGTTTGCCTGCGGAGTTTTGACCCACCGCTTCAAACACGCTCACAATGTTCAAGTCTTGACCTTTGTAGCGCCCAGGTAAGATCGTTCCACCGTACACATAGATGGCGGGAACGTTGGCTCGCAAGATGCCCATCATGCCGCCTGGCATGTTTTTATCGCATCCTCCAACCACCAACACCCCATCCATCCATTGACCTTGAACGCAAGTCTCAATGCAGTCTGCAATGACCTCTCTGGAAACGAGGGAGTACTTCATGCCCTCTGTGCCCATGGCCATGCCGTCGGAGATGGTAGGCGTACCAAAAACCTGGGCATTGCCACCAGCCTCCTCAATGCCTGCAATGGCTGCGTCCGCGAGCTTTTGCAAACCACTGTTACATGGGGTGATGGTGCTGTGACCATTGGCCACACCAATCATGGGCTTGGCAAAATCGCTTTGCTCGTAACCCATCGCGTAATACATGGAGCGATTGGGGGCTCTGGATTTTCCCTCGGTGATTTGGGCGGAGCGGCGATTGATTTGAAGTTTTTTAGTGTCCATGGTGTCTCAAAAGTTGGGGCCTTAGGGCGCAAGAGAGAGGCAAACGCGCCTTAAAGCCTTTTGTTCATACTTGTGTTGATCCCATAAGTTTACCCTTTTGTTTGAGGCACAATACGCTGCATGATGATTCACCCTCAATGGAACCCTGTTGCCTTGCAAGTTGGCCCCTTGGGCATTCACTGGTACGGGTTGACCTATTTAATGGCCTTTTTGTGCTTTGTGCTACTCGCCAGGCTGCGCATCAAGCACGAACCCTATGTTGGCATGACGGGCTCACAGGCTTGGAGCATGGAGGGTGTGGAGGATTTACTCTTTTATGGTGTCCTTGGGGTCATTTTGGGTGGGCGCTTGGGTTATTGTGCTTTCTACAAACCTCTTTATTACTTGAGCAATCCTGAGCAAATTGCTTATGTTTGGCAAGGTGGCATGAGCTTTCATGGCGGCATGATTGGGGTCATTTTGGGTATGGTTTTATGGGCCAAAAAGCACCAAAAACCTTGGCTTGAGGTGACCGATTTGATCGCGCCTTGTGTGCCAACAGGGTTGGCCTGTGGGCGCATGGGCAACTTTATCAATGGCGAACTTTGGGGGAGGCAGGCCGATGCGAGTTTGCCTTGGTCCATGGTCTTTCCGCAAAGTGGCACTTTGGTGCCCAGGCATCCGTCTCAAATTTACGAATTTTTACTTGAAGGTTTTCTTTTGTTTTTGGTTTTGTGGCTGTTTGCCAGGAAAAAACGTGCGAGGGGATCCGTATCGGGTCTGTTTTTAATAGGTTATGCAGTGTGCCGCTTCACTGTTGAGTTTTTTCGTGAACCCGATTCTTTCTTGGGTCTCTTGGTCTGGAATTTAAGCATGGGCCAACTCTTGTGTGTGCCCATGTTGTTTTTCGGACTCTATTTGTTGTTCTCATCAAAGGGCAGTCGAGAACAAAGCGCCGCTTGATTTTTATCGTTTTTACCAATAAATCAAATCGCCAAGTCGCTTTCATAGTGTTGTTTTAAATCAGCGCCACGATGAGTGAGGCTCCAATATTGAGGCTCCAAGTGATGCCAGCTGTTGCTCAATCCTCATGTCATGAGTTAAAGTGAAATCAAGCCTGGGGCGTAACTTGGAGTAAGTTCATTGCACTGAGCGAACTCTAGACCCCTATCAATTTGATCAACTCGCGAACTCACGCACAAGGAAGCAATGAATACCCCTCATTGGTTGGTTCAAGGCATGCGACTCCTAAAGGGCAAAGTCTCCGCGACTGTACCTGCGCAAATCCCATCCATTGATAAGCGAAGCACACGTGAAAGAGTTGATGCATCCCTTAAAAAACGGGATGAATCGTTGTCACGATCGCTTCGCAAAATTCTCACCCAGCTCCAAGCCATCATTGACCCTAAAGTCAGCGAAACCGAAGGGGGAAGACGGGCGATGGCGTTTGCGCATTGGTACGAACTCTCACTCCCTGAGGTGCGAATGGACGTGTGGCTCCTCATCAGTGAGCATTTTGGACCAGACGCACAAGCAGTTTTCGAGGCCAGGGAAGAGTACGCCATGGCTTACGGCACCAACGATGAGGGGGTTGCTGAAATTCGGCTGAGAAGGCTTTTGATTTCTCCCAGAACTCGGCTTTTTCAGCGTTTCGCTGCCTTTGAGGGTGGCATGCGGTTCTTGCTCAATTTGCGAGCCGAGTTGTTGCCCGCTCTTAAAGCCAATAAGCGCCTCATGGCGCTCGATGCAGAGTTAGAGGCATTGTTCGCCACTTGGTTTGATGTTGCGTTTTTGGAACTCAGGAAACTCTCCTGGGATTCTCCTGCCTCTTTGATAGAAAAATTGATCCAATATGAGGCCGTGCATTACATCAAGAGTTGGGCTGACCTTAAAAATAGACTCGACAGCGATCGACGCTGTTATGGTTTTTTTCACCCCAATTTGCCCAATGAGCCTTTGATTTTTGTTGAAGTCGCGCTTCTGACAGAAATGGCAGAAAGCATCACGCCACTGCTGGATGAAAATGCGGCTCCTGAGAATTTGCAGAAATCAACCACTGCCATTTTTTACTCCATCAGCAACACACAGATGGGTTTAAAAGGCGTTGGCTTTGGGGACTCACTCATCAAGAGAGTCGTTCAAGTTCTTCGCGATGAATTCCCCAAACTAAAAGTCTTCGCGACCCTGTCCCCAATTCCCGGTCTGAGAGCTTGGATGTCTAAAAATGCACAGCAACTCTTGGATCGTCTCCCTGAGCAAGAAAGAGCTGGGCTCATGAAGTCTTTGACACAAAAGGCGTACAACCCTCAAGAGATATTTAAGGCTCTAGACTCACTTGACAATTGGCAGGACAATGAAAATGTTAAACGCTTTTTACTGCAATCAGCTGCCGTCTATTTAGGTCAAACTATGGTGGATCAACACCCGGCGGATGCCGTTGCGAGGTTCCACTTGGGCAACGGTGCTCGCATTGAAAGGCTCAACTGGTTTGCGGATCCTTCGGCCAAAGGAGCCAAGCAGTCTTGGGGAATTATGGTGAATTATTTGTACGATTTGAAAAAATTAGACAAAAATCGAACGGCCCTGGCGCAAGGCAAAATAGCAGTTTCCTCGGCTGTTGAAGATCTATTTTTACCAGAACTCAAAGAAAATTGACTTGATGGCTCAAGATTCAAACTGAGTTTTGATGTCTTCTCCAGTGACGTGTATGCGTGGCTTGTTTCTCAAGACCATGAAAAAACTTTTATACTTAAAGCATGAAAAATCACAATTTATTCCAAGCCTTGCGTGACGCTTTCCCCAAGGATTTGAACTCCTCTGCGGTTTTGACCGACACGGGGCTCGATTACAGTTGGCTTGATCTAGAGCGTGCAAGCGCGATGATGGCCAATTTACTTGACTCGCTCGATTTGCCCCCTCAGTCAAGGGTGGCTGTGCAAGTGGAGAAAAGTGTCGAGGCGATGATGCTTTATTTGGCGACGCTTAGAGCGGGACACATTTTTTTACCCCTCAACACTGCCTATCAGCATTCTGAGATTGAGTATTTCATCGAAAATGCCGAACCTGCGGTGGTGGTTTGCTCCTCTAAGAACTTCTCTTGGGTGAGTCAAATTGCATTCAACAAGGGTGCAAAAAACGTCTACACACTTGATGATGATCGCACGGGATCATTGCTTGAGCGCGCCGTACACTTCTCAGATCGTCACACACCAAAAGTTTGCAGCCCAAGTGATTTGGCTGCGATTTTGTATACCAGTGGAACAACGGGACGAAGCAAAGGGGCCATGCTCAGCCATGAGAACTTACTCTCCAATGCTTTGACTTTGAAGAAATACTGGGGATGGGTGCCTGGAGATGTTTTGATACACGCACTGCCTATCTTTCATGTTCATGGACTCTTTGTGGCCATCCACGGTGCATTGCTAAACGGCTCCAAAATGCTTTGGCACGCCAAGTTTGATCCCAAACGAGTGCTTCAAGATTTTTCTCGTGCAAGTGTTTTCATGGGCGTACCCACTTTGTATGTTCGTTTGTTAGCAGAAAGCGGACTCAACGCTCAAGCCGTCAAGCGCATGCGCCTTTTTGTAGCGGGTTCTGCGCCTTTGCTCATAGAGACTTTTACAGAATGGCAAAAGCGCACTGGACATACGATATTGGAGCGCTACGGTATGAGCGAGACGTTGATGCTCACCTCCAACCCATATCAAGCAGATGATCGCTACCCAGGTCAAGTCGAGCGCAGAGGCTCAACCGTTGGGTTCCCGCTCCCAGGTGTTTCATTGAGAATCTGTGACGATCAACATCAGCCACTGCCAGTCAATGAGATTGGCTCCATTGAGGTCAAAGGTCCCAATGTCTTCTCAGGATACTGGCGCATGCCGGAGAAAACAGCACAAGAATTTTCTAAAGACGGATTTTTCGTGACAGGCGATGTGGGCAAAGTCGATGAAAGAGGTTATGTGAGCATTGTCGGTCGCAGCAAAGATTTGATCATCAGTGGAGGCTACAACGTGTACCCTGCTGAGATTGAGGGCTACGTTAACGAGTTTGCAGGGGTTGCAGAAAGTGCTCTTGTGGGAGTCTCTCACCCTGACTTTGGCGAAGTGGGTGTGGTGGTCGTGGTTCCAAAAGCTGGAGCACATTTGGAGCCTGAGGGCATCATCTCCAAGCTCAAGGGACAGTTGGCGAACTTCAAAATACCCAAGAAATGTTTCGTTTTAGATGATCTACCACGCAACACCATGGGTAAGGTCCAAAAAAATGTACTGCGCGAACAGTACAAAGACTTGTTTACTCAAAGCTGAGTCAATTTGGATTTAACAGGGGTGGGGGTGGCGAGTTCAATTTCTTTGGCCAACTCGATCACTGCCATCGCGTAGTAGCTGCTCCAGTTGTAGCGAGTGATCACGTAAAAATTATCAGTACCCAGCAAGTAAGTAGGTGGTTGATCTGCGTTTTCGAGTTGAACCAAAGCAAGTTTACCAATGTGCTTGAGGGCTTGTTCATTCAACTCAACATGGTGTTCAAGCAGTTGGGTGAGGGTGAGTGTAGGCAAGATGTCATTGGCAAGGAGCTCTTGTGAATTTTCAATGTCAGAGGGGTCTTGTGCCAAGTCGAAATGCGTAGGCATGCCACTGATCCACCCAAAAGAGGCCAAGTAATTGGCGACAGAAGCGATGGCATCGGACTCACTTTGAAATAAATTGATCTGGCCGTCATTGTCAAAATCCACGCCGTATTTATGCCAATTCGAAGGCATGAACTGCGCTTGTCCCATCGCTCCCGCGTAGCTCGACCTCCATTGCACGTTGGGTTGCTCTTGCATCAACAGCAAGAGGGCCAATAACTCACTTCGGAAAAAAGCTTGCCGTTGGAGTGCCTTGGGGTGTTCTTTAGGAAACTCGAGGGCCAGAGTGGTGAGCACATCCAGCGCTTGGAAGTGGCCCATCTCTCTGGCATAAAAGGTCTCAACTCCCAAGATGGCCACCACAATGTTCCAAGGTACGCCAAAGCGAGATTGAACTTGAAGCAAAGTGTCTTGATTCCTTAGAGAGAATGCAACACCAGCTTCAACTCTCGCTGGAGTGATAAATCGTTGTCGGTATGCTGACCAGTTTTTCTTGAACCCCACGCCTGCTGGCAAGACCAATGGTTTGATTTGATTGAGACGGTGTGCTTGAGTGAGGGTTTGAAAAACCCAAGCTCTGGGTAAGTGTCCCTCTTGTGCCAGACCTTCTCCCAAATCTTTCAGGGCTGGGGTCAATGTAAATTTAGGGCCGGTGCCAGTATCAATGTATCGATGTGGGCGAACGGCGTGACTTTTGCTTTTGGTATGTGGAGAGGAATTCCTGTCCCGACTGTTTGAGCCATGTTCAAGGGGGGTGCTGGCGTATGTCGATGAAACGCAAAATAAAACGAGACCGATAGACAGGCTTGAAACTCGTCGAATCAAAACTTGGGTGTTTTGAAGGAGGTTGAAAATATGTGCTGAATTCACTTCAAAATGGTCATTGGGCGCAAGGCAGCTTGGAGAAAATCGGTGAAGCATCAATCGAGTACGTTTGGTGTTGGGTTTAAAGGGCTCGTCATGGCGTCCATCATACAGGTATGTACTGATTTTTCTCCCCCCAGAAGGCTGGTTCTCCCGTGGCCTGCCGTGTTAAGCTAGCTGACATGGGAACAGGTTTTTTCTTTGATGAGCATTTTCGCTTGCATGACATGGGAGAAGGTCACCCCGAGTGTGGAGTGCGCTTGGAGGCAATTCTTGAGCGAATCCTAGAGACTGGGTTGGAGCACGCCTTGGTGCGACCCATTGTGCACCCTGCCACTGAACAAGATCTTCTCCTGGCCCACAGTGCCAAACACATTGAGTACATCAAAGCGTTACACGAAGCCTTGAAGCTTCGATTGTTAAACGAGCCCGGTGCATTTGCACACATTGACCCCGACACTTGGATGAATGCCAATACTTGGGATGCGTGTCTGTACGCGGTGGGTGCTGTGTTGGGTGCGACACGTGCTGTCCTTGCCGGTGAGTTGACCAATGCATTTTGTGCTGTTCGTCCTCCTGGGCACCACGCTGAGCGTGACACGGCCATGGGGTTTTGTTTTTTCAACAACGTGGCCATAGCAGTTAAATACGCTTTGGAGTTTGGGGGGCTAAAACGCGTTGCGGTGGTTGATTTTGATGTGCACCATGGGAACGGTACAGAAGATATTTTGGCCAATGACCCAAGGACTTTGATGGTCGGGTTTTATCAACATCCTTTTTATCCGTACAAACAAAAAATTCCGACTCCCTTGAACATGAAAAATATAGCTCTTCCAGCTTACGCCAAGCCAGAGCAAATCAGGGAGATGATTCAAGAGATTTGGTTACCTGAGCTTGAGTCTTTTGAGCCAGAGATGATCTTCATCAGTGCTGGCTTTGATGCTCACAGAGACGACGACATGGGGCAATTTTTACTGCGAGAGTCTGACTATGCCTGGATCACACGCCAGATCAAGGGTGTTGCCTCACGGCATTCAAATGGACGAATCGTATCTTGCCTTGAAGGGGGGTATAACCCTAGAGCCTTGGCTTTGAGCGTTGAGTCGCACATTCGTGTTCTTGCGGATATGGAGCACCCCTTTTAATTCAACTCGATTTGAGGCGGGACAAGATGTACAAAGGGGAAGGTCAAGTGAGCAGACCCTATTGTTTGGTATATGTCAAAGTCATGTGTGTGAAATACTTTTTGGCATAAGATGAGGTGTAGGATGTTTTCCTTAACCGCAGCTAAGGTGCTGGTCCCTTGGTCAATGGAGAAACAATGAATGCAGTGAATGTTTGGATAGAGGGGTTGGGTACGATCTCTTTTGCACAACAAATCGGTCTATTGGTGTTGTGCGTTTGCGTTGCTTTTTACTGGGCTAAAAAAATTGGACATTGGTTTAAAAATGAATCCAATTTGATATTTGGTCAATCCACCGCTCAAGGTGTTTTGTTTCCCTTTTTGGCACTCGTCTTTGGGTTTGCCATCAAAGCTGTGTTGCATCAATTCAAATGGCCATCGGAATTGATGGTCGCTGCATTGCCATTGTTGTTGTGCTGGTTGGTGATTAATTTGTGTCAAGGCGTGACGAGGTTCATCTTTCCATCTTCATCGGGCATGCGTGAGGTTGAGCGATTGTTTGCATGGGGCAGTGGTATTTTTTGTGTATTCTGGGTATTTGGGTTGATGCCCGACTTCTTGCAAGAGCTTGAGCAAGTACATTTGTCTTTTGGTAAAACCCAAGTCGATCTCAGAACCTTGCTTGAAGGTGCCCTCAGTTGTGTGGCCGTGATTGTCTTAACGCTGTGGTTCTCCACATTGATTGAACGTCAAATCATCAAGCCCACCGTGCAGGACTTGTCCATGAGAAAGGTCTTGTCTAATTTATTGCGCACTTGTTTGGTCACGATAGGACTGTTGTTTTCCTTGTCTGCTGTGGGCCTAGATCTGACTGCATTATCTGTTTTGGGTGGTGCTTTGGGCGTTGGCTTGGGTTTTGGACTGCAAAAGTTGGCTGCGAATTATGTCAGTGGCTTTGTGATCCTTTTGGAGCGCTCTATTCGAATTGGGGATTTTGTTCGCATTGAGGAGTTTGAGGGGCAAATCACCGATATCAAAACCCGTTACACCTTGATTCGTGCTTACTCAGGCATCGAGTCCATCGTACCCAATGAGGTGCTGATGACCCAGCGGATTGAAAACTATTCTTTGCAAGATCCCCACGTGATGTTGAGCACAAGCATTACGCTGTCCTACGACATCAATGTGCCCGAAGTTCAACTGTTGTTGGTTCAAGCAGCACTCAATTGTGATCGGGTGCAGCGCGATCCAGCTCCTAAAGCCTTATTGGAGGCTTTTGACTCAGATGGGTTGACTTTTAAATTGGTGTATTGGATCAAGGACCCCCAAAATGGGCAGCTCAATGTTCGGTCTATGGTCAATTGCAGCGTCCATGAAGCCTTGAAGGAGGCCAAAATTGAAATTCCCAGACCACAGCGAGAGATTCACTGGCCTCAAGGGGCTTCTCCCCCCTCTCAATGAAGTCGCAGGCCTTTGGCTGAGGGCGTGATCAAAATAGCCTCAGTTGCCTTAAAATGGACTGTTAATGGGTTAAGAGCCAGTTTTGAGGTGCTCAGTGCTTGCCTGACCATCGCCTTTTGGGGTGTTCAACACAGCTTGCCATTGGAGTCCTTCGAGACGTCATGTCCCTGCTCTAGTCCACATACTTACTTACATTGTCAAGGATCAACATGAAAATTTTAGTGCCCGTTAAGCGTGTGGTTGACTACAACGTCAAGGTGCGAGTGAAGTCTGACCAAAGCGGTGTTGACATTGCGAATGTCAAGATGAGCATGAATCCGTTTGATGAAATAGCTGTGGAAGAGGCTGTTCGACTTAAAGAGAGTGGTGTGGCCAGCGAAATCGTTGCTATTTCCTGTGGTGTGACTCAGTGCACGGAGACCCTTAGAACGGCTCTTGCTATCGGTGCCGATCGTGCCATCTTGGTTGAAACCAATGAAGATCTTCAGCCCTTGGCGGTCGCAAAACTCTTAAAAGCAGTCATGGCCAAAGAAAACCCTGAGTTGGTGATTTTGGGCAAACAAGCCATTGATGACGATTGCAATCAAACGGGTCAAATGCTCGCAGCTTTGACCGGTTTGGGGCAAGCCACTTTTGCTTCAAAATTGGAGTTGGTTGACCAAAGGGCACAAGTGACCCGAGAAGTCGACGGCGGCTTGGAGGTTCTGTCTTTGGCGTTGCCTGCTATTGTGACCACAGATTTACGCCTCAATGAGCCACGCTTCATCACACTGCCCAACATCGTAAAAGCCAAGAAAAAACCACTTGAAGTCATCAAGCCAGAGGATCTGGGGGTTGATGTTTCTCCAAGATTGAAAACACTCAAAGTGAGTGAGCCCTCACAACGGGGTGCTGGCATCAAGGTGGCCGACGTAGATGCGTTGGTTCATCAACTTAAAGATGTGGCAAAAGTCATTTGAACATCGAGTGTCGTAGAACTGAATTGAATTCCTAATCAGAAAGTGAAATTTCCATGAGCGCATTGGTAGTGGCTGAACATGATGGCGTCAGCATCAAATCTGGTACGTTGAACACGATTGCTGCAGCAGCAAAGTGCTCTCAAGAGGTGCATGTGTTGGTGGCGGGTATGGCTTGCCATGAGGCAGCAAAAGCAGCAAGTGAATTGGTGGGAGTCACCAAGGTGTTGGTGGCCCAAAGTGCTGCTCTTGAGCATGGTTTGGCGGAGAACTTGGCTTTGCAAGTTTTGGAGTTGGCCAAGTCCTATTCTCATGTGCTATTTCCAGCCACAGCACAGGGTAAAAATGTCGCTCCTCGGGTCGCCGCTTTGCTGGACGTTGCTCAATTTTCGGATGTTACTCAAGTGGTTGACGCGTCGACCTTTGAGCGTCCCATCTACGCTGGAAACGCGATCGCCACCGTCACCTCAGGAGATCCCATCAAAGTTCTGACTGTCAGAACCAGCAGTTTTGAGCCTTTGACAGGCTCACACATCACAAGCCCCATTGAGGAGCTTGCAGGTGTTGGGGATTGTGGACTGGTGCGATTTATGGGACAAGAAATTGCCAAGAGTGAGAGGCCTGAACTGGCTGGCGCCAAAATCATCGTTTCTGGTGGACGTGCTTTGGCCAGCAAAGAGCAATTCATGGACACCATGACACCTTTGGCAGACAAGTTGGGCGCTGCCATGGGAGCGAGTCGCGCAGCCGTTGATGCGGGTTACGCCCCCAACGATTGGCAAGTGGGTCAAACCGGCAAAATCGTTGCCCCAGACTTGTACGTGGCGTGCGGTATCAGTGGCGCCATTCAGCACTTGGCGGGAATGAAGGACAGCAAAGTCATTGTTGCAATCAACAAAGACCCTGAAGCGCCTATTTTTAGTGTCGCCGATTTTGGACTTGAAGCAGATTTGTTTGCTGCAGTTCCTGAATTGGTCAGCAAGCTCTAATGTCCTCGTGTCCTCAGCAAGATGGCTCGGTTTGGGTTGCTTGAATTGTGAATAGGTTGGAAGTAATCATGAAAATTTTTCGCAATTTTGTCTTGCTCTGTTGCATGCTATTGGGTCTTGGTTTGACGTGTGTACGCGCACAAGATAAAGTGGTCTATCACTTTGACAACACCCAATCTCAAGGGCTCAAAGGGCTGCGAAACATTCGCAATCAGCTCGATTCAGAACCCAACACGGTCATCATCGCAGTCACCCATGCCGCTGGCGTAGATATGTTGATGGATGGTGCCAAAGATGAGGCTTCCCAAACAGCTTATGAGCCCTTGATTGCAGACCTTGTTTCTCGTGGCGTTCGATTTGAGGTTTGTGAAATCACAATGAAAAATCGTGGCCTTAAAAAAGATCAATTCATCCTTGAGGCCACTTACACACCATCCGGCGTGGTTCGAATCACCAAGCTTCAAAATAAGGAAGGCTTTGCTTACCTAAAGCCTTGAACTCATATGTCTTGGCGCACTTGATTAAAGCGAGTGAGAGACATTCATCTTTGCTCTATCCTATGAACTCTACTACCGACACACCAATAGTTTTTGACTGGACCGATTCGTTTGAATTGGGATTTAAACAAATGGACGATTCCCATAAAGAGTTCGTTCAAGTGGTCAATCAATTGCTCACCTGTGCTGATGAGGATTTTGTAAAAGCAATGGACGATTTTGCTTTGCATGCAAAAGAGCATTTCGGCGCCGAGGACGCTTGGATGCGTGAGACTCAGTTTCCAGCTGGTGACTGCCATATCGATGAACATGCAGCTGTCATGAAGTCTTTTGACGAGGTATACGCTCTGGCCGTTCAAGGCGATGTCAAAACGGGTAGAGGTTTTGCGCAAGAGCTCATGAATTGGTTCCCAGGTCATGCTGATTACTTAGATTCAGCTCTATCACATTGGATGTTTAAAAAAGAACATGGCGGCAAGCCTATCGTGATCAAACGCAGTGTTGGACAGCGTTCTGATTGAAGTGCACCTCTCCCTGGTCGGTGAGGATTGATTTGATGAGGGCTAATCTGGGTCTCAATCTTTTGAGCCCAGATCTAATTTTGCCCTTCAAGCTTTTTGCAATCGCTTTGATCAATCACCTAAGATCAATACTGGCAAGTGACTGTGCAGGATCACATCGTGGGAATCACTGCCCAAGATAAAACCTTTTATACCTGTGCGCTTGTGCGAAGCCATGACGATCAAATCGGCATGCACTTTTTCTGCAACTTTGATAATGCCGTGCGAGACATTTGCGCTAAATGTGTGCTCTGTGCTCACGGCAAGAGTTGAATCGAGCAGTTTTTTAGCTTGATCAAATAACTTAATTGAATACTCTTCACAAGCCTTTTTGTGATCATCCTCAGAGACGTAATAATTCATGGTTGAGTCTGAGTAAAAATTTGGCGCTAGTGGCTCTGAGATGTAGCTGAGTACGATTTCCGCTTTGTTCTCCGTTGCCAATTGATTGATTGGTGCCATATTTTTTTTATTGATCAAATCTGCGCTGATGGGGAGAAGAATTTTTTTAAACATGATGTGATCCTTTTGGGGTTGAGTGAGTTGAGGTGGAATAAATTGCTGTGATTTAATCATCACCCAAGCCAATCGGTGCTGGGGCATGATTGGTTATGGTGGTAAATAAATGTTTATAGGTTTCATCCTCCCCTTTTGAGTATGACAG
>CAIKYO010000268.1 GCA_903831655.1 uncultured Burkholderiales bacterium
CAATTGATTTTCGCAGCTCTTGTCACCGCCCCATTTTGTTGGATGGAGAGTGAGCCATTTGTTCTGACTCAGCAGTCCTTCATTGCAATGATGTGGTCGGTATTTGTTTTGACCATTGGGGGCAGTTCACTGCTTTATTTGCTGATTCAAAAAGGGGCGGCTTCAAAAGTGAGTAGCTTGATGTACTTGGTGCCTCCGTGTACTGCCTTTATGGCGTGGATGATTTTTAATGAGCCCATACGGTTGATCACGCTCTTGGGTGTTTGCTTGACCGCCTTTGGTGTTTACTTGGTCATCAAAACACCATCAACCCCTAAGTAAGTGGCTTGACATTTTCTCTGCTCAATTGAGCGTATTCAAAAGGAATCAAAACATGTGTTCGCATCGAATTGCAGTGATTGCAGGTGACGGTATTGGTCAAGAGGTCATGCCTGAGGGACTTAGGGTACTCGAAGCAGTCTCCACCCGGTTCAACATCGGACTAGAGTTTGATCACTTTGATTTTGCGTCTTGGCCTTACTTTGAGCGTCATGGCAAGATGATGCCTGATGATTGGAAGGACCAAATCGGAGGCCATGACGCAATACTTTTTGGCGCTGTGGGATGGCCAGAGAAAATCCCTGATCACATCTCACTTTGGAATTCCCTTCTTTTGTTTCGTCGTGAATTTGATCAATATGTCAATTTGCGGCCTGCGCGCTTGATGCCAGGAATCATCGCGCCGGTGGTGCGAAAAGATGGCACCCGCAGAGAGCCCGGTGAGATTGATATGTACATTGTTCGAGAAAACACGGAAGGGGAGTACTCCAGTGTGGGTGGAAAAATGTTTGCCGGCACTGAGCGTGAGATCGTCATGCAAGAGTCGATCATGTCCAGAGTGGGGGTGGACAGAATTTTGAAATTTGCATTTGATTTGGCCATGACCAGGCCCAAAAAGCACCTCACCAGTGCCACCAAATCCAATGGCATTGCGATCACCATGCCTTACTGGGATGAGCGTGTGAGTGAGATGGCGAAGGCTTACCCTGAAATCAATGTTGATAAATTTCACATCGATATCTTGACCGCTCACTTTGTGCAGCGACCTGATTTCTTTGATGTGGTGGTGGCCAGCAATTTGTTTGGAGATATTTTGAGTGATTTGGGCCCTGCTTGTACAGGTACCATCGGCATTGCGCCTTCCGCCAACATCAACCCAACTCGTGAAATGCCGTCTTTGTTTGAGCCTGTTCACGGATCTGCCCCCGATATTGCGGGAAAACAAATTGCAAACCCGATCGGACAAATTTGGTGCGCCGCGATGATGCTTGAGTTTTTGGGGTACAAACAAGCCCATGATGCTGTGCTACAGGCCATTGAGACGGTTTTGAGTCCCAATAGTGGTGCACCCAAAACACCCGACTTGGGGGGGGAAGCCTCTACGCAAGACCTAGGGAAAGCGATAGCTCAAACTTTATCGAATTAATTTGATTTTTCTTTCAAAAATTTTATGAAATTAAATGAAATCGTCTAGAATCCAACTTCGCGCTTTTGTTTTTGTGAAATCTAACGATTGTTGATGTCATGAAAATTTGCCATGTACTTTGGGCAATTGATGGTTAAAAAACTGTCCATTTCCTCTGGTCAAAAACTTATTGATAAACATCACACCTGTATTTAGGTAGGGGATTTTTCTGTGAATAAATCTGAATTGATTGAGCATATTGCAAAGCATGCTGACATTTCTAAAGCTGCAGCCTCTAGGGCCCTAGAAGCTACAGTTGGTGCAGTAAAGACAACCTTGAAAAAAGGTGGTACCGTGTCTCTGGTTGGATTTGGTACATTTGCGGTTACAAAGCGTGCTGCACGCACAGGACGCAATCCACGCACTGGCGCAGCCATTAAAATCAAGTCTGCCAAGGTGCCAAAGTTCCGTCCAGGTAAAGCTCTTAAAGAAGCTTTGAATTGATTTGTGTTTTCCGGTTGGGTGCTTAGCTCAGTTGGTAGAGCGGCGCCCTTACAAGGCGTAGGTCGGCGGTTCGAGCCCGTCAGCACCCACCAACCACTCACAAGGGCGAACTCAGTTCGCCTTTTTTGCTTTCTATCCACACACAATTGCGCGAGGTTGCATGTTTGATTTTGTCCGTCAACACACAAAGATAATGCAGATTTTGTTGTTTCTGCTTATTGTCCCCTCCTTTGTTTTGTTTGGTATCGATGGCTACAACAGGTTCTTAGACAATGGCCAAGTTGTGGCCTCCGTGGATGGGCAAAAGATCAATCAAGGCGAGTGGGACCGTGTGCATCAGTCAGAGGTGGAGCGAATGAAAGCATCCATGCCTAATTTGGATGCCAAATTCTTTGACTCACCCATTGCTAAATTTGCTAGCCTAGAGAGACTGGTCCGCGATCGTGTGTTGCAAGCGGCGTCTACACATTTGCATCTACAAGTGAGCGATCAAAGGTTGGCGCAAACCTTGAGCCAAAATCCTGCCATCGCACAACTCAAAAAGCCTGATGGTACTTTGGATGTTGAGCGCTACAAATCCCTATTGGCCGCTCAAGGGATGTCCCCAGAAATGTTTGAAGGCCAGATGAGACAAGACTTGGCCAAGCAGCAAGTTCTTTTGGGAGTTAGCCAAAGTGAGATGACGGGGCAGGTGGCGTTGGAGTCGGCCTTGAACGCTTATTATGAAAAACGTTCGGTGCAGATCGTGCGTTTTTTGCCCTCCGATTTCCTCTCCTCTTTGAAGCCCAGTCAAGATGACTTGATGGCTTATTACAAAGAGCACAGTCAAAATTACCAGTCTCCAGAGCAAGCCAGTATTGAGTATTTGGTTTTGAATTTGCAACAGGTGCAAAAATCAATCACGTTGGCTGATGCAGATTTGAAAACTTACTATGAGCAAAACATTGCCAAATCCAGCGGGCAAGAGGAGCGTCGAGCAAGTCACATTTTGTTCACCATCAATAAAAGCATGACCGAGGCCGAGAAGTCCGCGGTCAAAGCCAAAGCACAATCGGTGCTCGAAGATTTGAAAAAATCTCCCAATCAGTTTGCAGCCCTTGCGCAAAAGTACTCACAAGATCCTGGTTCTGCCGCCAAGGGAGGGGATTTGGACTTTTTTGCCAAAGGTGCGATGGTCAAAGCCTTTGAGGATGCAGCCTTTGCAATGAAGAAGGACCAAATTTCTGACTTGGTCGAGAGCGAATTTGGCTTTCACATCATCAAGGTGACTGACATCAGAATGCCCAAGGTTGAGAGTTTTGAGTCCGCAAAAGCGGAGATCGAAAAGCAAGTGCGTCGTGAACAAGCTCAAAAGAAATTTGCTGAGGTAGCGGAAACCTTCACCAATTTGGTCTATGAACAAGCGGACTCTTTAGAGCCAGCTGCCACAAAGCTCAAGCTCAGCATTGAGACGTTCGATGCTTTGAATAAAGTTCCCGACCCCAAAAATACCGCTGGTGCCGATTGGATGAAGAGTCCCAAATTCCTTGAAGCTGTGTTCTCACCTGACGTGATTGAGAAAAAGCACAATACACAAGCCATTGAAGTGGCTCCTAACACCTTGGTTGCTGCTCGAATCAAACAATACAAACCTGCCAAAACGATGGACTTTGATGTCGTGAAAGCTTCAGTTGAGGTTCAGTGGAAGCAAGATCGCTCATTGGCTTTGACCAAAGAGGCCGGTAAAGCCAAGTTAGACGCATGGAAAGCTCACCCAGAGCAGGCTCAATTGCCCAAGGAGGTGATTGTTTCTCGCGAAAAGGGTAAAGAATTTCCTGTGAAATTGATTGAAGCAGTACTCAGAACCCCACTAAAGGGTGAGCCAGCTTGGAGCGGGGTCGATTTGGGGCAAGAGGGTTATGCCATTGTCAAAGTGCTTAGAGTTGAGCCCTCAGAGGTCATGAGTGCGGACCGCACTCGAGAAAAAGCTCAATTGGGTCAATGGTTGGCTGACGCTGAGAGTGAGGCATACTATGAGCATTTGAAGTCAGGTTTGAACGTCAAGCTCACGGCCCCCAATCCGATTCAAGTTCAATAATCGAACTGGCTTTATTCGAACCATTTGATTTTCAGCAAGTATTGAATATATAATAGACCTTCTTTGGTGGCTGTAGCTCAGTTGGTAGAGTCCAGGATTGTGATTCCTGTTGTCGTGGGTTCGAGCCCCATCAGCCACCCCAAAACATTCAACAAACGAGCCTCACTTTTACCGGTGGGGCTTTTTTGTTTCTACCCACTACCGCTATTGGACTTTGAAGAGGAATTTCTTTTTTTTAATATTATTGAGTTATTTTTAATCATAAAATGTATTAAATAGATTTAATATAGAGTTTTCTCTCATCAGCTCCTCTAACCCAAATCAACAGTCATGAACATCAATGCCGATTACAGCCAAAGAGTCGTGATCAATCACCACGACTTGCCTTGGACTCCTAGCCCCGAACCAGGTGTTATGAGGCGAATGCTTGAGCGACAAGGCGGTGAGGTGGCCAAAGCAACCTCAATCGTTAAGTACCTTCCTGGATCAAAATTTGAGGCTCATCAGCACGAGTTGGGTGAGGAGATATTGGTTTTGGAGGGCACATTTAGCGATGAGACGGGTAACTATGATGCAGGTACCTTCATCATGAATCCGCCAGGATCTGTGCACTCTCCCTTTAGTGAATCTGGGTGCACACTGTTTGTGAAATTACGTCATCTTGGCCCCGAACAGATAGCTCGAGAGGTCATTGATACCAAAACTGCACCTTGGTACCAGGGCATGGTACCTGGTCTGCATGTGATGCCTCTGATGCAGCAAGGCACGGGGTCCACTTTGGTCAAATGGGCTCCTCAAACTTACTTCAATCCCCATCGGCACCACGGGGGCGAAGAAATTTTTGTAGTGGACGGCGTTTTTGAAGATGAGCATGGTCGCTATCCTGCTGGATCATGGATCCGAAGTCCTCACTTGAGTCTGCACAAACCCTTCAGCAAAGAGGGATGTACGATTTTCGTAAAAACAGGGCATTTGCTGGATTAGTTTGGTTTGTGGCAATTAATTTCAGTTGAAACTTTTCCGCGTCCTGTGACGCTCACTCAGCATCATTGGCCCCTTGGTGTTGACTGTATTTTTAGGGTTGCAGGGGGAGTTCAAAGACTGGTTACATCCTCATCCATTGAGGCAGCCTACCAAGCCATTGCCCCTTTCGTTGACGTTCCCTCCTGTGCAATAGAGCAGGTGAGCGTCAATCATCTAGTTCACACAACTCCCAGGGTTCAGCCCCACTCAGTTATGCTGAGGGTTTCTCTTCGTCCTTCAGTCTGATGCAGAGACTGACCGCCAGTCGAACTCAAGGGGTTAAAGCCTCTCATTGGAGTGGGTGGACAAGC
>CAIKYO010000269.1 GCA_903831655.1 uncultured Burkholderiales bacterium
ATGAGCTCAAGTCATGGCTCTCCAACCGAACAAATTTGACCTTGGTTATTGATGTTGGTTTTAGCGCGGATTATGTCAAAAAGCACATCCCGGGTGCTTGGTGGCTATTGAGATCTCAAATTGAACAAGATTTCTCTAAAGTGCACCGCGCCAATCGATATGTATTGACCTGTTCTGACGGTTTGTCAGCCAAATATGCAGTCGACGATCTGAAAAAACTTTTGAAACCCAGTGTCGAGGTTTTTTATTTAAAGGGTGGCAATCAAGCTTGGCTCGAGTGCGGGTACGCGACCCAGCAAGGTGAGTCCTATTTGGCAAGCCCTCGCATCGATCGCTATAAAAGACCCTACGAGGGAACCCAAAACAGCGCCCAAGCCATGCAAGCTTATTTGGATTGGGAGTTTGGGTTGGTTGAACAACTCAACCGGGATGGTACCCACGGTTTCAAAGTTGTCTAAAACTAATTCTCAGGTTTTGAGTTCCTCAAACTCATTGTGCCTGCGAGGCCCAAGTAAATACCGAGTTTGGCCCTTTGGGCATGGGCATACTGGGTAGGGGCTTGAGATGAAATCTATTTTCTTTGTGCTCCCTTTTGAAGCCGGAAGTTGAATGGTTTTTCATGCATGTTTGAATCGCGTCCTCAAGCGTGATTTCGCTCAAGGCCTTTTGGGCTGAAAGTTTAAACTCATTGAAGATGCTGTCTTGCGAAATTTTGCCCTCAATCAATGATTCTTTTGCTGAAGGGTCACCGACGTCACCTTCAAAATAAGAGGCAATGTCCCACAGAGTGACTTCACTCAATTCTTGGTTGATGCAATACCCGCCCCCAGGCCCCTTAAAGGAAGCAATAAGCGATTTGCTTTTGAGAGTTGCAAAAATTTGCTCTAAACAAGAAATAGATAAATGCAGTTGGGTGCTGATCTTGAGCAAACTAACAGGGCCTTGATCTTGGAGCAAGCCCAGCCACACCAAGGCATTGATGGCATTAAATGACTTCTTAGACAACATGTGAAGCACCTTATTTGTTAACTATTTATAGATATTATTGCTCAAAATAATGTAATTTGTCTATATATATTCATATATTTGTAGATAAATATATGAATTATCCAATTAAAATCTATATAATACATGAACAAAATGACTAATTGAATGCTAATGAATACGTTGTCAAATGTTGACCCTCAAATAGTGCCTAAGTATCGAATTGGTGCCATTGCCAAAATGTCAGGTGTAGCAATTGCTACGCTTAGGGTCTGGCAGCGCCGTTACGGTGTGGTGCAACCCCAAAAGAGCTCTGGTGGTCAAAGGCTTTTTGATGATGATGACTTGACTAAGCTCAAGTGCATCAAAGAACTCATTGATTTGGGGTTTGCCATTGGCACCCTTGCCCATTTGAAGCTTGATGAGTTGAAAAGCTTAAAAGAGAAAACACTCATCAATAGAGGTTTTTCATTGCCTGCAGAAATGGATTCAGGTCCTTTGCGCATTTTAGTGGTTGGGGCGGGCTTACAAGACAGACTCACTGGTTTGAATCATGTGAATGATGTCAATGTCCCGAAAATCAAAGTCGAACAAGTCTATGCGGATTTAAATGAAGCGCTTGAGTTACATTCAATAACAAAGCCAAGCCAAGGTGCTGGCTTACTTGCTTGCGTGGTGAAGTTAAACACGCTTCAATTGCAAAACTTGAAACCCATCCAATCTTTGCAAGAGCAAATGAAGGGGGCGGCATTCGGCGTGATTTATAACTACGCCAATCCTGAGGTGGTGGCCTCGCTTCAAGGCATGAAAATCGAGCTGTTACCCAATCCATTTGAGACCACTGATTTGATAGAGTTTATTCAGAAATTGAATTCAACTGCTTTGAGATCGCATGAGGGCGAGGCTTTGCCCCCGCATGTTCGGCGATTTACAGCGCAAGACCTGGAGTTCATTGCCCGGTTCGGGTCAAGCGTAGGATGTGAGTGTCCTAGGCACATTGCACAAATTGTCGAGCAATTGGGAAGCTTTGAACAATACTCTAGGGAATGCTTGAGTTTGAATCCAAAAGACCAGCAAATTCACAAAATGTTGGCACGAGTGGCCAGTCATACCCTGAGCATGTTTGAGCATGCTTTGCAAGATGTGATGACTCACGAGAAGATTGAATTGCCAGTGAATTCAGAGCGCATTTGATCATCCCCGTTGATGATGAAGTCTGCCCAAGACGCGCTGATTAAAAAAAGGGCGGTGAACATGTTTAAAATCTAATCAAGCTTGCAACCTAAAAGGTGTGCAAGCGAGGTTTCATTTTCATCTTGAACTCCCACCTACGCCCATGTCCACCTCATCGACTCTTCCCCAGAGATCTGCACCAGCCTTTTTACGCCAAACCTTTACTGAGCCCACGCATCCAGACTTTAGCCGGTGGCAAGCAGTGATCAACGTGTGGATTTTTATCTCATGTTTAACTTTGGCTTTGGAGACTGTTGAGCCTTTTGCCAGCGGTAATGCAAATTTATTTTACTGGGTAGAGATCACTGCAGTTGCTTTCTTTGCACTGGACTACTTGGGAAACTTGTATTTTGCTCCCAACCGAGTCAAATACATTTTTAGCTTTTGGGGACTTGTGGATTTGGTCTCCATCCTACCCACCGTGTTGATGATTTTGAATCTAACCTTTTTGCAAGGAGCAAAAGTCTTTAGGCTACTTCGAGTCATTCGAGTGTTGCGAGTTTTAAAGATGGCCAGAACAGCTCTCCAACAACTGGCCAGCGGGGTTAAATCCAGTAACCCCATCGTGACCAATCTTCGCATTTACTTCATCGCACTCTTCTCCGTGATGATGATCTCCAGTACGCTCATGTTCTATGTTGAAGGTGAGTTGTATGCACAAGAGAATATAGAAAAAGGACAACGCTTAATTGATGAGCAGTTTCAAAATGAAGTTGAACATGCCAAATTAAGCGGAATAGCCGTACCGCAAGAGCCAGAAAAATTTGTACCCGTGGATCCCGTCAGTAAGAATCCAATTCCTGAGGACAAGCGATTCTTTACCTCTATTCCAGCCGCAATGTGGTGGTGTATCGTCACGTTGACGACCACTGGTTACGGGGATATGTTCCCGGTCACTTTTTGGGGAAGGGTCATCGCAGGCTCTACCATGTTGTTGGGATTGGTTCTGTTTGGCGTTTTGATGAATATTGTTGGCAAGACGCTAATGGTTTTGCTTTTTGGAGAATCCATGGATGAGAGTGCCAAAGATCATCCCAGTCGCGACAACTTGATCCGCATGATGGTGAACTTGAAAGCGATTGATTCCAATAAGGCCAAGGAGCTGTCTATATTGAGTGATGAAGAATTCAATCAAAGAGTTGGTCGAATCTAAGCTGAATGGAGGGATTCTTTTTAATTTTTCCCTCCATTGGCACTATGTTTAGTCTTCGTGGTTAAGCCAATCGATGATTGGTTCCCACTGCTCCAAATCTCTTTGAACGCGAGCGGGGGACATGTCAAATAGTGAAAAACCATGCGCTGCCATCTGAATATAGTACTGAGTGTCTCTGATGAAACCCAGCACTGGAATATCGATGGCTTGCATGAATTCTTTGAGTTTGGTCGCGGCAATGGTGCGCTCATCAACGCGCATCCCAATGATCCCAAGTGAAAAGCGCCTTGATTTTTTTGCTTGAGTGAGTTCGTTTAAAAACTCTCGCGAAGCGAAAATATCAAAGATACTGGGTTGAATAGGAACGATCACTTTGTCGCTCAAACTCAATACCTCCTTTAGCCTCCATCCATGTAAGCCCGCAGGCGTATCCATAATTGCATAATCGCAATGTTCGGGGGCTTTGGTAATGTGGTCGTAATTGATGGGCCAGCTGTGGATTTTGGAGATACTGGGAGGCCTGAGTCCAAGCCACAGTTGTGATGATTGTTGTTTGTCAATGTCACCCAAGCAGACCTCTCGCCCCTTGGATGCAAAATAACCCGCGATGTTGGTTGCCAGCGTGGATTTACCGACACCACCTTTGATATTGGCTATGGAGATTATGGTCATAATGTGCGGCTCCCAATGTTTGGAGGAAACAATTTACAACATCGCATGATTTTAGGGTTTCGAGACTTTATTGTTATTTTTTTTATAGTAAAAAGATCACAAAAATTGGTTCTTTTAACGACTTAACTTAACGCAAATCATTATAAATTAAGCTATTTTTAAGGTTGTGGAATTAAAATTTCATTCATTCTTTACAGTAGGTTAATTTTGAGGTTCAATACTCAAATCATAATGATCAAATAAATTTGATTCATAGGAGATAAACCGTGAAAAAGTACCAAATCAGCTCTCTTTCTATCGTGTTGGGTCTCACCAGCGCTGTGAGCGCTTTCGCTGTGGAGCAAGCCAAGGTCATATCCAGTACGCCCGTGGTTGAACAAGTGAGCATCCCTCAATCGAGTTGTGCCCTGGTGCCAGTTGTCACCCACGAAGCGCCGTCAGGTGCAGGTGCTGTCCTAGGAGCCATAGCAGGTGGAGCCATAGGTAGCGCTGTGGGGCAGGGCGCTGGTAATGCGGCCGCTACAGCTTTGGGTGTGATGGGGGGTGCAATCGTTGGCAATAACATTGAGGCTTCTAAGACCAGTGTTCAAAACGCCCAACAATGTACGACTCAATACACTTCGCAAAGTCGTGTGACGCACTACAACGTGGTTTATGAATACGCGGGTAAACAATACAATGTTCAAATGCCCTCTGACCCCGGTGCCACATTGAGCATTGAAGTCTCACCCGTGCAAGCTCAGGCTTCCTCTATTGCTGGCAACGTACCTCCTCCAGGAAGCGCTCCATCTCAAGTCGTTGGAATGTCTCCAACTTATGTTCAACCCGTTTATGCTCAACCTCTTTATGTCAATCCCTATCCTTACTACACCCCATTTCCTGTCGGAGTAAGCATTGGGTTTGGAGGCTATTACGGTAGAGGTCGTTGGAGATAAGCGAGTCAGGAGACTTAGAGCCTTAGAGCAAATCTAAATGAAAATAAGCACCCATAGGTGCTTATTTTTTTAGTGAGAACCCCCTAAATAGGCTGCGGCAACGGCTGGATCGTGCATGAGTTCCTTGGCTGGTCCGTGAACAGAGATGGCTCCATTTTCCAACACGTATCCATAGTCTGCAACATTAAGTGCTGCTGCAGCAAATTGCTCAACCAATAACATGGTCACACCTTCGCTTTTTAAGCGAGAGATGATCTTAAAAACCTCCTCAACCAAAATGGGAGCCAGTCCCATGGAGGGTTCATCTAGCAAAATAACTTCAGGATTGAGCATCACAGCTCTGGCCATTGCAAGCATTTGCTGCTCGCCTCCGGATAGGGTTCCCGCCAATTGCTCCCTGCGTTCTTTGAGGCGAGGAAACAGCTCAAGAGCACGCTCTAAATCGCCGTTGACGTCCCCTCTTTGACGAGAACCTGTCAGACGTGGAAATGCACCCAGTAATAAATTGTCGTTGACTGTCATGGTCGCAAAGACACGTCTACCCTCAGGTGAATGAGCCAAACCTCTTTTGGCAATTTC
>CAIKYO010000270.1 GCA_903831655.1 uncultured Burkholderiales bacterium
AAGCGCTGCCATAACCAGTCATGCTCGATATCATATGGACATTGTAGATTGATCCTTAACCATTCAGACCATATTTCAAGGCCAACATTCATGAGCAGCCCAAACTTAGCTAATATCACCCGCCCAAGCGGACGCAAACCAAAAGACTTGCGCCCCGTGACAATATCTAGAGCCTTTACAAAACATGCCGAAGGATCTGTCTTGATTGCATTTGGTGACACTAAGGTTCTTTGTACTGCCAGCATTCTAGATAAAGTACCGCCCCACAAAAGAGGTTCAGGTGAAGGTTGGGTTACCGCTGAATACGGCATGCTTCCCCGCTCTACACATACCCGCAGCGATCGTGAAGCAGCTCGCGGCAAACAATCTGGTCGTACCCAAGAAATTCAACGTTTAATCGGTCGTGCAATGCGTAGCGTATTTAATCTAAAAATTCTTGGCGAGCGCACCATCCATTTGGATTGCGATGTTTTGCAAGCAGACGGTGGAACACGTACCGCTTCAATTACCGGTGCCTATGTTGCCGCTCGTGATGCAGTAAATCAATTACTTAAAAGTGGTGCCTTAACTCAAGATCCCATTATTGATAGCGTTGCCGCGATTTCTGTGGGCATCTATCAAGGTGCCCCTGTCCTGGATCTAGATTACCCAGAAGATTCTTCCTGCGATACCGATATGAATGTTGTGATGACTGGTAAAGGCGGCATGATCGAGGTACAAGGTACGGCCGAGGGCGCTGCTTTTTCAAGAGCAGAATTAAATGCCCTTTTAGATTTAGCTGAGCAAGGCATTCAAGAGCTAACTCAATTGCAAATTGATTCTTTAAAGTAACTGACTCTATTTATGCAGAAATTAGTCTTGGCATCCAATAACGCGGGCAAAGTCAGGGAGTTTCAGGCGCTGTTAGCACCCCTAAACTTCCAAGTGATTCCACAGGGTGAATTAGGCATTCCATCAGCTGAAGAGCCTCATTGCACTTTTGTTGAAAACGCTTTAGCCAAAGCGCGCCACGCAAGTGCAGCAAGCGGTCTACCCGCCCTTGCAGATGATTCAGGGATATGTGCCCACGCTCTAAATGGCGAGCCTGGAGTCCTATCGGCCCGCTATGCTGGTGAGCAAGGGGATGATGCCGCGAACAATCAAAAACTCATCGCTGCATTAAAACAACAAAGCGATCGGAATGCCCATTATGTTTGTGCCTTAGTCATGGTTCGTAGCGAGAATGATCCAGAACCACTAATTGTCCAAACACGCTGGTATGGCCAGATTATTGATGAAGCCAAAGGAAGTCATGGCTTTGGATACGACCCTTACTTTTACTTGCCAGAACTTCAAATGACAGCGGCCCAATTAGATCCAACGCAAAAGAACTTAATCAGTCATCGCGGCCAAGCTTTGCGTGAACTCATTACCCAACTTCAATCTCGTGCTTAATCCAGTCTCACTGACTGCGCTGCCACCACTAGCGCTCTACATTCACTTTCCTTGGTGTGAAAAGAAATGCCCTTATTGCGACTTCAATTCTCATCAAATTAAAGACTCTAAGGGAAATGCCAATGGATTTGATGAGCAACGTTATATCAACGCACTCATTGCTGATTTAGAAACTGAGCTACCGAATATTTGGGGACGCCAAGTCCATAGTATTTTCATCGGTGGCGGCACACCCAGCCTGCTTTCCCCCGCGGGAATGGATCAATTACTTTCAGCAATTCGTGCACGCATCAATCTAGAGCCCGATGCCGAAATCACCATGGAGGCCAATCCTGGTTCGGTTGAAGCTGAAAAATTTGCCGCATTTGCAAAGTGCGGTATTAACCGCGTTTCTTTGGGTATCCAAAGTTTTCAAGATGAACAACTTAAAGCATTGGGTCGCATTCACAATGGCGCAGAAGCAAAGCGTGCAGTACAGATTGCTTTAGATCATTTCAAATCGGTCAATCTCGATTTGATGTATGGCTTACCCAATCAGACGATTGATTCTGCCAAAGCGGATATTGAAACAGCCCTCTCTTTTAATACACCACACCTCTCTTTATACAACCTCACCTTAGAGCCCAATACTTACTTTGCTAACTTTCCACCCAAGCTTCCTAGCGAAGAAGTAATTGATGCGATGTTTGATCAAAATCTAGATCTACTAAATAAAGCAGGCTATCAGCGCTATGAAGTCTCAGCCTATGCCAAGAAAGATCAGGAATGCAAACATAACTTGAACTATTGGCGCTTTGGTGACTACATCGGCATTGGCGCAGGTGCACATGGAAAGATCTCTTACCCAAATAAAATTACTCGCCAAGTACGGGAGCGCCACCCAGAAACCTATATGCAGGCGATGGAAACTAAGGGCAACGCCCTAATTGAGTCACGTGACATTGAAGCTAAGGATCTTCCCTTTGAATTCATGCTCAATACCCTACGCCTAAGCGATGGCGTCGATACAAATACCTTTAGCGAACGCACAGGACTACCTTTAAGTGTCATTAGCAAAGGATTAAACGAGGCTTGCAAAAAGGGGTTGCTTGATGAGAATCCGAGCAAACTGAAAGCCACCGATCAGGGTTTACGCTATCTGAACAACCTTCAGGAAATATTTCTCGGGTAAAGTAAGTCAAATATAAAAATAAATTAATAGTTTCGGAGACTTCATATGCACGATAGAACTTGCAGCTATAGGCGTAATCATTTTCTGATCAGCATAATGGTGTGTGTCAGCGCCCTTCTGCTCTCAGTGAATTCGAATGCTCAATCAAAAGCATGGCCTGATAAACCGGTCAAACTCATTGTTGGATTTCCGCCGGGTGGTGGCTCTGATGCAGTAGCCCGTGTGATTGCAATTAACCTGTCTCAAATGTGGGGTCAGCAAGTCATTGTTGATAATCGCGGTGGCGCTGCAGGAACGATCGCAGCAGACTTGGTTGCTAAGTCAGCCCCTGATGGCTACACGCTTGGTCTTGCTCACGTCAATGCCATGTCCATCATTCCGGCTTTAGGGCAAAAAATGCCCTACAACGCCGCTACAGACTTCACTCCAATCGTCTTATTAGGTATTACGCCCAATATTTTGATTGCCAATGTAGATGCGCCAGCGAAAAACGTTAAAGATTTGGTGGCCTACATGAAACAAAACCCAGGCAAAGTTACGTTTGGCTCAGCAGGCAACGGCAGCACTCAGCATCTTGCCTTTGAGCTATTTATGCATATGGCTGGTACTCAAGCCCTGCACATTCCCTATAAAGGTAGCGGTCCAGTGCTAGTAGATTTAATGGCTGGCCACATTACTTACGCCTTTGAAACGATGGCTGCTGCAACACCCCATATTCAAAGCGGTAAAGTGATTCCTCTAGCTCAAACTCGCACCAAACGCTCTGCCGCCTATCCAAACTTACCAACTATGGATCAACTGGGTTTTGTTGGATTTGAGGCGACTGCTTGGTACGGCTTAATGGGTCCTGCTAATTTAAATTCAAACATTGTGCAAAAAATTAATACCGACGTAAATACCATTTTGCGTAAGCCTGAAGTACAGGCCAAAATGGCTGAGGTTGGCGCAGAGGATGGTGGCGGCACTCCAGCGGCCTTCAGTAAATTTATTGTCAAAGATCGAAATCAATGGGCAAAGTTAGTGAAAGATGCCAAGCTGCAGGTTGACCTGAACTAAAACAGAAAATAAATAAGGCTCCAAACAGGAACCTTATTTATTGATGCAGATTGAATTCTCTCGCTTACTACTCACCCGCAGTAATGGCCAACTCTTGCGCTTCAAATGGATCGCGAGTTGTTTTCTGAACTTGAGGCGCAGTCTTAGGTTTGGTGCCTGGCATGAGCTCAAAGTCTGGCTTAAAGACAGTTAAGGTGCCTTTCAGTTGATCAAAGGCCTTACGGTCGCCAACAAACTTCACTTTGCCTTCAGCCAAAAGCTTGTCGAATGTAGTTTGACCGCCCATGACTTGCTCTAAATCACTGCGATTCAGAGTAATCGTTAGTGTTGGATCCTTGGCTTGCTGACCTTTGATATTCGTTAAGGTCGAGTTACTCATCTCAATTACAAATTTTTCGACGTTATCAGGCGTATCGAGATTGATAACGAA
>CAIKYO010000271.1 GCA_903831655.1 uncultured Burkholderiales bacterium
AGTCAGATGAATTCTCGAAAACCCTTAAACTTTCTTGTAATGATTAATAATTAATTTTTGTAAATTTAATTTTGGACTTTCCAGGACAAAGGGGCAATAAAAAAAATTTAAAAAAAGATTTTTAGTCCCTTTTTTACATCAATAACCACATGAAATACTTAGGCATTGCGGGGTTTTAAAGCGCCAAAATGGTGAGGCTTGACCCATGGGTCAAGCCCGAACCCAGCCCCCAAGACACACCGCAAGAGGTTTATTTGGAGAGTCGAATGATCGCGTATTGAGCCCACTCGCCTCGTTTGAAGAGGATGTTGGTGGCTTTTGACTTGTCAAGACGAGCCAAGGTTTGTTCAAACTCTTTGATCGATGAAATCTCCACATTGGCCAAAGCCAAGATCACATCTCCCTCTTTGAGTCCAGCCTTGGCAGCTGCGTCAAGGGCTTGCTCGACTCTCACGCCTCCTTTGACCTTGTACTCGCGCTTTTGAGCCTCACTCAAATCGCTCAGCACCAAGCCCAAACTGCTGAGCGCAGAGGAACTGGGTTTGTTTTTGCTGCTTGGGCTTGTATTGTCTTGGGATTGCTTGGAGTCGTCTTCAAATTCACCCACCGTGACGGTGAGATCCTTTTCCTGTCCGCGCCTGAAAACCGTGACGACACTCTTGGATCCAGGCTTGATGCCGCCCACCAATCGGGGCAAGTCAACGGATTTATCAATCGCTTTGCCATCGAATTTAATGATGATGTCACCTGGCTCGATGCCCGCTTTCTCTGAAGGGGAGCCCGGCTCCACGGCACTCACCAATGCACCTTGAGGCTTGCTCCAACCGAGGGACTCCGCCAACTCTTTGCTCACTTGCCCAATTTGTACGCCAATTTTGCCTCGTTGCACACGTCCAATGCTGCGCAACTGATCGCTCACCCGCAAGGCCTCATCGATTGGAATTGCAAACGAGATGCCCATGAATCCACCCGAGCGAGAGTAAATTTGGCTGTTGATGCCCACCACCTCACCTCGCATGTTGATCAAGGGACCGCCAGAGTTACCTGGATTGATGGCCACATCGGTTTGAATGAAGGAGAGATAATCCCCCGTGTCGCGTTGCTTGGCACTCACGATGCCAGCGGTGACGGTGTTGTCCAGTCCGAAGGGTGAACCAATCGCCATCACCCATTCACCCACACGCAGTTTGCTCACATCCCCCGTGCGGACCGATGGCAAACCCGTTGCGTTGATTTTTACCAGCGCCACATCCGTTCTTTTATCAGAACCCATGATCTTGGCTTTGAATTCTCGCTTGTCTGTGAGCGTGACAATCACCTCATCAGCGCCCTCAACCACGTGTGCATTGGTCATGATCAAACCATCAGAACTCAAAATGAATCCCGATCCAACTCCCTTGGGTTGCTCCTCCATTTCGGGCGCTTTGGGGCTGGGGCGAGCGCCCTTTGGCGAATTGGGTGTGTTGGGTGTGCCACCGGGTGCGCTGGGAAAGGGCACACCAAAAAATCTCCTAAAGAGCTCCTGCATTTCTGGATCAGGCTCGCCTTGTCCATTGGAGATAGAGGGGCGTGTGGCCACCTTCTCAAGAGTGCGAATGTTCACAACCGACGGACCCACCATGTCCACCAAGTCGGTGAAATCAGGCAACACCCTTGCAGCGGGGGCTGACTGCGCAGGCACCACGGCTTGGGGCGCCTGGACAGGGGTTGCACACTGAGCCAATTCAGACACACACCAAAGCGCAACAGGCAACAGCCCACAAAGGACCTTTTGAATGCTTGAAGGACTTTGTACACACTTAGAAAAAGGCATTGATATCTCCAAAAAATCAAATGGGTTTGCTGCAAAGTGCGAAAGACGTCTCGGATGCCCCACCCATGTAACTCAGAGGCACTGCGTTTAGGGTGACACAAGCAAAGAGAAGCAACGAGCAAGAACGCACCTCATAAATGAGGACACATGCGTTGAATTGCAAGGGGCTTCAAAGCTGAGAATCCCTCTTGGGCAAGTAAATTAACGTGAATGCGCTGTCAAGGGATGACAAAAGGAGCACTGCCCGTTTAAATCCAGGGAGTAAGCAAACCTCGGTTTAGAGTGACTCAATGGCTTGAGCAGATGTGGGGCAAGCGAAAAAGGTCACACCCCGAGGCGTCAAACAAAGCGCTTAAAAACCAAAGTTCCGTTGGTGCCACCAAAACC
>CAIKYO010000272.1 GCA_903831655.1 uncultured Burkholderiales bacterium
AGCCCGATTTGTTAAGCCCCTTGTCTGTCACAACTGAGATCAACCTGCATGCACCCGCACTCTTGCCAAATGACTATTGCGGGGATGTTCACTTGAGGCTGTCTTTTTACAAAAAACTTGCGACCGCCAAGACCAACGATCAAATCGACTCCTTGCAGGAAGAAATCGTGGACCGATTTGGCAAACCTCCCGAGCAAGTGCAAACGCTGATCGATGTGCATCGCTTGAGAGTTTTGGTCAAGCCCTACGGCGTATCCAAAATTGATGCAACCCCTCAAGTCACCACCATCACCTTTAGGCCCAACGCACCCGTAGACCTCTCGCGAATCATCTCTTTGGTGCAAAAGAACAAACACATCAAGCTCGCAGGCAATGATAAACTTCGTATCGAAAAAGACCTTCCCGAAGTCAAACACAGAACCCAAATGGTCAGAGACCTTTTGCTGAACTTGGGCAAAACCAGCGTCACAGAAAAAGCATGAGCCAAACGCCCAATTCATTTGATCCCGTTGCTACACAAAGCAAACTGACACATCCCGATGAGCTGACAGAGGGGCTGAAGATTCAAGGCTTCAAGGCCCCTCTTCGCTGGGATCAATTCAAACTCATTGCCTTTGACATGGACTCAACCTTGATCAACATCGAATGCATTGACGAATTGGCTCGTGAGGCTGGGGTGGGTGAGCAAGTCGCAAGCATCACAGAGGCCGCCATGCGAGGTGAGATCAAAAGTTTCAGCGAAAGCCTCAAGCGACGCCTGAGCTTTTTAAAAGGCGCCCCGCAGGAAATCCTACAAAAGGTGCTCAACAATCGGCTCGAACTCAACCCGGGCGCAAAAGAACTGGTTGAGACTTGTCAAGCCAATGGACTCAAAACGCTCTTGGTCAGCGGGGGCTTCACTTACTTTGCCAAAGAGGTGCAAGCCCGATTGAAACTCGATTTCATGCGCAGCAATGAATTGGAGATTCAATCTGGATGCCTAACTGGAGAGCTCATTGCACAAAGCTGGGGACTGATTTGCGACTCAGAGGAGAAACGCAAGATGATATTGAGCACCTGTGACCTCTTGGGTCTTCACCCCGGTCAAGTCATCGCAGTTGGTGACGGAGCCAACGATTTACCCATGATGAAACTGTGCTCAGAGGCAGGCGGATTGAGCGTTGCTTACCATGCCAAGCCCATTGTTCGTGAGCAAGCGATGGTGAGCATCCAAGCGGGTGGTCTGGACCAACTCCTCAAAGTGTTTGCTTGATTCTTTATTGACTGGGAACTTGAACCGAAAGGGTCAACGCAATGCCTTGTAGATGGCATTGGCCAACTCAGTGGAAATACCCTCCACGCCCATTAAATCTTGAACGCTCGCTTGAGCGACACCCTTGACCCCACCAAAACGCTGCAATAGTTTGGCGCGTTTTTTAGGCCCCACACCTGCAATGTCTTCAAGCTTTGAGGCACCGACTCGAACCCTGGCCCGCTGTGCCCGCATGCCTGTGATGGCAAAGCGATGGGCCTCGTCCCTGATTTGAGCCACCAGCATAAGAGCAGCAGAGTCAGCGGGCAATGAAACCTTGGCGCGCCCATCGGCAAAGACCAACTCCTCCAAGCCCACTTTGCGGCCCTCTCCCTTTTCAACGCCCACCAAGCGAGACACATCAAGCCCCAAGCTCTCAAAAACTTCCCTGGCAATACCAATCTGTCCCTTGCCGCCATCGATCAAGACCAACTCAGGCATGCGCCCCTCACCCAACCTCACGCTCTCAGCCACCTTGCTGTAGCGTCGGGTGAGGACTTGCCTCATGGCAGCGTAGTCATCTCCCCCCGTGATCCCTTCAATGTTGTAGCGACGGTACTCTGCACCTTGCATCTTGTGATGGTGAAAGACCACACAAGAGGCCTGGGTCGCCTCTCCCGAGGTGTGGGAGATATCAAAACACTCGACCCTAAACGTCTCCATGTCATCGACCATTAGATCCAGTGCATCGATCAAGGCCCTGGTTCGTGCTTGTTGAGAGCCTTCCTCGGCGAGCAATCTGGCCAACTGGATTTGTGCGTTTTGCTCACACATCTCAAGCCAAGCTTTGCGTTGCTCCTTGGGTTGGTAGACCATTTGGATTTTCACACCCGACTGCTCGGTGAGAGCTTGAATCAACTCGGGGGCCACTTTGTGAGACACGATCAAAGTCGGCGGTGTTGCAATTTCAATGTAGTGCTGAGACAAAAAGGCTTCGAGCACCTCACTGGGCGTAGCATCCTCGACGTGCACGGGAAAGTGAGGACGATCGCCCAGGTGACGCCCACCCCTCACCATGGCCAAATTGACACAGGCCCGACCTCCTTGAATTTGAACAGCCAAAATATCTGCATCTTGGTCGCCCACGGTCTCAACCGATTGTTGGTGCATGATGCGAGAGAGCGCACTCAATTGGTTGCGAATTTCTGCTGCCATTTCAAACTCGAGTTTCTCGGCATGTTCGCCCATTCTTTTCTCGAGCTGGCGCATCACCTCCCTCGCCTGACCCTTCAATAAGCTCATGGCGTTGGCCACATCTTGGTTATAGGCATCAACAGAGATCAGTCCCACACAAGGACCCGAGCAGCGCTTGATTTGATAAAGCAAACAAGGCCTGGTGCGGTGATTAAAGACCGAGTCCTCACAGGTCCTTAAACGAAAGACTTTTTGCATCAACAATATGGCCTCTCGCACAGCCCACACACTGGGGTAAGGCCCAAAGTATTGATCTTGTTTGTCAACCGCCCCCCGGTAGTAAACCACTCTGGAGATTTGGCGCGCATGAGGAAACCCCTCTTGAGAGACAAGGGCTGATTCCTGGGGGCGAGTGATTTTCAAATAGGGATAGCTTTTATCGTCTCTGAATAAAATGTTGTACTTGGGCTTTAAGGTTTTGATCAGATTGTTCTCAAGGATCAAAGCCTCCGCTTCGGAGCGCACCACTGTGGTCTCCATCCTTTTGATCTTTCGAACCATGTGACCAATTCGCGTGCCCCCGTGTGCTCGCTGAAAGTAACTCGACACCCGCTTTCTCAAACTGTTGGCCTTTCCAACATAGAGGATTTGATCTTGCTCATCAAAGTAGCGATAAACCCCTGGGAGCAAAGGCAGTGCATTGACCTCATCGAGCAGCGCTTGATCAAAGTTCACCTCTGGCTCAAGCGCCAAATGATCTTGGGTGGAAGAATCCTTGGCTGCTCGTTTGACCTTTGTTTTTTTGCTTGCTTTCCCGCTCTCTTGACTTTGGGAGTTCGATGCCGCGAGTGACTCTGAGCCCGGCGCCGTTGCCCCCTCAATGGGTGTTGTAGCAAGGGGAGCCGAGTGGACGGGGTTCTCGTCTTGGGCTTGTGGTTTGGATGAGGAGGAGGACATCTGTTGCGCTATAGGATCAATACCAAAGAGTATGCCATCAGTTACTTCAAAGTGAAACACTTGCTGATTTAACCTCACCCACGCCCACAACCCTCTCTGCTTGAGATTCATGTCTTCAAAAGTCCCTCTTACAATGAATGCACCATCAAGGCGATGGCATTCCAAACCACCCACACGCATGACACAACTCAAAACATGAAACCTCTTGGCTTACAGTGGGACCTCTTTTGTCAAGTGGTAGACAACCATGGGGACTTGGGCGTATGTTGGAGACTGGCACAACGACTAGGCGACTTGGGCCATACCGTGAACTTGTTCGTTGATGATTCTTCTGCTTTGAGCTGGATGGCCCCCAAAGGTCACCCCCATGTGCAATGCAAAGCTTGGCCAAAGAACACTGATGACCTATTGACCCACCCCCAGCCCGATGTTCTCATTGAGGCTTTTGGCTGTGAAATTCCACAGGTCTACCTCTCTCAATTGGCGCCTGCTCTAGCCCAACGTGCGAATCCTACTTCTTGGGTTTGGATCAACTTGGAGTATTTAAGCGCAGAGGATTATGTTGAGCGCATGCACCAAATGCCCTCCCCAGTCTGGAGCGGACCCATGAAAGGTCAAACCAAGTGGTTTTTCTATCCCGGGTTTACGTTGAGCACGGGTGGGTTGCTCAGAGCGCACAAACCTCCTCAAGATCTCAAAGCCCCAAACGCGTCTCCCCCTTACTGGGTACTTTTTTGTTATGAGCCCAAGGCTCTGAGCGATTTAATACAACAAATCAGTTTGAGAAAACCGGGCGTGACGCTCAAAGTCACAGCGGGACGAGCGCAAGCTGCGGTTCGCATGGAGCTTGAAAACCGCGGATTTGAAATGACCCCAGACACTCAACTTGTGGAGCTGGGGGAGAGCCAAATTGAATTTTTACCTTACCTCTCACAGTCGGATTTTGACGATCTACTGGCCCAAAGTGAATTGAACTTTGTGAGAGGCGAAGACTCTTGGGTCAGAGCCATCTGGGCTCAAAAACCATTTGTTTGGCAAATTTACCCCCAAAGTGACCAAGCCCATGAGAGCAAACTAATGGCCTTTTTGAGCCGTTTTAAAGCTCCCCAATCTTTGGTCGAGGCACATCTGCATTGGAACGACCTCAGCAAAGCGACTTTGGCTGCGCTCTCCCCTCAGGTGCTCTTGGAGTGGAGACAATGGAGTGAGTCATTGTGTGAACTTTTGAGTAAAAATCCAGAACTTGGGACTGCGCTGGAGCACTTTGTGACCCAAAAACGATCCCAAGCAGACACTTAAGCGCCAATAAAGAGCGAAAGCAACACCTCCCCATGGGCATTGCGGATGCATGGTAAAATGCACATTTGTAGTTCAAAGCAACTCTAATTTGCTGAGAATCGGCTCTCAACGACAGACCGTTCTCAATCCTATTTTTTATTTTGCGACTCAGGTCCTCATTCTTATGAAAATTGCTCAAGAAATTCGTGCCGGCAACGTGATCATGCAAGGCAAAGATCCCATGATCGTACTTCGCACCGAGTACGCCAGAGGAGGTCGAAACTCAGCCACTGTGCGCATGAAGCTCAAGAGCTTGCTCTCTAACTTCAACACCGAAGTGGTCTTTAAGGCAGACGACAAAATCGATCAAATCGTGCTCGATAAAAAGGATTGCACTTACTCCTACTTTGCAGACCCCATGTACGTTTGGATGGACCCAGATTACAACCAGTACGAGGTGGAAGCCGAGAACATGGGTGACGCACTCAATTACCTCGAAGACGGCATGACCGCTGAGGTGGTGTTCTACGAAGGAAAAGCAATCTCTGTTGAATTGCCCACCTCTGTGGAGCGTGAAGTCACATGGACCGAACCCGCTGTCAAAGGCGATACTTCTGGCAAAGTCTTAAAGCCCGCCAAAATCTCCACTGGCTTTGAAATTCCAGTTCCAATTTTTGTGGCTCAAGGTGACCGCATCGAAATCGACACCCGCACAGCTGAATACCGCAAGCGCGTCTAATTCAAAGTCGACACCAACACACCCAATCTCCCAGAGGTGATGGAGCATTGGGTGTGGTGAACACCTTGGTCAACACTGCCACACAGCGCATTTACCGACCCTTCACCCTCTTTAACTGGTAGGACCTTTTTCAAAATGGATGCTGCCCTCGACCCCCACAGCCAAGAGTTACTTAGAGACTGGCAAGCTGTTGCCAAAGCACACGATCTGACTGAACTTGCGCCAAATTCAAATCGTTTGGCTTTTGCAGATCCAGAGTTCTTGACGCGCAGGGACACTCGAGGAATTCGCATTCAACTCGAACTACTCAAACCCGATTTGGCTCAACAAGAATTGGGCATTGAAAACACCATCGTGATTTTCGGCAGTGCCAGATTCGTGAGCCCAGAAAAGGCCCAAGAAAAACTGCTTGAAGCCACCTTGGTGGGTGAGCCCAAGGCCATTGCAAAAGCGCAGGCGATCGTTAAAAACTCGCACTACTACGAACAGGCGCGAATTTTTGCAAAAGAAATTACATTGGCCTCCAAGGGTAGACCCGACCGCGAAAAGCTGTACGTGTGCACAGGTGGGGGGCCAGGCATCATGGAGGCTGCCAATCGAGGTGCATTCGAGGCTGGAGGGTTGAGCGTTGGGCTCAACATTGCGCTACCCTTTGAGCAAGAACCCAACCCCTACATCACGCCCGAGCTGTGTTTTCGCTTTCACTACTTTGCCCTTCGCAAGATGCATTTCATGATGAGAGCCAAAGTGTTGGTGGCTTTTCCCGGTGGATTTGGAACCTTGGATGAACTGTTTGAAACACTGACACTCGTGCAGTGTAAAAAGTCCAAACCAGTCCCTATCATCCTTTTTGGTTCGAGTTATTGGAAGCGAGTTTTCCACCCCGAAGTTCTCGTAGAAGAAGGCGCCATCAATGAAGAGGATTTGAACCTCTTTCATTATGTTGATGATCTAGAGCAGGCTCATCAAATCATTCGTGATTTTTATCCGCTCTAAGCCCCCACGCCAATCTGGCTCCTGAGCCAACGGTGGCCGATACCACCCAAAACAACCCGCTCACACCAATCAGTGTGCCCGCTGCCCCAAATAGCATGGGCATGAAGACACTCGAGGTGTTCACCATCATTGCACGCAACCCCAAAGCCTCTCCTTGTCGATGCTCTGGGGTAATTTGATGCATGGTACTCATGAGCATGGGCTGAACACTGCCTAAAAACAAACCCAACCCACCCGAGCAAATGGCCATCCAAACCACAGAATTGGTCAGTGGATAAAGCCCCATCAATATGGCTGTCATGACCATCGCAGCTGTCATGATTTGCCACTCCAGCAGCCTCTCAGCAATGACAGGCAGAACGAACCGAATGAGGGCTGCACAGATGGCAAAGACACCCATGACAGTCCCGATGGCTGTGGCACTCACGCCTCTCTCATGACCAAGCAAAGGCACCATGAAGGTGTGCAAATCCCAACAAGAGGACATGAACCAATTCACGAGCAAGAGCTTTCTGAGCATTGGATTGGCAAGAAGATCCCAAATGCGACGCTTCTCTAGAGGTTCCTCCAATTCATTGGCCTTAGGAGAAACTTCATTTTTGACACCAAACCATGCCAAAAAAGGAATAACGCTTAAAAATACAAAGGCCACTTTGAAGCCAAATTGATCAATCAACAAACCCACAAAAAAAGGTCCGATCAAGTTCGAAATCGCAGGCCCCATGGAGAGCCAACTGAATGCGAGTTTCAAATCTGCATGTGTCTTGCCAATGCGTCCTACGTGTCTTTGCAGAGCAATGATGGTAGAGCCAGCAGAGCCTCCGGTGAGCAAAGCCCCAATACACAAGACAGGAAAGGATGGGTTGAGCACGCACAACAACGCCCCCAAACTAGAGGTCAAAACGCCAATCATGAGCGGTAACTTCAGTCCATGGCGATCGGCAAAACGACCCGCTGGCAAAGCCAAAAAGACCTGTGTCAAAGAGAAAAGCGCCATCAGCACACCCACCTCTGCGCTGCTGTGCCCAAGCTTGAGGGCCATCAAAGGAGCGGCAAGCCGCATCCCCGTCATACAAGCGTGTAGACAAATTTGTGCGCCGATCAGGCGAACCAATTGAGCTTTCATGGTGCTTTTGAAGCTCCTCGTTCCTCCTCCTCAGTGGCCTCGTCAAAATTCAAGCGCGATTCAACAATGGGCAAAATCGCCAAAGCCTCTCCCTCAGGCAAACTCTCAACACCCTTTAGGGCACGCCTCATTTGTCGACCCCTCGTGTCGGCTCGGTCTAGGGTGTCGGCAGCTTTTTGCACTTGCTCTCTCACCTTTCCCACCCACTCACCATATCGCTCAAACTCTGTCTTCACCGCGCCCAGCACGCGCCAAACCTCAGAGGCCTGCTCTTGAAGTGCCAAGGTTCTAAAGCCCATTTGTAAACTATTGAGCATGGCCAGCAAGGTGGTCGGCCCCGCCAAGGTCACCCTGTATTCTCTTTGCAAGGTGTCCATGAGTCCTGGACGTCTGAGCACCTCGGCGTACAGGCCCTCTACGGGCAAGAACAAAATGGCAAAGTCAGTGGTATGAGGCGGCGCCAAATAATTCTCGGAAATGCTCTTGGCCTCAGCCTTGATTCGCACTTCAAGCGCCTTGGCTGCGGCCTCTGCGGCCTGAGCGTTTGCTTGGTCTCTGGCGTCTAGGAGTCGTTCGTAATCATCCCTTGGGAATTTTGCATCGATGGGGAGCCACACCGTTTCATGGGCCTCTCCACGTCCGGGGAATTTAATCGCAAAATCGACACGTTGATTGCTCCTGGGGCGGGTCTCAACTTGTTTTGAATATTGCTCTACGGTGAGCACTTGCTCAAGCAATCCTTCAAGTTGTGTTTCACCGAAGATACCTCTGCTCTTGACGTTGGTGAGCACTCGTTGCAAGTCGCCCACCCCTTGTGCCAAGTTTTGCATGAGCCCCAGGCCTTGATGGACTTGCTCTAACCGGTCTGCCACTTGTTTGAAACTTTGCGACAGACGAGTCTCCAAGGTGGTTTGCAACTTCTCGTCCACCACTTGTCTCATCTCCTCGAGTTTTGCAGCGTTTGAGCTCTGCAAGTGTTGGAGCTGTTGATCCAAAGTGGCCCTCACCTCAGACAAACGAAGTGAGTTGCTCTCGCTCATGGCCAAAATTTGTGTGCTCAAAGAATCGCTTAAACCCTTTTGCAGCGCGCTCATTTGTTCCATTTGTTGGGTCTGAAATTGACCCAAGTTGAGCGTCAATTCTTGTCTGGAAGTTTTTAGATTTTCGTGAATCTCGTAGCGAACATCTCGCTCCAAGCGTTCGATTTTTTCTTGTAAATTTTTAATCTCAATCAAAAGCCCATCGGGTTGTTTGGACTGGAAACGCTTGGAGAGCATCAAAATCAAGAGCAAAACCAAACAAAACGGGATCAACAGTGATGTGAAATCCATGCTAAACATTTCCCTTTCTAGCGCTTGAGCACTTCAGGATTGAGGGGAGTCTTGACTTGAGCATGCTCAAAAAAACCGATGAGATTGTCCGCGGCAAGTTGACACATGGCCAAGCGCGTTGCCAAACTTGAGCTTGCAATGTGAGGGGTCAACACCACTCGCTCTAACTCCAATAGCCTAGGGTTGACACTGGGCTCTCCTTCGAACACGTCCAGCCCTGCCCCCCCTAAGTGCCCTGAGATGAGCGCATCTGCCAATGCATCCTCATCGACCAACCCTCCCCGGGCCAAATTAATGAAGTGAGCACCCTTTTTCATGAGAGCCAGCTCCTTGGCTCCAATCAAGTGGTGAGCCTCTTGAGAATAGGGAAGCACCAAAATCACGTGATCAGAGGACATGAGCAAGTCTGGCAAAGTGACCCAACTCGCGCTCAAACTTTGCTCAATGTCCAAACTCAATCGCGTGCGGTTGTGATACTGGATGGTCATATCAAACCCATGAAACGCTCGTTTGGCAATGGCTTGGCCAATGCGCCCCATGCCCACGATCCCCAGAGTTGAACCATACACATCGGCTCCACTTAATAAATCGTAGCGCCACTCAGCCCATTTACCGGCTCTCAGAAATCTCTCGCCTTCACTCATTCTTCTGGCGGTTGCCAAAATCAAAGCCAAACCAAAATCTGCTGTGGTCTGAGTGAGCACATCCGGTGTATTGGTGGCCAAAATAC
>CAIKYO010000273.1 GCA_903831655.1 uncultured Burkholderiales bacterium
CAAGGTGTGTTGATTTGAGCACATCAACACAGTGAGTCCAAGGTTGAGAAGGAATAGCTTTGGAAAAGGCATGGGTTATGGGGCTTAATTTTGACAACCAAAAACTGATCCCCAATTAGTCTTAAAAACCCAAGTGAACACAACCTCAGTTGTACCGTACAGATAATTGCCGGGGGCTGGATTGTAGGATTTAGTGCGCCAAAGAATCAATCGCGTCAATTGAAAAATGGGAGGCAAATTCCTGTGCAATCAAAACATTACCCTCCAACAAGGCAGCCCCAATTTTAATCAACAACTGATTTAATTGCAAAGAGGGCTCAATGTGGAGTAAGGCTGACAAAGCACGTTTTGCGGTGTCAATAGTCGAACCTGCAAAATTCATTTTTCACAATTTCAGTAAAACTTGAGTGTTCAAATTTCTGTTTTCAAACTGGAATTTGATTTGTTTGGAAATATTGCGCTCAAGTTCACTCAATTGCGTCAATAAATCCAGGCCCAATAAAAGACCCCGGAGCCCTAAACGGGCAATTGCCCTCATCAGCCACTTGATGTTGTACCCAACTGCACAGCACAGCGTATGAAGCGCGTCGCCCGTTGAGCCTTTGAGCCAATTTCGATCCATTCGATGGTCTGCTTTTAGGTGTCCGATTGCCGGTTCAACGGCTTGTCTTCTTCTCAACCACTTCCTTTGCGTTTGGGTCATGGTTTTGATTTTGCCGCGGTGAATGATTTCAATGTTTGGGAGCGCAGCATCAACATCTTTACCCCTGTAGCCCAAGTCAACCACCACCTGTTTGGGCTTGACGTTGACTGCCTCGAGCAAGACGCTTGCTTGCTCTATCTGCTCTGACAGCGTATGGCCGTCCCAGGGGTTCCCAGGAAATGATCTTGCACCCACAATCAAGCCTTGCTTGTGGGTGACAGCAATCCCTGCCTTGACACCGAATTCAAATGGCTTGCGGGCTTTGCCCTTGCCAATACACTCAACTTCTGGGGCATGGAGTGCATACAGTTTGTCTTTGTCCTTGCGCTTTTGGGTATGAATGCGGGTGGCTCGCTCTAGCCACATTTGCAGGGTCTCCAACTCTTTGCCCTGGTTTTTTGCCAAAGGCAACTTTCTTTGCACCTCTCTGAGCAAAATCCCAAGAATCGTCTTTTGCCGTTTGATGGTTCGCCTAAGACGCTTGAACTGCTTGGCGTGAGCATAGCCCCCAGCGCTCCTGCGAAGCTCTTTGCATTCCCTATCAAAGGTTTGCTTGAGCTCAATCCCAGCCCTTTTGGCAGCTTGCACCACCTTGCGTCTTGCAATATCCAATAAGCGGCTATCGATTGGATGGGCGATGGCCTTTTCTTGCACAGTGGTGTCAACGATCAAGCGCTCAAATTCACTTTTTTTTACTGCCCCAATATCCAACGCAGCCTTAATGGTGGCGCTCAAGATCTCCTCCAAGCCAGCCTCTCCCAAGGCAGTTCTGAAACGCCCCACTTGAGTGGCATCACAGGGCAGCCTGGAATCAAAGTATTCATATCCAGCAAAGTACTGCCAAGTCACGGAGTCTGCGAACCGTTGGACCAACTCCTCATCACTGCAGTTGAAACTGTTCTTGAGCATAGTCAGCGCAATCATCAAACGAAACGACAAACGGGGACGACCTTTGTTGCTGACATCCCCACCTTTGGACTTGACAAACTCCCCCCCGAAATCAAATCCCGTATCTGTTTCAACAGGACTGGGTTGATGGGCAAAGATGGGGGCAATGGAAGCTTCGAGTTTGTGCCAAGGTAACTTGTCCCCTAAAACCGCCAAAGGATGGCGTGGATCAATCATGCCGTCAAGGCGAGAACGGAAGAAATCATCAGTCATTTCGGCCCCTCGAAAAAAACAGATAAAACTCTCAGGTTTGTGTGAGAATTATAAGGTTTTCTGAGAGTTTTTGAAAGAGAAAATATCAAAAAAAACCAGTATTCATGCGGGTTTCAAGAGATTTGCAGGCCCGACTCAATATTACCCGCTTTAATGGTCATCAGCATCACTGTTGCCATTTGATCGCGTTGTCTAATTTGATCCCCAAAGGAGGATCCTTTACCGCTGAAACTACTGCCCCAAGACGGTAGTGAAGATTGATTGTCCGGTGATGATA
>CAIKYO010000274.1 GCA_903831655.1 uncultured Burkholderiales bacterium
GAGTTTGGTGTGAGCGCCGAGCGCATTCGCCAAATTGAGACTGCGGCCATGAAGAAGATGAAAGCTGCATTGATCGAATTCGCTTAATCTAGCGTTGATCAAACAAAAGGGGACTCGGTGTGAACCGAGTCCCCTTTCTTTATGGTCTCTCCCCCTTCAACACCCACTCAAGACTTGGCATCCTTCAAGAGAGTTTGAATGTCAGCACTGAGAGCCTCTTTGGGCGTGCCGTAGCGAGAGAACAAGCGCAAACGCGCTTGTGTGTCGTAGATGTAGTACCCCGCGGTGTGCTCCATCGTGTAACTCGTGGGCGTGGGTCCATTGACGCGGTCGTAGTAAATGTTGAACTCTTTGGCCCAGGCTTTGAGTTGCTCAGGCTCTGGACTGATGGAGATGATGTCATCGCCAAAATTGGCCACATAGGCTTTGAGCACCTCTGGCGTATCGCGCTCAGGATCCACGGTGATGAAGATCACTTGGACCTTTTGGCCCTGCTGACCCAAACTCTCTTTGATCTCTTTGAGCTCAGTGAGTGAGGTGGGACACACGTCGGGACACTGCGAGTAGCCAAAGAAAACCAAGGCCACTCGGCCTCTGAGATCTTTCAATTGCTGTACCTGTCCATTGGCACCCGTCCACGCCAGGGTGCGACCCGAGTCCGCACCCGTGATGTCCACGCCATTGAAACTCAAGGGCTTTGGAGAACAGGCCACCAAGCCCAGCACCGTCAAGCATGCGCCAAGCGCCAACCCAGCACGAACAAAGCTTTGAGAAAGCTGCGAGCAAACGCGCAACGCTGCAAGCGAAGACTTCTGAATGGGTGACAAAATGTGCATGCTGTGGGCCATAGAGTAGAGGTGATCTTGGAGTTTAGGGTGCAAAGAAGACAAAAGAGCCATCCGATTACAAGTAATGGTCAATCAAGAACGCTGCAAACAACAAACTCAGATGGATCAAAGAGAACTTGAAGGTGGCGCGTGCCAACTCATCGGAATAATGTCTCCAAAGCTTCCACGCATAAGCGCAAAAACCAAAGCTCAATGCCAAAGCGCTCAGCAAGTAAAACCAACCACTCATTTGGTACATGAAAGGCAACAAGCATGCGGCCAGCAAGATGATGGTGTAGAGCAAAATTTGAAGGCGAGTGAACTCATTGCCGTGAGTGACTGGCAGCATGGGCAGGCCAGACTTGCGATAGTCCTCGACTCGGTACAAGGCCAAGGCCCAAAAGTGGGGAGGTGTCCACAAAAAAATGATCAAAAAGAGAATCAAAGCCTCTGGCCCGACATCCCCCGTCATCGCCGCCCAACCCAACACGGGTGGCATGGCCCCAGAGGCGCCACCAATCACAATGTTTTGAGGGGTGAGGGGTTTTAAGATCACGGTATAGACCACTGCATAGCCCACAAAGGTGGCCAAGGTGAGCCAAAGGGTCAAGGGGTTGACCCACACATAAAGCACCACCGAGCCCAACAGGCAAAGCACACTGGAGAAAACCAAGGCCTCCATGTCTGAGAGCTCCCCCCTGGCGGTTGGACGCCATGCGGTGCGCTTCATTTTGGAGTCGATGGTTTTTTCGACCAAACAGTTGAACACGGCCGCAGCCCCAGCGACCAACCAAATGCCTAAACAAGCTTTAAGAGCCAACACCACATCGCTCAAACTGGGCACGCCTGGCACAGCCAAGACCATGCCAATCAAGGCACAAAAAACAATCAACTGAATCACCCGCGGCTTTGTGAGCGCGTTGAATTGGCGCCAGCGGGGTAGTAACTCATCAGCAAACGTGCTCATTGTGTATCGATTCTAAAAAATAATGTTCTAAAAATAAATTCCAAGTGCGTCTCTCATCCAAGAGTCGGCTCTCGTGCTGCCTCGCCCTTTAGAGCGAGAAGGATCGATGTCAAGCAAACCACCAAACCTGCAGCTCCTCCCGTGTGGGCCAATGCCCCCAAGAGAGGCCAACCCAGCACCACATTGGACAGGCCCGAGGCAATTTGTATCAAGAGCAAAAACGCCACCCAACGGGCCCATTTGCGCTCGCCGAGAGAAAACAATTTCTGGATCAACCACACTAACAGCAAAGTCACCCCAAGTGCCATGAAGCGGTGCACAAAATGAATCGCAACCAATGCCTTGAACTCTAACACCTCTCCAGCGCCGGAGAAGCCCAAGGGGCGCCACAATTCAAAGCCAGCACGCAAATTCATCTCAGGCCAAAAAGACCCTTGGCATGTGGGAAAGCCCTCGCACGCCAACACCGCGTAATTGGTGCTCACCCACGCGCCCAAGAAAATTTGCAAGGCGAGAGCCACCATGCACAGCTTAACCAAAAAACCAAGGGAGGGGCCTCTGGCACTTGAGCGTTGTTCTCGATTTGCAATCCCTGGCTCCCCTCCTCTCACGCGCAAGAGCTCCAATCGATAGCCCTCACGCTGGCACACCAAAAGCACCAAGAGCACCATGCCACCCATCAGGTGCAAACTCACGATGAGGGGAAACAAACGGGTTGTGACCGTCAAGGCCCCAAAGAGACCTTGCACCAAGACCCATAGGAGAGTGAGCACACTCATGCCAACGCTCACCTTCACCTGCGGAGTCCAAGCGTCTCCTCCGTGGGCGGTGGCTTTGTCTGTCGCTCTCTTTAAAGCCCAGGTTTGCACAGCCATCAGCAAGATCAAAAATCCCAGAGTCATCGCCGTGTACCGATGCACCATCTCGATCCAAGCCTTTTGAAGGGTCACAGGACCGCTGGGCATTTGAGCTTGCGCCAAATCGATGTTGGCGCTCGCCCCCACGGGAGACACCCACCCGTAGCATCCCGGCCAATCCGGGCACCCCAGCCCAGAGTCACTCAAGCGGGTAAACGATCCGATCAAAATCAAATCGAAACACAGGAAAAGGGTCAGCGCCGAGAGTTTAGACAGCCTATCCAAACGCGTGGCGCTCTCGCCCGCACGCGTCCAAATCCAGGCCCACACGGATAGACCCAAGGTCGCCGCAAGCATCAACAATTGCCCCAAGGGGCGCCAGTCGTACAACAGTGATGCGCTTGAGTCCACCGCTAGCTCCCCTTCAATCTCTTCCAGCCCGGTCCCAACTGGCGGACGCACTCAGCAAGCGATTCAAATCTTTTTTAACATTTGCAACCTGCTCGCGTTCACTGGACACTCCAAAGCGCTCCATCCACTCGCCTTGCGGATCCACCAAATAAAAGGAAGACTCCAAGGTCTGCCCAGGAGCGGGTTTCAACCACGCTTGAAGCACCGAGTTGGGTACTCTCAAGACTTGCGCCGATTGGAGTGCAGGCAAGATCTTCTCATCCACAGGCGCGTCGTCGTTGATCAACCACACCCAGTCCACCCGGTCCTTCTCGGCACCCAAAGACACAATCAACTGACGCTGCAGGTAAAGACGCTCCTGGCACTGCGCATCACAAGCGCCTCCACCCACACTCATGAAAAGCCACTGCCCCTTCAGATCCGAGAGCTCTCTTGCCTGTCCCTTTAAGTCCCGCACCTCTTGGTGCGGCGTGGAGACGGTGGGTTGAATCAAATCGCCGTGCACAACTTTGTTTTGCGGGCGAACGACGTAGTAGGCCGTGTAGGAGGCGATGACTGGAGCGGCGCAAACGGCCAAAATCAACCACACCGCCCAGCGATTGGTGCGAGAACCAGTTGCAGGGCCAGCGGCGCCCTCGGGCAAATCGTTGGTGGGCAAATCATGCACCGTCATCTCCAACGGATGGTCCAGCAACGTATTAGCTTGGTTTTGAGGATTGTTTTGCATGTCTAAGGGGTTTGAGAATTTGGTACCAGATGTATAAAAAAACGATCAACAAGGTGAGACAAAACCACTGGAAGGCGTAGCCCACATTTCGGGCCGCTGAGACGCTGACCACCGGCCAATCTCTCACCAAACCTTCAGAATTGTCTCCCAATTGAATCAAATTGCCTTTGATCTTCAGACCTGATTCAGCAGCAAAAGACACACGGTCTATATTTTGGCGAATGAGCGCGAAGGGCGCATTTTGCGGGGCCTCTTGAGCCTTGTGTGCAAAGGGCATTGGGAGCTCAAACATCTTAGAGGGCCCCTCACTGATGCGGGCTTTGAGACCCACCCGGTCCTCTGGGGTTTCAAAGCTCGCAATCCGCTCTCTTTGAACCGGGTCTCGAGGAAGCCATCCCCTTTGTACCAAGTACACCGCATCAGGACTCACCTCAAAAGGAGTGATCACCCAAAAGCCCGCGTGTGAGTCTTGGGGACGATTATCAAGCAAGACCGTCCACTGCTTCAACCAACGCCCTTCAATCTCAACGGGTTGGTTGAGGGCGTTTTGTGTGTCCTCCAAGGCCACCAACTGTTGCGTGTTCAAAGGAGGGAGGCTTTGGGCATGTTGGAGACTTTCATCGAGAGCCCACTTTTGCTCGGCCCTGGACCACTGCCACACCCCTAGACGAAAGGTGAGCGTGGCACAGGCTATGCTCACCAATAAAATAAACGCACGCATCCCACGCCCATTGGCGAAAAATTTATGTCCAACTGATCGATTCAAGAGATAATCTCTTTCATGCAATACATCGTCGCTCTCGCTTTCATCGCCATTTTGTCCAGTTTAGCACTCGCTTTGTTTTTCATGTTGAAGGGCCAAAAGGGCGAAGGCGGTACTTCTAACAAAATGGCACGCGCATTGGCGCTTCGAATTGGATTTTCAGTTCTGCTGTTCATTTGCATTTTGTTCAGTTGGAAAATGGGCTGGATTGAGCCCACTGGCATTCAAACGGGACAGTGATAAAGGCCCTCAGGCCCCAGGTCTCCAATTAGCCTGCACCTCACCTAACCTCACCTCGCGCTTTGCGCGCCTAAAGATCACCCTGGACAAACAAAAGGCTTGAAAGAAGTCTTTCAAGCCTTTTGGCGACCCCTTTTTTTGAGAGGTCGGGATCAGTGGACCATTACATCCAATAGACCAAAATGTACAAGCCCAACCAAACCACGTCCACAAAGTGCCAATACCAAGCGGCGCCTTCAAAACCGAAATGTTTCTCAGGTGTGAAGTGACCCTTTTGCAGTCTGAGAGTCATGATGATCAACATGATGGTTCCCATGAACACGTGAAAGCCGTGAAAGCCAGTCAACATGAAGAAAGTAGAACCATAGATACCAGAGCTCAATTTCAAATTGAGTTCAGTGTAAGCGTGGAAATATTCAAATCCTTGAACACCCAAGAACACCGAACCCAACGCAACGGTGCACCACATGAAGAGAATCGTGCGTGCACGGTCTCCAGCAATCAATGCATGGTGAGCGATGGTGATGGTGATGCCTGAAGATAAAAGCAAAGCCGTGTTGATCGTGGGCAACCAAAAGGGTGTCATCGTGCCAAAGGGCTCAATGGTGCCAGCAGGAGAGGCTGTTGTTCCAGGGGCAGCGGTGGGCCAAACAGATTTAAAGTCAGGCCAAAGGACAGAGTTATCCAAATTACCCAAAGCAGGCACTGAGTGACTGCGTGCCCACCACAAGGCGGAGAAAAACGCACCAAAGAACATCACTTCCGAGAAGATGAACCAACTCATGCTCCAGCGAAATGAGAGATCCACTTTGTGACCAAATTGGCCAGACTCACTCTCGTGCACAGTGTCACCAAACCATTGATAGAGCACAACGAGCCAGAAAATCAACCCAAAAAATAGCGCGAAACGGCCCCAGTCATTTCCATTGACCCACTGAGAAGCGCCCAAGATCACGAAAAACAAGCCCAGTGCAGCCATCGCAGGATGCCTTGACGGTGCGGGCACGTAGTAATAAGGCGTCACGCCATGGTTAGTGTTACTCATCTGAAACTCCTTTTTCTCTCTTTAACTGGCAACCACCCAGTTGACAAAAAATATCAACAAAGCGACAAATATAAAACCAAGCAGCACCCCCACTCCCAAAATATGCAGTGGGGTGATGCGAGCAATGTCTTCTTTGAATTCACTGCTTTTGCGAATACCTAAAAACGACCATGACACCGCGATGAAGGTTCTCACCAAGGTGGACTTCTTAATCCAAGCGCCAATCGAACTCATGCCCAATTCCCCAAGAGCCCAGCGGGTGCTTGAGCAACCGGTGCAGCAGGTGTTTTGGACCCCACCTCAAAGAAGGTGTAGGAGAGCGTGATCGTCTTCACGTCCTTAGAAATCTTGTCATCAATCACAAAAACCACAGGCCAAGATTTCTTCTCACCTGGAGCCAATGTGTACTGATTAAAACAAAAACACTCCAACTTGTTGAAATGTGCTTCTGCTTGTTTGGGTGCATAGCTGGGGATGGCCTGTGCGGACATCACTCTGTTTTGCACGTTTTGAAACTCATACATCACTGTCGTGAGTTCACCCGGGTGCACCACCACTGAGCTCTTCTCAGGCTTGAAGGACCAAGGTCCTCTTGCGTTCGCATCGAACTCAACGGTGATGGAGCGCGTCAAATCAACTTGTGTATTACCGACTTTGCTCTTGGCCACTTGACCCGCAGGCGTATCGGACTCACCCAAGGCCAAAATGTTGATGCCGGTGAATGCACAAATTGCTTTGTACATCGGCACCAACGCATACCCAAAGGCAAACATGAGCAGTGCAACCACTGTCAGTTTTTTGAGCATGAGCCCGTTTTGTTGTGAAGTCATGACTGAACGTGGGTTCTCAATTACTGACCAGTGAGCCAAATCATCTTGGCCAAAAAACCCACAAAAAACACCACCGCCACCGACGCCAAGATGAGCGCCATTCGCAGGTTTTGCTTTTTTTGTTCAGGTGTCATGTGAAAGCCCTCAATTCAACTCAATGGTGAGCCAACACGCGTGTGGCGTCAGCGTTCAATGTTGGAGGATTCTCATAAGTATGGAAAGGCGCGGGAGAGGGAACTTCCCACTCCAAGCCCTCAGCATGGTCCCAAGGACGCTGGGGAGCTGCCTCACCACGACCACGCATCACAGGCACCACCACGAATAGGAAGAAATAGACTTGAGCCAAGCCAAAGCAGAAAGCTCCAACGCTTGCGACTTGGTTAAAGTCAGTGAATTGCATGGGGTAGTCGGCATAACGACGGGGCATGCCAGCCAGACCCAAGAAGTGCATGGGGAAGAAGGTCACGTTGAACGCGATCAATGTCCACCAAAAGTGGATCTTGCCACGTGTCTCGTTGTACATCACACCCGTCCACTTGGGAGACCAGTAGTAAAAACCTGCAAACATAGAGAACAAAGAACCCGCCACCAACACATAGTGGAAGTGAGCCACCACGTAGTAGGTGTCTTGGAGTTGAATGTCAATGGGAGCCATGGAGAGAATCAATCCAGTGAAACCGCCCATTGTGAACACGAAGATAAAACCAACGGCAAACAACATGGGTGTCTCAAAAGTCATGGAGCCCTTCCACATGGTGGCCACCCAGTTGAAGACCTTCACGCCCGTGGGCACGGAGATCAACATCGTGGCGTACATGAAGAACAACTGACCTGTCACAGGCATGCCTGTTGCGTACATGTGGTGAGCCCACACGATGAAAGACAAAATGGCAATCGAAGAAGTGGCGTAAACCATGGAGGCGTAACCGAAGAGCTTCTTGCGAGCAAAGGCAGGCACGATTTGGCTGATGATGCCAAAGGCAGGCAAAATCATGATGTACACCTCTGGGTGTCCGAAGAACCAGAAGATGTGCTGGAACATGACGGGGTCACCGCCGCCAGCTGGGTTGAAGAAGGTCGTGCCAAAGTGACGATCGGTGAGCGTCATGGTGATGGCGCCAGCCAACACAGGCATCACAGCGATCAACAAATAAGCAGTGATGAGCCAAGTCCAAACGAACATGGGCATCTTCATGAGGGTCATGCCAGGCGCTCTCATGTTCAAGATCGTGACGATGATGTTGATGGAACCCATGATGGAGGATGCACCCAAGAGGTGGAGCGCAAAAATACCAGAGTCCATGGATGGACCCATTTGAAGCGTCAAAGGCGCATACAAAGTCCATCCAGCAGAGGGTGCACCACCGGGCAAGAAAAATGAGCTAGCCAACATCACAGCAGCAGGAATCATCAACCAAAAGCTGAAGTTGTTCATCCTGGCAAAAGCCATGTCTGAGGCGCCAATTTGAAGGGGCACCATCCAGTTGGCGAAACCCACAAAGGCGGGCATGATCGCACCAAACACCATGATCAAACCGTGCATGGTGGTCAATTGGTTAAAGAGCTCTGGGTTTACGAATTGCAAACCAGGTTGGAAAAGCTCTGCTCGAATGCCAAGTGCCAAGATGCCACCGATGATGAACATGGTGAAGGCAAAAAGCAAATAAAGTGTGCCGATGTCTTTGTGATTGGTCGCAAAGACCCAACGGCGCCAACCGACGGGCGCTCCGTGGTGATCATCGTGTCCATGGTGATCAGCCGTCGAATGATCATGGGGGTGAAGTACTGCGCTCATATTCAAATCCTTTGCTTGAAAATTCTATGTTCTTAGTTGCTGCGAGCGGCTAGAACATCCGCGGGCTGAACCAATTGACCCGTTTTATTGGACCAGTTGTTTTTGGTGAAGGTCACAACGGAGGCGATGTCTGTGTCGCTCAATTGCTTCCATGAAGGCATGGCACCATTGTTTTGTCCTTTTAACAAAACGTGGATTTGCTTGGTCTTGTCGGCATCGTTGACCACAGCTGCACCGTCCAGGGGCTTCACAGGGCCACCGCCCTTGCCATTGGCTTGGTGACAGGCCATGCAATTGGCTGCATAGACCTTCTCACCCCTTTTCATGATCTCATCCATGGCCCAAACCTTGGAGGGATCGTCTTGTTGAGCGGCCATGAGTTTTTGCTGCTCTTTGACCCACTGTGTGTAATCCTCAGCACTCACCACTTTGACCTCAATGGGCATGTAGGCGTGCTCTTTGCCACACAACTCTTGGCACTGACCATGGTAGTCACCAATCTTTTCGGCTCTGAACCAAGTGTCGCGCACAAAACCTGGAATCGCATCTTGCTTGATACCAAATGCAGGAACTGCGAAAGCGTGAATCACATCGCTGGCGGTTGTGATGATGCGAATTTTTTTATTCACAGGCACCACCAATGCGTTGTCAACTTTGAGCAAGTAGTTGTCAATGTCAACACCTTTGGCACCATTGTTGCTCATCTCGCGCTGCTCGTTGTCCAGTGTAGAGACAAAGCCAATGCCTTCTCCCTCACCTTTGAGGTAGTCATAACCCCACTTCCACTGGTAACCCGTGGCCTTGATGGTGATGTCAGCGTTGGAGGTGTCCTTCATGGCCACCACTGCTTTGGTTGCAGGCAGAGCCATCAAAATCACAATGATGAATGGCACCACAGTCCATGCAATCTCAACTTTCACAGACTCGTGAAAGGAAGCCGCTGGGTGACCCAAAGATTTGCGGTGCTTCAAAATGGAGTAAAACATCACGCCAAACACACCCAAGAAGATGATGGTACAGATGATCATCATGAAGTTGTGCAACCATTGCTGCTCAAGCGCAATTTTGGTGGCTGCAGGCTGCAAATTCAATTCATTCACGCCCATACCGCCAGGCAGATCGTTCACAGCCCATGCTGCAGTGCAAAACCACACATTGGCCAACAAAAGGGCCATACTTAGTTTTTTCATCAAGTGAGTCATCATCTTCATTTAAATTGCCTATAAAAGCGGTTTTAAGCCAAACTGAATCGTTTTAACCTGCGTTTTTGTCTTAATTTCAGCATCAATTAACCGCATGATTGTAACAAGCCTTGAGGCCCAAAAGCTGTCAACGACAATGCCCTTTTTTCTTAGAACGTATACTTTTTGACTCAATTTTACAAAAAGTTAACTAAAAGTTTAATTGTGCCAAATCAAGCCATTATTTTCTGGGCTGCTTGAGTTGAGCGCGAACGCTCTCCAAATCGAGCTTGACCTCACTCGATTTGGCCCCTTTGGGCTCAGCTTTGAAGGCATGTCCATAAATCACCTCAAAGGTCATTGAGAGGCGACCGCCTTGCGAATTGTTTTTTCTAGTCTCCAAAGCAGTGAGCAATTGTTTTAAAAAACCTCGCCCTCTCAAAGCAGCAAATCGATTGGGACTCATGTTTCGACCCAGACCTCTCAGGTCATTCAAAAGGGTTTGAGCATCGCTGTAGGTCAACACCAAACGCTCCATGTCCACCACGGGGTCAGAAAATCCGCTGTGCACGAGCATGTCGCCCAAATCGTGCATGTCAATGAGCGCATGCGCGGGAGGGCCCCAGTTCATTTCTTGATACAACTCGTGGAGCTCCATTAAGGTATCAGGCCCCAGAGCTGAGAAAAGCACCACGCCTGCAGGTCTCAAGGCCTGAGCCCAATGGGCAAAGGTCCTCTCAGGCTCCACCTCGTGGTGGAGGGACAAATTGGAGACGATCAAGTCCGTGGAGCCCTTGGAGAGTGATCCAAACAAGGGGGAGAGTGGGTTGAACTTTGAATTGAACCAAGCCTGGGTTTGTTGCAGCCAAGAGCCTTTTGCGCGCCTGTCTTGGACCTCTTGCCAAAGTGCGGGCGTTGGCTCCCAGTGGTGGTGCTCGGCGCTTTGAAATCTTTGTCTAAACGCCTTGTGAGGAGCATCTCCCCCCACACTTGAGCGCCACTCCACCCAACTCTTGGGATCCAATTTGATCCATTCGGCGTGAGAGACCAAACGCTCTCCCACCTCTTGAATCAAAGGATGATGGGCAGATCCTTCACAGGCTACTTTTCCCTGCAGCCATGCAAGGCAAGCGTTGGCATCAATGGGTCGGGTGTGGGTCAAAATAGGTCCGTGAAAAATTTAAGTCGTTCAATGATTTAGACTGCTTGCCAAATGCAAATCATTTCAACCTCTTGATCGGTCCTCGGCATTGTATGTTCAACATCGTTTTATTTCAGCCTGAAATCCCACCCAACACAGGCAACATCATTCGTTTGGCTGCCAACACGGGTTGTACTTTGCATTTGATTGAGCCATTGGGCTTTTCAATGGATGACAAGCAAATGAGGCGTGCGGGTCTTGATTACCACGAGTACGCAGAAGTTAAACGGTATGCCAACTGGGAGGTGTTTATCAAAGAGGCCCAACCCCAGGAGAGTCGCCTCTTTGCCATGAGTACACATGGCACTCAAGCCCTTTTTGATGCCACCTTTCAAGATGGAGACTGGTTTTTATTTGGCCGAGAAACCAGTGGCTTACCCCCTGAGCTTCGAAACACCTTTTTACCCAATCGCTTGTTGCGCTTGCCGCTCATGAAAGGTCAGCGCAGCTTGAACTTATCCAACACCGTGGCAGTTGTGGTCTTTGAGGCTTGGCGACAGTTGGGCTTTGCAACTAAGTAGAGGCTCTCAAATAACGAATCACCATTTCAGCGACACAAACGGGCTTGTCGATGTTCGTTGCAGTGAGTGTGATTTGCCAAGTCAATTGCACGCCCTCCCCTTTGGGCAACTCCATGGACTCGAGCAAATGAAAGTTCCCCCTCACCTGGTGATCCACGGGAAGTGCGCTTGGGAACCGAACGCGGTTCAGTCCATAGTTGATCAGGGTCAAAGGCTCTTGCACGCTAAGTGACTTGGTGAGCAACATGGGAATCAAAGACAAGGTTAAAAAACCATGGGCAATGGTGCCGCCAAAGGGCCCTTTTGAAGCCCTTTGAGGATCAACATGAATCCATTGATCATCCCCAGTGGCTTGGGCAAACAAATTGATGGTCTCTTGCTTGACGCTCACCCACTCGCTTTGAACCACATCTTGGCCAACGCATTGAACCAATTCAGACAAATGCGCAAAGACCTTCAATTGAATGCATCCCAGAGCAATTTACAGCCAGTGAGCAACATGCCCAAATGCACCAAGCGGTAAAACATATCAGGCTTCATCGTTTTGGCCCAATGCACGCCCAACCACACGCCAATCGGCGCAAAAGGCAAAAGGGAGATGGAGATCATCATGTTTTTGGTATCCAAGAGACCCAAACACGCGTAGGGAATCCACTTGGCAAAGTTGACGACTGCAAAGAGGACAGACAGTGTTGCAGCAAAACGCACGGGGGGCATTTTGAGTGGCAACAAGTACGCATTGATCGCGGGTCCGCCCGCGTGGGCCAAAAAGGATGTGAAGCCAGAGAGGATCGTAAAGACGGCTCCGGTGGTCCTAGACGGGTTGGAGAAAAATTTAACGTTGGGCCACACCATGCGCTGCAAGAGAAAGAGCAGCGTGAAAAAGCCCACAAGGCCCGAGACCCATCTTTCATCCAAGGTCTTGAAAGACAAAAATCCCAAAAATACACCGACCAAGGAACAGGGAATCAAGAACTTCAAAAATTCTTTGTCGAAATCTTTTCGATAGGCCCTGTAACCCAAAATATCCAAAAACAAAAGTACCGGCATCAGCATGGCAGCAGCCGTTGGCACGCTCACCACCAACGCCATCAAGGGGACAGCCACCGAACCCAGTCCGGAGCCAAACCCGCTCTTACCTATTCCCAGTAAAAGCACGGCAGGGACAGCGACCCCATAAAACATGGGGTCGGCCACAAACCATGCGTCCAATTTAGAGAACCTGGCAAGCTTCTTGGAAACTCAAACGGGGCAAACGAGCAAAGGTCTTAGAGTGATCGGCGTGTCCCACATTCACAATGAAGTTCACACTGAAGCGTCCATCGGGGAAAAACTCTTGGTTGACCTTGGCTGCATCAAATCCACTCATGGGACCACAGTCAAGTCCGTGGGCACGAGCTGCAAGCATGAAGTACGCACCGCCCAAAGTACCGTTTCTACTTGCGGTTCCAGCAGCCAATGCAGCATTGCCTTCAAACATCGCCTTGGCATCGGCTTTCATGGGGAAGGTAACGGGCAAGTGCTCGTAGAAATGATTGTCATTGGCAATGATGACGGTGACAGGCGCTGATTTGGTTTTATCAACGTTACCAGGACTCAACGCGGGCAACAATCTGGCCTTGGCTTCGGGTGTGGTGATGAAGACGTAGCGTGTGGGTTGGCAGTTCATGGACGTGGAGCCCATTTTGGCCATGTCATAAATGGCAGTCAAAACGTCTTTGGAAACGGGCTTGTCTAAAAAAGCGTTTGCGGTTCTGGCTTCAGTAAAAAGCACTTCAATGGCTTTGGCATCAATCACTGCTGTCATGGTTTGGTCCTTGAATAAAAAAATATAAGTTCTCTCGGGGATCGATGTGTTGAGGCTTGCACCTGCAAAAAACCGAACCCAATTCACAAGTGAGCTCAGGTTGAGCCCGTCTTGAGACTATTCTAACGAATGACGGGCTCACACTGTCGGAGGGCCTTTAAGAGCCTTTAAGGGCCTTCAAAAGGCATTCAAGCGCCTTGAATCACTCGGGTTCGATCGACAACGAGCGAATGAGGGGTACCCAACGCGCAAGGTCTCGCTTGAACACCGAGCGCGAGTCCTCCGCTCCTAGTGCCAGCACCCGCCCGCCTTGACGCTCAAAGCGCTCTTTCACATCTGGGGCCTGCATGGCATCAAGCACCATCGCCTTCAAAATTTGAAGTTCCTTGGCCGGCGTTTTGGAGGGGGCAAACAGTCCAAACCAAGACTCCAACTCCAAGTTGGCAATGCCCGTCTCTTTCAAAGTGGGGACATTGGGCAAAGTAGCCAAGCGCTGAGGACCTGAGACGGCCAATGCGATGAGCTCACCCGAGTCCACATGCACGCGTGCAGTGGGAGAGAGGTCAAAGAACAAATCAACCCTTGAACCAATCAAATCGGTGTAGGCCGCCTGAGCGCCTCGGTAGGGAACATGGGTGAGGGTCACGCCCGCCAGGTGCCACAAAGCAGCGGCCACCACGTGTTGGCCCGATCCACTTCCAGCTGACGCAAAGGTCACTCTCCCTGGATTGGCCTTTGCATATTCAATCCACTGGGCAAGTGTTTTTTGAGGCGCGTCCTTTCGTGACACCAAGGTGTAGCTGTAACCCACGGCCAACCCCAAGGGTTCAAAATCTTTCACGGGGTCGTAGCTGAGATTTTTGTACATCCCTGCGTTCAACACCATGTTGGAGACCGAACCCAACAGCAAGGTGTAGCCATCGGGTGCAGATTTGGCGGCAAAGTCCGTACCCACCAAAGTGCCCGAACCCGTTCTGTTCTCAACCACCACGCCGCCAGATACCCGCTGGGCCATTTTGTCTGCCAACACCCTCGCCACAAAATCAAATCCACCGCCCGCAGGTTGAGGAACAATGACTTTGATGGCTTTCGAAGGAAAAGCCTCTAAAGCGGACTGCGCCCAAGAGGAGGCTTGCGTCATGAAAAACAAACCACAAGCCTGCGCCAAAACCTTCAAGTGAGCGCGTCGCTTTTGAAGTTGGGTTGCGTAACAGGGTGTCATCTGCACTCCTTGAATGACATTAACGCACCAAGGGCTTGCCTTCAAGCCAATCCTTGCCACGGGCATACAGGCTTTGGACCTCTGCACCTTTGAGCATGGGCATGTCCATTTTGACGGTGTAACCAATGTCAGTTTGGATGTAGGCCAAGTGGCGATAACCTTCGGGATAGGCACTTAATTTTTTGGCATCCAAATGAAGCTGAGCCGATGAGTCCAAAGGATCAATTCTGTCTTTTTCGTATATGGGCTGGCGATGCACCAAGCCCCATCGGCCATTGCGCTCCTCAAAGAAGTCGTAGAAGCGACCCGTGCAGGTCACATCGCACAACACATCTTGAACCAATCCACGTTGAGAGATGGTCATCTTGGTTTGAGAGATGGCACGGTGTCCATTCACATCAATGGAGGAGCCTCCCAAGAAATGCAAAATGCTAACGCCCTTGTTCCATCCCTCGATGGTGACTTTGATGAATTCCTCAAATGGACCTTGAAACCAAGTCGCCATCATCACGCCATCGTCATGCCAAACGGTGCGAAATCGGTCCCAGTCTCCAGCGTCACGCCACACCGCCCAGTTCTCAACCAATTGGCGAATCTTCAACTGCTCCATCATGTTTGAATCCATAGGTCCTCTTTGTCTGAAAAAAATGTAATTGAATCTAGATCTTTGATCTTTTGAGTTGATTTTTTATCTAACCCGAATGGTACTGTGGATTAAAGCCAAACTTGCAAAGGGAAAACCTTAGAATGCAGACAAGTTTTTTTTATTCATCTACTGTCTGCCAACATGTCAAACTCGCCAATCCTTGAAACCCAAGTCCTCATCAGTGGAGGAGGACCCAGCGGGCTCATGCTCGCCAACGAGTTGGGGATGAGGGGAATTTCTTGTATTTTGCTCGACGCAAAACCCTCGACTGCTTTCAATCCACAGGCCAATGCCACCCAAGCTCGCACCATGGAGCATTACAGAAGACTTGGCTTTGCACACGAAATTCGCGCCATGGGTTTACCCAGCGACCACCCCACGGACATTGCCTATTTCACGCGCCTGACCACCTACGAATTGGCCAGACTCTCTTTACCCAATGCACAAGAGGCGGTTAAAAAAATCAAAGATCTCTCAGGATCTTGGAGCGCTGCTGAGTTGCCCCATCGTGTGTCGCAAAAATTCGTCGAAACGGTACTCAAAAAACACGCTGAAAAACACCCCCAACACAGCATTCGATATGGATGGCGCTTGGAGGCCTTCACAGACCACGTGGACCACATCAGCGCAGTAGCAAGCTCCATCGATGGATCACAAAGCGCTCACATCAAAGCGCAGTTTCTCATTGGAGCCGATGGACCCAAGAGCTTTGTGAGGCACGAGCTTGGATTTTCCTATGAGGGCGAGACAGGCGTCAAACGCGACTACATGGGCGGACAAATGTTTGCGGTCTACCTCCGATCCAAAACACTCATGTCCATGATCCCGCACCCAAAGGCTTGGATGTATGTGACCGTCAACCCTGAGCGCAGGTGCTTTTTGGCGTGCGTGGATGGACACGAAGAATTTGCTTTCCACTCGGCTGTCTTGCCCGGTGAGAACGCTGACGACTGGGGCCTAGAGGAGGCCCAACAAAGGCTCAAAGAGGTCATGGGTTGTCCGGTAGAGTTTAAGATGCTCTCTCATCAAACCTGGACCGCAGGGCACTCGTTGGTTGCCAATCACTTTGCCAAAGGGCGCGTGTTTTTGATGGGAGATGCGGTTCACCTCTTCACGCCCACTGGAGGACTGGGATACAACACCGCCATTGAAGATGCGGTCAACTTGGGATGGAAATTGGCCAGCGTCTTGAGCGGTCAAGCTTCACCCCAACTCCTGAGGAGCTACGAGTTGGAGAGAAAACCGCTGGCTCAAAGAAACATCAACTATGCCCGTGGCTTTGCGGACTCGGTGGGCTTGTACCCCGTAACTGAGGCCATAGAGGAAGACAGTCCAGCGGGCACTCAAGAGAGAGCACGCGCAAGTGAGCACTTCAACGCCCACGCAAGACTCGAATTCAACATCCCGGGTGTGACCTTTGGAGGCCGATATGACCACTCTCCCGTGATCGTCCCCGATGGCACCCAGCCCCCAAAAGACCAAGCCAATGTGTACGAACCCAGCGCCACCCCAGGGGGACGTCCCCCCCATGCTTGGATGGCCGATTCAAGCTCTTTGTTTGATCACTTTGGAATGGATTGGACACTCTTGAATTTGAGCGATGAGGACGAGGCCAGTGAGCCTTGGCGCAAAGCAGCCCAAAGCCTTCAAATTGATTTGAAATGCTTGCACCTGCCTCTTGCTCAGTTGAGAGCGCTTTATGTCAAGCCCATGGTGATCATCAGACCCGATCAAATCGTGGGCTGGAGAGGCGATCACACCCAAGCGCCAGAGCCTGTATTGAGACAACTCTTGGGGTTTTAAGGTTTTGGCCACGCCTTTGGACCCAAGCCCAAGGCGCGCTTAAAACTAAGACAAGTGTTTGAGTTGCGACTCAATCCAATGGGGGTCGTTCAACTGAGCTTGCTCTCCCGCGCAAACGACTCTTCCGCGCTCAAGCACAAAGGCCTTGGTACACAAGCCTTGAACAAAACCAATGTTTTGCTCAGCCATCAAAATAGAGACCCCCATCTGAGACAGGTTGTGTACCGACTCCTTTAAGCCCTCCAACACCTGAGGGGCAACGCCCTCGGAGACCTCGTCCATCAAGATCCACTGCGGCCTAGACATCAACGTTCTGGCCATGCTGAGCATTTGTTGCTCACCCCCACTCAGGTGTCCTCCTAGGCGCTTGAGGAGCACTCGAAGGAGTGGAAAGAGTGTGAGCACGTGTTCGAGTTGATTTTCAAACTGCGCCTCAAAGTTGCTCTTTGCAACCTTGGAAAATGCGCGCTTTGTGGGGGTGTTTCCAAAACCCACGCGCAAGTTCTCCATCACCGTCAGTTGCGAAAAAATTCGCCTGTCCTCAGGCACCCAACCCAAACCCATTCGGGCCAGTTCAAAGGGCTCTTTGGCCATCAAATCTTCTGAGTCCAAGGACAGTTTGCCCTGGCGCTTGGGCACCAGACCCAAGATCGAATGTATGAGGGTTGATTTACCCGCGCCATTTCTGCCCAATAACGCCGCACACTCACCCGCCTTGAGGGTCAAGTTCACCTCAAAGAGTGCTTGCGCTTGACCATACCAAACGCTCCACTCCCGCACCTCCAAGGTTTGGGGAGGATGTGCGTTGTGTTGCAAAGTCGAGGCTTGCATCAAACACCCACCTTCGATTTGAGGTAAACGCTTTGAACTTGCGGGTCATTTTGAACCTGTTGTGGGCTGCCTTGCATGAGCAAGCGACCCGCTTGCATGACCAACACATTTTGCGCAAATTCAAAAACCAACTCAGGGCTGTGCTCAGTAAAGAGCACCGCGCATTGGGTTCTCTCGCACCACGCCCGCACACTTTGCATGAGAGCGAGTCGCTCAGGCTCGGCCATGCCTGAGCTGGGCTCATCCATCAACAACACCAAAGGTTGTGCGGCACAAGCCAAAGCAAATTCCAACTTTCTCACATCTCCATACGACAACTCTCCTGCCCTTTGATGGGCCAAGTGGCTGAGTTTGAATTCATCAAGCATGTGCTCGGCTTGGGTGAGCACCTCTTTTGAGAATGTTTTAAAGAAGGACCAGCGTCCTCCAAATGCAGCATGTAGCGCCAATTGCAAGTGATCTTTGACGCTGAGGTGTCTGAATATTTCCGCCACCTGAAAGGTTCTCCCCATTCGGGTTCGAGGGGAATTTAAAGGCCACACCACACGTCCCTCATCGGGCTTGAGCTCGGCGGCAATGATCTTAAAGAGCGTTGATTTTCCCGCCCCATTGGGGCCAATGACAGCGGTGAGCTCACCCGCTCGCAACTCCAAACTCAAGCCCTCCAAGGCCTTGAAGGATTCATAGGATTTGCTCACCCCTTGAACACGCAAGACGACAGCGTCCTTTGAACTTGGGGACTTGATTGGGGTGTTCACGACCGGTGCCCCTTCAATCGGACCCAAGCCTTGGCCCACAAACCCATGAGACCGTTGGGCGCGAAGTAAATGAGCAAGAGCATGAGCACACCCAATGCACCTCTCCAATAGGGCACTTCAATCATCAAATAGTCTTGCATCACGGTCAAAGAAAACGCACCCAACAATGCTCCAAACATCGACTCGATGCCCCCAAGCAGCACCATCAAGATGACTTCCAAAGATTTTTGCATCTCCAGCACATCGGGGGAGACCACGCCCTTGGAGTAAACCCACAGCACGCCACTCAAGCTTGCAAACGCCGCACTCACCATCAACACCTGAGCTTGAAGGCTTCGAACCGGTAGCCCCATGCTTTTTGCTCGCAAAGTCGAGTCCGCACTGGCGCGAACCGCCAAGCCCCAAACGCTCGTGCGCATGCGCGCCAGACATCCCAAGACTGCAAAAAGCAAGAGCGCGCACAACGCAAA
>CAIKYO010000275.1 GCA_903831655.1 uncultured Burkholderiales bacterium
CAGGCTGTAAGCGTGTCGTATCTCCAGGCGGTATATGCCACAACATCCTCGGATGGCCTATTGAGGTGCGCATGAACGCGCATGAGGTGTTGGGTCATAAACGCACCCCACTCTGAAGACAAATTTGAACGTAATGCGAGGGCATCCAAAGGCAGGCTAAGTTCCGTGGTTTCAATCAATTTGCGTAGGTAACTCGATGTCTTTCCCCGGACTTCGATGCATTCCGCCCGAATAAGATCTATTCGGTCTTTGTTGACCTTGGAAACCAATACAAACTGGCCAGCCGTTGTCTCAGAGGCACTCGCCGCCAGGCTGTCTCGGAATTCGATCTCCACGGCCTGACCTTATTGCCCCGGACGAACACTTCAGGTTTGACTTTACACTAATTTAATTTATACTTAGTGTAAACTACTGATTCAATCACTTAGGGTAAGGGGATAACGTGAAACTCGACGACTTCGCAGCCCATTGCTGGACCTTCATCCCAGTATCCAAAAAGACCCTTTCTAACTATAAAGGAGCTTACAAACGGAATATCTCTACTCCATTAGGACAGAAGGAGATGGGTGAGATTTCGCGACGAGAGTTTCTGGATGTGTTAGCTCCCCTGGCTGCACCGAATTATTTCCAAACCTTGATGGCGACTCGAGTCATTTACCGGGAAGCTCTAAATCGTGAACTTGTTGAGGCGTCGCCAGTGGCAACGATTAAGGCACCAAAACCACGCCCTAAGCCTCAAAAATTCCTAACCTGGGAAGAGGTCTCAACAACCAACTTTGGGAAATTTAATTCTCGTATCAAATTCTTAGCTCTCCATGGCTTGCGTTGGGGAGAGGCTGTTGCACTCAAGGCTGAAGATATCTACGACGACAAGGTACACATTAATAAGAGTATGTATGGTCCTACTAAGACTGAATCAGGAGTGAGGGAGGTTCCTTATTTCGGATACTTCAAGCAATTTCCTAAGACCCGAGTAGCTATTGCCAAAACTCTCGCCGAGCATGGTCTGACTATCCACTCGCTCAGAAAAACGTATGCATACTTCCTAAAGACAAACGATGTACACGTGACCACAGCGGCAAAGTTTCTCGGTCATTCGGGCCCAATGGTTACTCTCAAGATTTACACACTTGTTAGGGATAGCGAGATTGATGAGGTGGGTGTAAGACTGCGAAGTAAACTCTAAAGCTCGTAACCGCTTGAAATAGCATCATCTCGAAACATCTGCACAGTTTCTAACGAATACTCCTCCAGGTCTTTCCCAACCAGCTTTAGCTTATTCAGGATGTCAGACGTTGCGGTAATAATGTGACAACCGATACTGTCTGCTTGAAAAACATTCAGGAGTTCTCGAGGACTTGCCCAAATGAGCTCTGAAGTTTTATTCGATTTCATAACTTTTAAAGATTCACTCATTATACCCAATGGATCGCGACCCGTGTCGGCTATGCGCCCAGCGAAAACACTGATGTAACTTGGCACTCTCGAATCAAGTACCTCGAATACTGATTTAACTTGATTACCTGTCATTAACGCCGTGACATTTACCTTAACGCCTTGGTCAACTAATTTTCTTACGACTTCCAATGTTGGTTCACCCTCTGTCGTCGTAATTGGTATTTTTACGTAGACATTTGATGCCCAGCTTGCAATTTCTAATCCTTGTCTGACCATTCCATCAAGATCATCGCTAAAAATCTCAAATGAAATTGGTTTTTCATTGATTTCATTCAGCACGGAAAGTGAAAATTTCTTGAAGTTGGTAATTCCCGCTTTGCGCATATGTGTGGGGTTAGTAGTCAAACCCTTTATATAAGGTAGTCCTGCCATGGTAACCATGGTTTCCAAATTGGCCCCATCTGCAAAAATCTTTATTTTAAGGTTATCGATAGATAGGGTCACTGTAGTTCCTCACAATATGTTCGATCGCTTCTTGAAGGGAGGATACCGAAAAATAGGGTTCTATGGGTCTGGCTTCCTCGTAGTTGTAATCGATAAAATAGCTGATGCAGCCTGCTTTGTTGCCAGCCTCCACATCACGCCAGCGATCCCCAATCATAAAGCTTTGATTAAGATCGATTCTTAGATCTCGAGCAGCCTGAAGCAAGAGGCCGGGTTTTGGTTTTCTGCATTCACAATTATCGGGATCATCATGAAAACACGTGTAGAAATGTTTTAAATTAAGTTCCTGTGCCAAGTGTTCGTTTATAACTTGAACTTGCTCAGACTTTAGTTTTCCACGTGCAACATCCGGTTGATTCGACACTACTACCAACTCGAAACCATTATTTCGAGCCTGGTCAAGACTCTCCTTCACATGTTTGCAAATCACCACTTCGCTTACAACCTTAGGAGGGTAAGGCAAACCTTCAATAATTAGAGACTCGTTTAAGACTCCATCTCGATCAAGAAAAATTCCTTTCCTCATATTCGAATATTTACCACTTGGTAGGGTTTTCCTTTAATGCTGGATGAGAGACCATCAAGTGCCAGACTACCGCCTGAAATGATTCGGAATGTGGTGTGATGTTTTGTGGGTTAACCGCGGGAATTACTAAACATAGATTCGCTTTTCTATGTGTGTATCCATTTTCCTTACCAACGATTCCAAGAATTTTAGCGTCGACACTAATTGCTAGGTCTATAGCTTTGCAAAGATTTAGGCTTATTCTCCTATCTTGGTCGCCGCCGCCGACAGAAAGAATCAATATACAATCCTTCGAATTAAGATTGCTCACTTTTAAATACGAATCAAATACTGTTTCCCAACCTTCATCATTTGTGCGTGCTGATAACTCCGCAACATTGTCAGTTGGTGCATAAGTTTCGATTCCTGCCAACTTCCGAAAGTCGTTGACTGCATGACTGGCGTTGGCAGCGCTTCCTCCTACGCCCAAGATAAATAGTCTTCCTTTTGTTCTCTTAAGCTCCACAAGCATTTCAATCATTGCATCCACTTTAGAAGAATCAATGTTCTCTAGAATCTCTACTGCTTCTTTGAGATGTTGTTTAGTGTATATTGTCATTTATATCCTCCACGTATTTTTTGAAAGTAGAAATTCCTTCAAACGACCCGACTTCATAGAAACGTTGATCAACCTCATAGCCGGCAACTTCTCCTTCTGATACGAGCTTCTCAAAGATATTGGCTAAGTCTAAACTTACTGACCTTGGCAATCCTTCAAATGTTTCTTTCCTCGTAACACTGAAACCATAATCAATGTGTTGCATGTTAGTTGTATGTGACTCTTTTGAATATTCTTTTATGACCTGGTTTTCGTACACAACATTGCTCTTGTCGAAATTATTTAAATTTTTGTAAATTGTCATCGCTGCTTGCTTCCCACTCTTTTCAAAAAAATGCATAACATCTAAATAATCAAGTGGAAGATAGGAATCGCCGTATAAAATGCCAAATTGATCTTCAAGGAGTGCGAGGGCATTGATGATGGCACCACCCGTTCCTAAGAGAGATTGTCCATCGTAAGAGTATGCGATATCAATTCCATATTTAGCGCCGTCTCCTACATGCTCTTCAATTAACTCACCTTTATTGCCTAGGCATAGAACTATTGAAGATATTCCACTTTTGGATAGTAAATTAAGCTGCCAATCAATAAATGGTTTGCCACAAATAGCTATGAGGGATTTGGGTACTTCGTAAGTTAGTGGATACAGCCTGGTTGCCTTCCCACCGGCCAAAATCACAACCTGATTCATTGAGAAATAAC
>CAIKYO010000276.1 GCA_903831655.1 uncultured Burkholderiales bacterium
AATCATCGATTTCACATCATTGATAACCCATTCAATGCCCCTCGGGGAAGACTCCATCGTCTCTGTGGCTTTATCTTTGCAAATGGGTAGTGAACACCCCTTGGCTAAAGCTGTTGTTGAATATGCAAAAATTCACAACAATCTAGCCTCAATTGCGCAAAACATCAAAAGTATTCCTGGTGTTGGCATCGAGGGATGGATCAACTCGTCTGATTGGGGTTATGTCAAAGCGAGACTTCAGCGTTTAAATTCAAGCTCAAACGATGCCAACTATGAAACTATGCTGAACCTTTGCTCGATCTACTTAAATTCAGGTCGCACCGTTTCAGTTTTAATGATTGAAAAGGCAGATGGTCCCACACCTATAGCAGCCTTGATCTTTGGTGATGAGATCAAAGAAGAAGCGCCACAAGTGATGAATTTACTTCAAAATATGAACATTGAAACTGTGATGCTGTCAGGAGACAACTCATATTCAGCACATTCTGTTGGTAACCAAATTGGAATCGATCGCGTTTATTCACAGGTTCTACCACAAGACAAAGGAAAATGGATCACTCAACTTAAAACTGAAACCTCCAAGCATGGACGTATCGTCGCCATGGTGGGCGACGGGATCAATGACGCTCCTTCCCTTGCAAAAGCTGACATCGGGATGGCAATGGGCACAGGAACTGACGTCGCCATGCAAGCGGCAGGCATTACATTGATGAGAGGCGACTTGAGACTGGTTCTCGGGGCTATTGAAATTTCCAAAAAAACTTGGAACAAAATTCAGCAAAACTTATTTTGGGCGTTCGCCTTCAACACCATTGGCATACCGTTGGCTGCCTCGGGCTACCTCTCTCCAATGGTAGCGGGAAGCGCAATGGCTCTCTCAAGCTTCCTTGTTCTGAGCAACGCACTCACATTAAACTGGTGGCATCCAAGAGATATCTTATCTATAAAAGCAATCTAGTTGACATTTGAATCATCTTATAAAGGGCCATACCCATGAACTCTATCGATCTGAATGTAAAAGGAATGTCTTGTCAATCCTGTGTAAAACATGTCGAGAACGCCATCAAGAGCATAACTGGCGTGACGATGGTTGTGGTTGATTTGACCGGAGGTAGAGCTCACATTGAAGGTGAACTGGAAGAAGATGCACAACCATTTATCAAAGCGTTAGAATTAGAAGGCTACGAAGCCTTTGAATACCGAGACACTTGAAGTTACAAATCGAGTTCGATTGATTTCAGTTCATGCTCAACCCAGCGCTTTTAACAAGTCCCTTCCACATTGTGAGCTCTTTTCTAAGGGTTGATTGAAAATCCTGCGGACTTCCAGTCTCAATTGAAGCCCCCTCACTATTGAAACGCTCTTTAATTTGCTCTTTCGTTGCGATTTCATTGATGGCCTGATTGAGTTGATTCACAATAGCTTTTGGCGTATTTGCAGGCGCCAAAACTCCCCACCAAGTACTCACATCAAGGTCTTTGATTCCTGCCTCTTGAGTTGAAGGAACTGTTGGAAAAAGCGCCATGCGCTTGTTACCTGTGACCGCTAGCAAATCAACATTATTTTGTTTAACGAAAGACAATATGGTTGGCACTGTGGAGAAAAAAACTTGTGTCCGACCGGCAATCAAATCGATCACAGCTGGACCACTGCCTTTATATGGAATATGGGTCATGGCAATCCCGGTTTTGGCTTTGAAGAGCTCACCCGAGAGATGATTGATGCTGCCGTTGCCCGCTGAACAAAAATTCAAATTCACATCTTTTCTCTTGGCGTAAGCAAGCAGCTCATTGATGTTTTTTACACCCAAGCTTTTGGAAGTCACAATCAAGATCGGTCCCTTGCCAATCAAGGCCACTGGTGAAAAATCTCGATCGGCATCAAAAGGCAAACCGGTTTCTAGCGATGAATTGGTTGCAAAGGTTGATGTCGCAAAAAGCAGTGTGTACCCATCTGCAGGAGCTTTGGCCACAAAATTTGCACCAATCGCTCCGCCCCCTCCTCCTTTGTTTTCAACGATCACGGCTTGCTCGAGTTTTTCTGACAACAATTTGCCTACATCGCGAGCGATGCTATCGGTTCCACCACCGGGCACAAAGGGGACGACTAACGTGATGCTTTTTGATGGATAAGGCGACTCAGCAAAGGTGAGTAAGTTCAAGAGCAAAAGAGAAAATAGGCACAGCAGCTTTTTCATAAAAATCCTAGAGGGTTGAGTCCTAGCTCCTACAAGTAATGACTTGCTTGGAGAGCAAACAGTCGACTCAAGTTGAAGAATGTGATGTGGGCATTCAATCGACGCCAAGGAAACCACGCATTCATAAGCTTAACTTTAGCAGACCATTTGGTATCCGCTAATAAAAAAAACAAACCCCTGGACATTGAATGCACAGGGGTTTGATCAAGTGAGTTGAGAGTTAAGCTTAACTTCTTGCAGCTCGTTTTCTATCGTGTTCACTCAAATGACGTTTTCTTAAGCGAATGCTTTTGGGCGTGATCTCGACCAATTCATCCTCGTCAATAAACTCCACCCCATACTCCAATGTACATTCAATTGGAGGTGTGATTTTGACCGCATCCTCTTTTCCTGATACACGGAAGTTTGTCAACTGCTTGGTCCTAGTTGCATTAACGACGAGGTCGTTGTCACGACTATGGATACCCACAATCATGCCCTCATAGACGGGATCATTGGGTTTCACAAACATACGACCACGGTCATCGAGCTTTCCGAGAGCGTAGGTAAAGATCTCACCTGCATCCATGGAAATCAAAACACCGTTCTTGCGTCCACCGATGTCACCCTTATGGGGTTCATAGCGGTCAAAGATATTTGAAATCAAACCAGAACCACGGGTCAAGTTTAAAAACTCATTGGTAAAACCAATCAGCCCACGAGCGGGAATTCTGTACTCTAAGCGAACACGACCACGGCCATCGGGCTCCATGTTCACGAGCTCCCCTTTTCTCTCGCCCAAAGCTTGCATCACACCACCTTGATGTGTCTCCTCAATGTCAGCGGTCACCAATTCGATTGGTTCGTGCTTTTCTCCATTGATTTCTTTGAAAACCACACGAGGTTTAGAGACAGCCAAATCATAGCCCTCACGCCTCATGATTTCTAGCAAAATGGTCAAGTGCAATTCACCGCGACCCATGACTTCAAAGACACCCTCTTCATCGGTCTCTTTAACACGCAGTGCCACATTGTGCTGTAGCTCTTTTTGCAAACGATCCCAAATTTGACGACTCGTCACGTACTTGCCTTCGCGACCGGCCAAAGGACTTGTATTCACACAGAAATTCATCGTCAAAGTGGGCTCATCCACTCTGAGCATGGGCAACGCCTCTGGTTTTAATGGATCGGTAATGGTGACACCAATTCCGATTTCTTCAATGCCGTTGATGAGCACAATTTGACCGGGACCCGCCTCAGTGGCTTGAACTCGCTCAAGACCTTGGAAGGTGAGAACTTGGTTGATGCGACCTTTGATGGGCTTGCCCTCAGGACCTTCCATCACCACAACGTCCATCATTGGACGAATGGTGCCTTGGTTGATTCGGCCAACACCAATTCGACCCACAAATGTTGAGAAGTCCAGAGCTGAGATTTGTAACTGCAATGACGCTTTAGGATCCGCCTCGTGCACAGGAACATGCGAGAGAATGGTGTCAAAGAGTGCAGACATGTCTGGGCCCCACTGCTCACCAGGAGCACCCTCCTCCATGGAAGACCAACCATTGATGCCTGAAGCATAAACGACTGGGAAATCCAACTGCTCATCATTGGCGCCCAATTTATCAAACAAATCAAATGCTGCGTTCACAACAAAATCAGGACGTGCACCAGGTTTGTCGACTTTATTGACCACCAATATCGGTCTCAGACCCAGGGCCAATGCCTTTTTTGTCACAAAGCGAGTTTGTGGCATAGGGCCTTCTTGCGCATCGATCAAAAGCACAACACCGTCCACCATGGACAATGCACGCTCAACCTCACCGCCAAAGTCCGCGTGTCCTGGTGTATCCACGATGTTGATGTGAGTACCTTTCCATGTCACCGCACAGTTCTTGGCCAAAATGGTGATGCCACGCTCTTTTTCAATTGCGTTGTTGTCCATGACCGTATCAACGACCTTTTCGTGTTCGGCAAAAGTGCCTGATTGACGCAACAATTGATCAACCATGGTGGTTTTGCCGTGGTCAACGTGGGCAATGATGGCAATATTTCTAATGGGAAGGCTCATGACAAACTCTCTAAAATGGAATTGATTTCAAGGGGATTAAGTAAACGATCGGGAATTAACTCACCACCAAGGGTGTGTGCGCTCCCAAGCAAGGAATCTGTGGTTTTCGAGAAGACAGCAACTCTGGTCTGATCAGGCCAGTCACCACGGCGAGGCAAGCCAGTTAAAAACCGAGCTGAATCTTCCTCATCCAGTGTGACGCGGGTGTGACCTTGCAAAAGAGTTTCAACGGGCATGAGCTGATGTGCCCTTAGAGCGGGTTCAATTTGCTCTAACTCATCCAAACTCATGCTTTGGGTTAAATCAAAGCCACCGGTTTTCACCCGTCTCAAGCCCACCAAATGCGCACAAGTACCCAAGGCCTTACCAATGTCTTCACCTAGGGTTCTGATGTAGGTGCCTTTGGAGCATTTGACCCAGATGGCCAAAAGCGGATGAGCCTCTTGTATCAATTGACTCCAATCATACGAGTGGGGACAGCGAGAAGGCGCATGTTGATCCAAGAAGTTTTGTCCATCCAAAGCACTCTTCACATGACAAATTTCAAGCCCATGAACTGTGATGTGCCTGTCTGCACGGTCAATGGTGACGCCCTCACGAGCGAGTTCATAAAGATTTCGACCCTGTACCTTTAAGGCACTGTACATCGGTGGTTTTTGGGTCATGGAACCCGTGAAACTTTGTTTTATTTCCCGGATCACAGCATCGGCCAAATTAAGCGCTGAGCAATCCTGGGTGTCAACAATCTCTCCTTCAGCATCAGCCGTGGTGGTGCTTTGTCCTAAGCGAACAAGGGCCACATAGGCCTTGTCAGCATCAAGGTGGATTTGACTAAATTTCGTGGCAGCACCCAAACAGATGGGCAACACACCAGAGGCCAAGGGATCCAGGGTCCCTGTGTGACCCGCTTTTTCTGCACCGAGCAACCACTTTACTTTTTGCAAAGCTTGGTTGCTTGAAAGCCCCAACGGCTTGTCTAACAAAAGAAGACCATGAACAGGTTTTCTTTTGTGCTTAACTTGTGCTGATTTGCGAGCCTTGGCAGGCTGAACTACACCCAACTCCTCAACCAACTGAGGGGAGCTCGAGCTTGCAAATACAGAGGATGCTGCAGGGGACCGGTTCATTTGAAGATTCATCACTTCAATCCCCCTTGGCCTGTTGACTCAAAGCCTTGGCAATCAAAGCGTTCAAGTCGGCCGCCTTTTGAGGCGTCGCATCATAAACAAAATGCAGTGTAGGAACGGTGTGAATTTGCAAACGCTTGAAAAGTCCGTTTCGCAAGAAACCGGCCGCCTGGTTCAAACCCTCAGCGCAGAGCACGGGGTCAGAGTTCAGGGTACTAAAAAATACTTTTGCATGCGCATAATCCGGTGTCACCTCCACTCCTTGGAGTGTGACCATGCCTACCCTTGGGTCTTTGAGTTCGCGCGCAATCAACTCCGCCAAATCGCGCTGGATTTGGTCGGCGACTTTAAAGCCACGATGAGACTTGGAGGACTTGCGCATTGAACAGTAAAAATTTAATAAAACATCTTCTTGGAAGATGAAACCACACCGATCGAAATTAAAAACTCTAATGAAAATTGGTCAAGACTCATGAGCACTCAATCAGAGCAAAGCACACACCAATCAACCCCAGTCCATTGAAACTTCAAAACACCTCACGTCTGTGAGTTTAAATTTTGATCAATGGCACGAAGGGTCTTCCTTGAGTGCCCAGCCCTTAGAGAGCGTTAAGCCAGCGTTCTCGCAATCTCTTTGATCTCAAAGAACTCCAATTGATCGCCTTCGACGATATCGTTGTAGCCCTTGATGTTCAAACCGCACTCGAAACTTTCCTTGACTTCCTTGGCATCATCTTTGAAGCGCTTTAAGCTCTCGAGCTCGCCTGTGAAAATCACCACATTGTTTCTGAGTAAACGCAAACGCGCTGAACGACGAACGACACCGGAGGTGACCATACAACCAGCAATGGATCCAATCTTGCTGACCCTAAAGACTTGCCTGATTTCAGCCGTACCAATGACTTCCTCACGCTTATCGGGCGTCAACATTCCGGACATGGCTGCCTTGAGTTCATCGACTGCATCGTAGATGATGTTGTAGTAACGAATTTCTACGCCATTGTTCTCTGCAAGCTTTCTAGCTCCAGCATCTGCTCGAGTATTAAAGCCAATGATGACCGCCTTTGAGGCAATGGCCAAATTGACATCGCTCTCGCTGATTCCACCCACAGCGGCGTAGACGAGTTGAACTTTGACTTCATCTGTAGAGAGTTTAAGGAGTGAAGCGGACAACGCCTCTTGTGAACCCTGAACATCGGCTTTGACGATAATGGGCAGCAACTTCATCTCACCTTGAGCCATGTCAGAGAACATGTTCTCAAGCTTGGAGGCTTGTTGCTTGGCCAGTTTCGTATTTCTGAATTTACCTGCTCTGTATGTGGCAATTTCACGGGCACGGCGCTCATCGGCCATCACCATGAATTCGTCACCGGCTTGGGGCACTTCCGTCAAACCTTGGATCTCAACAGGAATTGAAGGTCCAGCTGATTTGATGGGCTTTCCGTTCTCGTCCAACATCGCTCTCACGCGACCAAACGTTTGACCGGCAAGCACCACATCACCCACGTTCAATGTTCCAGATTGAACCAAGATGGTCGCCACTGGTCCACGACCTTTGTCAAGCTTGGCCTCAATGACCAAGCCCTTGGCCATGGCATCCACTGGAGCCTTGAGCTCCAAGACCTCGGCTTGCAAGAGGACTTGCTCCAGCAATTCGTCTACACCTTGACCAGTCTTTGCAGACACGGGAATGAAAGGTGATTCGCCACCGAACTCCTCGGGCACCACTTCCTCCGCCACCAATTCGCTCTTTAAGCGCTCAGGATTGGCATCAGGTTTGTCAATTTTATTCATCGCAACCACGATCGGCACACCCGCTGCCTTGGCGTGTTTGATCGCTTCGCGGGTCTGAGGCATCACGCCGTCGTCGGCTGCCACCACCAAAATCACAATATCGGTGGCTTGAGCACCCCTTGCACGCATCGCTGTGAAAGCCTCGTGTCCAGGGGTATCCAAAAAGGAAATCATGCCGCGGTCGGTCTCAACGTGGTATGCCCCAATGTGTTGGGTGATACCACCGGCTTCACCAGAGGCGACTTTTGCACGACGGATGTAATCCAAGAGGCTGGTCTTGCCGTGGTCAACGTGACCCATGACAGTCACCACAGGCGCTCTGGCCAGTGAGGGAGCTTGGGTCGCTGAATTTTCCTCTTCCGTGAAGGCCTCTGGATCGTCCAGTGCCGCCACGATGGCTTTGTGTCCCATCTCCTCGACAACAATCATCGCTGTGTCTTGGTCCAAGGGCTGGTTGATGGTCACCATTTGACCCAGCTTCATCAAATGCTTGATGACCTCAGACGCTTTGACGGCCATTTTGTGAGCCAACTCAGCAACGGTAATGGTCTCGGGCACATGAACCTCAATGACCCTGGCCTCTTGTGGCACTGCAGGCGCTTGAGACTCTTCACGATCCCTCTCACGGCGACCTCTGGGTCCAGCACGCCATGCGTTGCGAGAGTTACCAGCTGAGGTGTCACCACGGGTTTTGATTTCTTTTTTCTTCGCTTGCTCATCGGCCCAAGAAGAGGAGAGCTTTGCGCTCTTGACTTCTTTGTTAACACCTGTAGGTGCGCCAGGTTTGGCCACAGCACTTCCAGGCGCTTGAGCGGGTTTGTGCAAGGTACCCTTGATCGCCTTTGGATCCTCTCCAGGCTTGACGCCTTTGGAGGGTTCGACTTTTTTGGCCACAGGTGGTGGGGGAGCAACGACCTTTTTGTTGGGCGTGCTCATCATCAAACGAATCGCTGACGCTTCGTCCAACGCTTTTTTGCGTCTGGCTTCTAAATCCTTGGCTTTGGCACCTTCCTCATCAGCGGAGGCCTTGGCCAACGCAAGCTGGCGGTCGAGCTCTTGTTGAGCCAATCGTGCAGCAATAGCCTCTTCTGAGTCATCGTGAGCGTCTAAGGCGTCAACGGGACTGTCCTCGGAGGCACTCTTGGCTTTGCTTGCTTTTTTCGCTTCAGCAACATCGGCTGTGGAGGACTTTGAGCGAATGAGCTCATCAATCGAAGCCGTAGACGCTTTACCCTCCTCAGGTTCAGCAACGGGTTCTGCAGGCAGGTCTTTCTTCTTTGCTTGTGCAGCAGCCAAAGCAATCTGGGCTTGGTCCTCAGCACGGCTCTTGGCTTGGGCCAAGTCCTTGGCTTCTTGCTCTTGACGAAGCTTTCTTTTTTCAGCCAACTCTTCCTCTTGACGACGAATCAGTTCAGCTTGACGACGAGCTTCCTCCTCGCGTCTGGCCAATTCGGCTTGATCAATGATGGGAGCGGCAACCGGCGCAGGAGAAGCAGGAACTGCCTCGGCTTGTGCGTCACTTTGCACGAAGGTTCTTTTCTTTCGAACCTCAACTTGAA
>CAIKYO010000277.1 GCA_903831655.1 uncultured Burkholderiales bacterium
CATAGAGGACCACATAGATGGATAACAAAACATCGAAGTTTTCGGGGCGAACAAAACTCATGTAATGACCGTAGAGTGCACCAGCGATGCCAGCAATAAATGCTCCAACAGCAAAGGTCAACAATTTGGTTGCCACCACATCAATGCCCAATGACGATGCAACCAACTCGTCCTCACGCACGGCATCACAAACACGCTGAAGTGCCCCTCGTGAAAACCAATGCAGCAAAACACCAAAAATAAAAACCGCTATCAAAACAGAGGAAAGATCAGCCCCTTTCATCCCCCCAAACCCACCTACACCACCAATGAATTTAAAATTTTCAAGCAGCACACGTACGCAAACTGTTAAACCCAAAGTGACCAATATCAGGTAAATTCCTTTTAATTTAACAGTTGGATAACCCACCGCAAAAGCAACCAAGGAGGAAAATCCTCCGGCTAGTAAGACTGCGGGAAATAATGAAAAATTAAATTTAACAGTCAGTACACCTGCACAATAGCACCCCAACGCCATGAAAGCACCTTGCGCGAAGGACAAATTCCCAGATAACAAAACAACGTAAACGCTCCAAGCCAAAAGGAAGTTAATACCCACGAAAAATAAATGATCTGCAATCACGCTCGAGCCTCCATCAGCCTCAAGCGTGTGGAGAAAAGTCCACTCGGTTTCACCACCATCGTGATAATGACCACAACCCAAACAGCCATTTCAACCCATCTTCCTAAACCAAATACAAATAGACAAGCTTCAATGATGCCAATCAAAAGCCCACCCAACATGGCTCCCCTCATATCACCCAAGCCCCCAATGGCCATAATGGCCAACGCTTTGAGGCCAAATGTGAGTCCAATTTCCGAATTTGCTGAAGCAGAGCGAAGAGACAGTAAAAATCCTGCCTCAGCAGCCAAGCCAGATGAGATGAAAAACACAACCTGACTCACTCTCTTCACGTCGATCCCAAGCAATGAGGCATTGATTGGAGACTCAGCTACGGCTCGAATATGTCGACCCATTCGCGTTTTATGGATAAGGTAATGCAATGCGATCATTAAAAGGCAAGTTACGCTCAAAATAAAGAAATTTAAATATGGAAACTCCACCCCAGCTATCAATACATTTTTTTCAAGCCAAGTGGGTAAGGCCGGTAGCGAAACGGGTTCAGTCCCCCAATATTTTTGGACACAATCAGTGAAAACAAGCCCCAAAGCCATTGAGCTTAAGGCTGCAGTGATTTTTGAATCCGTCGTTTTAAAACGCCTGAATGCAATCCATTCGGTGATCAAACCCAAAGTACCGCCAACCAAAAATGAAACAACCAATGCCCAAGGGGCAGGAAAATAGGTCATCGAGACGATTCCAGCAAACCCACCGAACATGAAAATTTCAGGATGCGTGAAATTGAGCTTATCCAAGACCCCAATGATCAGCGTGAATCCCAATGCAACCAAGGAATACATCGCCCCATTCACCAAACCATTGAGTACTTGGCCAATAAACATATTTGTTAAGCTTTTAGATGATGTTTCAAAAAGATCAACTTTAAGCCTGAGCTACTGCTTCAGATTGAAGTGACTGAATATGCGGTAAAACTTTACTTGCAAAAAGAGCCATGCTATTTTTTGTCAATTCTTGTGAAAGATTTCCAAAATGCATCATGGTTAATAAATTGTCAAACCGAAGATCATTCCAATACTCAACAATGGAATCCTTTACCGTATCAGGACTGCCGCAAATGATCATGCCCATGTCGATGGCCATCTCCAGCGTCATCTCTTGAGTCAAGGAGGCCTTTGCAGCCATCATCCCTTTGAGCGAAGCTCTTGAGCTGTAACCTGGGGGGAGTAACATTTCGAAGGGCATTTTTAATAATCGATTTCTAAAAAGCTCAAATGGCTTTTTTGCCTCTTGTCGTGCTTTTTCATCTGTATCGGCCACATAAACAGGTACCGCCCACCCCAATTGACTATCTTTTGCTTCGTAACCAAAACCTTCGGCAGTATCCCGATAAGATTTAAGGTACTTTCCAACCACTTTCGCAGGACTGAAAGTCTGAAGATAAGTGTATCTGCGATCCGGATGAGCCGCCCAATCAATGGTCTCCTTACTGCCTTGCGAAGGAACCCAAATGGGAGGATGGGGTTGTTGAAAGGGTCTTGGCCACAAATTCACATACTCGTGGTTGTAATAATGTCCTGTAAATGCGAAGGGCCCAGGCTTGGTCCAAGCCTGCACAATTAAATCATGGGCCTCGTGAAATCGGTCGTGAGAAATAGTGGGGTTTAAGCCAAAGGTATGATACTCAGCACCAATTCCCCTCACAAACCCACTGATCAAGCGCCCGCCCGATAGAACATCAATCATTGCATGCTCTTCGGCAACTGTCAGGGGATGCTCACGAAGAGGCAACGCACTACCTAAAATTGCAATTTTGACTCTTTTGGTTCTTCTGGCCAATGCTGAGGCCATGACAATGGGGGAAGGCATCAAGCCATAGGCAGTCTGATGATGCTCATTGACAGCCACCCCATCAAAGCCCAAGGGCTCTGCAGACTCCAACTCATCCAAATACCTGTTATACAAGGCATTGCATTTAACTGGATCAAAAAACCGATTGGGTAAATTTAGCCAAACGGTTTCATATTCCTTTGTGGCTTCGAAATCCAAATCTGCATACGACATCAGATGAAAAAGAATTACTTTCATGCTTGTTCCGCCTGGTTGATGAACTGAGAAACGAGTTGAACGAAAGCCTCTGACTTTTCTACTTGAGGCAAATGTCCGCAATTAGGATAAACACTCAAATTGGCATGCGGGATCAACTCCTTGAATGCATGGGCATAGGGCAAAGGCATGATTTGGTCGTTTTGACCCCAAACCAATTGAACAGGCATTTTGATTCGACTCAACCACTTTGCCAACATGGGGCTGTGCAATCGAGGATTCCAAGCCAAGAGGGCTGTGGTGTGTCGATTTTTGAGTGTGGTATCCAAATCCAATGGGTTGGCAATGGCCCAATCAATCAAAGCCGGATCCATGAATGTGTTGTGCGCCGCTTTCTCTGGCGTCCACAGGAAAATGTCACCCGGCTGAGCCTGAGGGATGCGGATACCCGCACTTCCAATGAGTGCCAAAGATTTAAATCGCTGAGGCTGCCTTATCGCCAACTCCAAAGCAAGCCATCCCCCCAAAGAGCTGCCGATCAAATGGACATGATCGAGATTTAATTCATCCATTACATCTAAATAAAAATATGCCAAGTCGTGCATATTCTCAAGCCATTCAGGTTCATCCGATTCACCAAACCCTGGATGCTCGGGTACCAAAACATCAAAAGTCTTAGAGAGTTCATGTAAAAAAGGTTGAACCTTAGGAACTCCATTGGCTCCATGCAAATAAATGACAGCAGGGCCCTGACCATTTCTGCGGAAACGGATTTTGCATCCTTTAACCGTTATGTATGTATCTTCAAACAAGTCTATTCTCCGGTTTTAACAATTGAACACAATACAAGCATCATGCAATCTTTATAATCACTTCAAATTTAGTGGAAACTCAATCGCCATGCCGACACAAAAAACAAAATATCAATTGCTTCCTGGCTACCTGATACGTCGAGTCAACCAATTGCTCGTTGCCCAGTTTTTTGAAGAAACAATTAAACAAAATATCACTCCGGTTCAATGGGTCGCATTGTGCGCAACCCAAGCAAGCCCTGGCCTAGACCAAATTACCCTATCCCGCGAAATAGCGCTTGACACTTCAACAGTTGCAGGCGTGGTTGACCGCTTAGAGTTAAGAGGATTCATACAACGAAAGCCCTCTTCGGTCGACAAACGTGTGAAACTGCTTTTCATCACAAAAAAAGGTTTGTCCTTATTAAACAAAACCAGCCCCAAAGTCATTGAGTTACAAGATTGGCTGTTGTCGCCACTCACGGCCAATGAAAAGAAGGTTTTTTTAAAGAGTTTGCACAAAATCATTGATCGCGGTGAAGCCAACCCAAAGGAATAAACGCAACGCTCAGAATTGGGAACCTGGTTCAAAACCAGTCAAGCATCAGACTTCACACTCCAAATGACTGCCTGTTTTCATGAGTGCAAACGTCATCACTTGTTTACCTACCAAATTCAATTGAGACAACACCAAGGGTTCAATGCACTCACCGCTCTCATTGAATAATGGGGTTGAACTATTGAGCACAGCTCCCATTGGGGTCGGCCAAGCCCTAAGGGCATGGGCCATGCTACGCAAATGGGTCAACGCTTGTGTGGCTCCTTGCCAACCAGCGCCACAACCTATTAAACCTACAGGAAGATGATCCAAATAGACACGTGGGCTCTCACGCAGGTCCTCTACATAATCGAGAGCGTTTTTGATCAATCCAGAAATACTTCCATGGTATGAGGGTGATGAAATGATTAAACCATCACAAATCTTCAGTTGTTCAACCAAAAAGGAAGCTTTTTCACTTCGTTCCGTTAAATGGGGAGCATACATGGGCAAATCCAAATCCTCTCCCGCAATGAGATGCACCTTAGCGCCCAATGCTTCTGCCGCACCTAGAGATACCCGAAGTGCTTTTTCAGATGTTGAACCGGACCGCGTTGTTCCGCCAATTCCAAGAATATAAGGTTTATTTGAAGATTTATTCATAGATTTGTAACATTGACTAAATTTGGATATCAAAACGCTTGTACGCATAGTGATTGTGTGTATACACATGATTTTGCATGACACACCTCGTTCACTTAATTATCGTTTTCCCGAGTCAATCCTGATACAAGCCGTCCAAGCAACTTCATGTGTATTCATTAGGGTTTATTCGATTCACTGACCAACACTTTAAAGGTTTAATTCATGCGTAAAACCTTTGGAGTATTCATGCGAATTCACTCTTTACTCAAATTAACTTTTATCTTTGGTGTTTTGATCCTGAATCAAAACATCAAAGCTCAAACCAATTACCCCAACAAACCAGTCAAAATGATTGTGGCAGCAGCCACTGGTGGTGGCACAGACATTTTGGGACGAATGTTTGCGCAAAAGCTAAGTGAGAAGTTTGGTCAACCTTTTGTGGTGGATAACAAAGGAGGTGGCGGCGGCTCCGTTGCGGCTGATTTTGTAGCAAAATCTCCAAGCGATGGCTATACACTGCTGGTCACCAACGATCAATTAACGGTCGGCGCAAGCTTCAACACAAACCTAAATTTTGACGTACTTAAAGACTTTTCACCCATTGGAATTTTCGGCAGATCTCCACTGGTTGTTGGCGTCAATCCATCCGTCAATGTCAACAATGTCGATGAGTTGATTGCATTGGTCAAAGCCAACCCCAAAAAATACAGTTTCTCTTCTTGCGGCTATGGAACTCCCTTGCATTTGGCGGGAGAGCTTTTAAACATCACCGCCAACATAGACATGGTTCACGTTCCCTACAAGGGCTGTGCGCCAGCGCTCACTGATGTGGTTTCTGGACAGATTCCAATCTTTTTTAACATGATGAACAACGTCTCCCCTTTTGCCAAAAGTGGAAAGGTAAAACTTTTAGCTGTAGCCTCTTCTAAAAGACTGGCAAGCCTGCCCAACCTTCCGACGATTGCTGAATCTGGATTTCCCAATTTTGATGCTTTCCCTTGGTTTGGAATGCTAGCTCCTGCAGGAACACCCAAAAGCATTGTCTTGCAACTCAGCGCAGAAATTCAAAGTTTGGTCGAGAGTAAAGACATTTCTGAAAAACTGAAAAACCTAAGCTTTGAGCCCACTCCAACCACACCCGAAGCGTTTACTGAAATCATGAAAAGTGATTTGGTCAGGTGGCGACGAGTTGTCAAAGAAGGAAATCTCAAAGCGATTGCCGAATGATTTACCAATCTCTATAACCATTAAGTTTCAAGGCACTTTCAAATGACTGACCCTAATTCTTCAATGAGCACTTGCCAAGTTGGCGACGTGAGTCTGAACCTGCGCCGTGGCGGGAGTGGAAGACCCATTCTTTTCCTCCATGGAGCGGGCGGTGTTTCCGAATGGACTCCGTTTTTTTCTGAACTCTCTAAAACAAACGAAGTTTGGGTTCCCGATCATCCTGGATTTGGATTGTCTGACAATCCCGCGTTCATCAAAAACATGTCTGATCTGGCCATGTTTTACCTGGATTTTCTTGATTCACACGCGCCTGAAATTGGTTTTGATGTTGTCGGTCACTCGATTGGTGGATGGCTTGCTGCAGAAATTGCAACTCGCAATTCAACTCATATCAATAGCCTGACCCTCATCTCAAGCGCTGGACTCAGACTTGAAGGTACACCGATGGGCGATGTTTTCATTTGGAATGCAGAAGAATCTATTAAAAATTTAATTTTTGATCCACTCGTTCAAGAAAAGAGGCTCAACGCTCAGCCCACGCCTGAGGAAGCTGAGATTATGGTGCGAAACAAATTCACTTTTGCAAAATTAGCCTGGCATCCCCGATTGTTCAATCCTGATCTCAAAAAGTGGCTTCACCGAGTGAAAGTACCAACCCAGGTAATTTGGGGAGAACACGATGGACTGATTCCTGCCTCGTATGCAAAGCTTTGGGCTGATGTGTTGAACACGAATGAATGCCACATCCTTGGTGAATGCAGTCACTCACCCACCAATGAAAAACCAGTACAAACAGCTGAATTGATCAAATCGTTCTTAGGAAAACACCCTTTATGAAAGTTCTCAATTTCACCCTAATGCCTTACCGCTCAATGGATGTGGCTACCTCAAAAGAACACAGGTCAGCTTGGGTAGTACTGCCAAACTCTTTTTATGACCCTGAAAAAGGAGCTCACGACTATGAGAGCTACATTGATCTCTTGGCACAATCAGAGCCCTTGGGGTTTGATGGCGTGTGTGTCAACGAACACCATCAAACAGCCTACGGCTTGATGCCTGCTCCCAATTTAATTGCAAGTGCGCTGATTCAAAGAACCAAACGTATCAAAATAGCAGTTCTTGGAAGAGCATTGCCTTTGGTTAACAACCCGATCAACATTGCTGAAGAATTTGCGATGCTTGATAACATGTCCCGGGGTCGAATCATTGCGGGTTTTGTGCGCGGCAAAACCGGCATCGGCATTTCAGCTTGAGGCGAACTGGCGCGCTCAATCTTCAACCTCGCCTTTTTCAAGAGAGCGTTTTTTGACCAACGCATCCTTTTGCTTTTGGCTGATTTGTAACGATTTGTCACTTTGGTTTCG
>CAIKYO010000278.1 GCA_903831655.1 uncultured Burkholderiales bacterium
ACTATTGATATATTTTCCATTTTTCAACTCCCTTAATTAATGAACCATTTCGAGGAATTGCAAATTCATCGCTTTATGATTAACTGTGAATTCATTCAAAAGCGTGTTAATTATTTTTTCCTGCTGGAATTTTGTAAGTCCAATCCACAGCGGTAATCTAATTAAATTCGATGAAACATAATCTGTTATTGATAAACAATAATCACGTTTGGTCACAGATCTTCCAAACGGTGAAGAGTGAAGTGGAACGTAATGAAATACACATTGAATACCTTCATTTTTTAATGTATTTAATATTTTTTCTCTAATAGAACCATTTTTAAGAATCACATAATACATATGTGCGTTGTGCTGACAATCCTGAGGAATATTCCCTGTTAAGTAATTTTGATTTGTTTGAGCTAATAATTTTTCGTATTCGTTCCAAAGATTTAATCTGCGAGTTGTAATCGTTTCTGCCTCTTGCATCTGAGCCCACAAAAAAGCGGCAATTATTTCTCCAGGTAAAAAAGATGAGCCAATATCAGTCCACGTATATTTATCCACGTGGCCTCTGATAAATTTTTTTCGATTTGTACCTTTTTCTCTAATTATTTCTGCTCTGTCTAAGAGATTGGGAGAGTTGATCATTAATGCCCCTCCCTCTCCTGAAATAATGTTTTTAGTTTCATGAAAACTAAAACAACCTAAATGGCCTATTGTTCCAAGCTTTTTCCCTTTGTAAGTTGACATGCATGCTTGTGCTGCATCTTCAATTACCAACAATCCATAACTATCTGCAAGGCTCATGATGAAATCCATTTCACAGGCAACTCCCGCATAATGAACAACAATAATTGCTTTCGTTTTTTTAGTAATTTCTCTTTCAATCAACTTTTCGTTAATATTCAATGTGTCAAGACGAATATCTACGAATACAGGGACAGCACCTCTAAGCACAAATGCATTTGCTGTGGATACAAAAGTATAAGAAGGCATGATTACTTCATCCCCTGGACGAATATCAGCCAATATCGCGGACATTTCAAGCGCTGCAGTACATGAATGAGTCAGAAGGGCTGAAGATCCCTCTCCTAATGATTCAAGCCATGTCTGACAATTTTTTGTAAAAACGCCATCTCCTGACAACTGCCCATTTAGATGGGCTTCAGCTATATAACTCAACTCCCTACCAGTAAGGTATGGTCGATTAAATGGAATTTGCCCTTCATCAACTGTCATAATTTCGACACCTGTAATGTGATTTGATGCAACTTTTAAAACTTGCTTACTCACCTTGCTTAGCAAGCAATTAATATACCAATCGGTTTAAGCTCATTTTTTAAGTAATTTTCCAAGTTGCGGCAAATAATTTCCCTTAAAAGATCCCTAAAACATTACTTTCAAAAAACCAAGAGCGTACTGACTTTTGAATTTCATTTTTGTTTCTTAATTGCCGCATAAACCCTAAGCTTTAACTACATATTTCAATCGAAAATACCTAAATTCACTTTGCTTTTTAGTCCAAAATGACAAACAGACGCCTTTTTCTTCAATCCTCAGTTGGCATTTCATCAACTGTTCCTATATTTTGTGATTCTTCGGAAGTTAAGTCTAAGGAGGAGAAGTGTCCTGTAATTAATGGCAAAGCAAACCAACAGACACTTGAATTAGCAAGTTTTACAACAGACCTTAAATACAAAGACATTCCAGCCAACGTGATCCAACGCGCAAAAGACACTTTGGCAGATACATTGGCTTGTGCTATGTACGGAAGCACACTCCCTTGGAGTCAAATGATGGCTAGCTATTGTGAAGAAACTGGCAAGGACGGCTTGGCTCAGGTTCTGGCTGGTAATGGCAAAAGGCTAGAGCCAGGATCAGCAGCCCTTGCCAACGGGGTCTTTTCTCACGCATTTGAACTAGACAACTTGACCAAACCCAATTCAGGCTCACACCCAGGAGCCACAGTATTTATACCCCTATTAGCTTTGGCTCAAGCCAGGCGCGCAAGTGGGCGAGACTTGATCACCGCTTTTGTGGCGGGCACTGAAGTCATGATTCGGATTGGACGTGCGACCTTGCACAGTCAAGAGGAGCATGGCTTTCACGCACCAGGTACCACTGGCCCCTTTGGCTCAGCAGCCGCTTGCTCCAGGCTCATGGGGCTCAATACCCTTCAAACTGCGCATGCCCTGGGACTCGCCGCTTCTTGTGCCAGTGGGCTACTGGAGTTTGCCAAAGCAGGCAACGGCGCCATGGTCAAAAGAATGCACATGGGCCGTGCCGCACAAGCCGGTGTCATGGCAGCAAACCTTTCAGAAAAAGGATTCACAGGTCCAGAGAGTGCTTTAGAGGGAACGTTTGGATTCTTAAACGTCTTTTGTCCTGAGCATGACTTTGATCAATTGACCCTTAACTTGGGACAAGATTGGTTAACGCTCACCACCATGCACAAACGCTACGCCTGCCACATCACGGCCCATACGCCGGTTGAATCAGCCGTCTCTTTGCGCGATGAATTTCACTTCCAACCTGAGGACATCGAGCAAATCACCATCGAGTGCAACGAGCGCTCCATGCGGGCCAACAACATTCCCGCTCCCAAAGATATTTTGATTGGGCAGTACAGCATCCCGTTTTGCGTGGCACTGAGCATGTTTAGAAACCCAGTTGATCCCAGGTCTTTCGACGAGTCGGCCATTCAAGATGCTCGCATCATGAACTTGTCCAAGCAAACCATCATGCGACTCATCCCACCCCCTGACCACAAATCCGACATGACCAGTGTTGTGCACATCAAATTGAAAAATGGTCAAGAACTCTCCAAACGCTCAACGGCTTTCCTTGGCACGCCCGAGCGTCCCTTGGACCAAAAGGCTTTGAGAGAAAAGTTTCTGTTGCTTTGCTTGGGCGAGAGCTCAGGCACATTGAAGCGAGCTGAACTCGAATCCATGAAAAAACTCAACACCTGGTTTGATCGCATTCAAAATTTAGAGCAACAAAACAATCTCAACTGGATCAAAACATAAGCGCTGTCAATCAAAGCGCACATCCGTATTTCAATTTTTCACCATCCTTCAATTTGGAGACAACCATGAAGCTTTTAGCAACTCACTTGGATCGATCACGACAAATGTGCGTTGGTCTGTCAGGCCTGATATTGGGTCTGGCCTGTCTTGTTCACGCCCCAGTGACTTGGGCACAAAAAACAGAGGCCGCCTCCAACATGAAATTGGTGGGCTACAGTGACTTGCAAGGGCGAACCGCTTACCAACCCACCATTGCGCACCAAGGCAACCGATGGATCGCTTACGTGGGTCACCATGGTGACTACAAAATGAATCCGATGACGCATCAAATGGAGAACAATGGCACCTCCATCCTCGATGTGACAGACCCCAAGCACCCACAGTACTTGACCCACATCCCTGGGCAAGAGGGAAAGGCGGAGGCGGGTGGCGCACAAATGGTCAGGATTTGCCCAGGATCCAGTCTTCCAAAAGCCGACAAGAGCAAGTACTACATGCTGCGTGCCGTGGGCAGCTTGGGGCATGAAATTTGGGACGTCACCGAACCCGCAAAACCCACTTTGCTCACCAGCATTGGCAAAGGGCTCAAAGACACACACAAAAACTTCTGGGAATGTGACACCGGCATTGCTTATTTGGTCTCTGGGAATCCTCAGTGGAGAACGAACCGAATGACTCAAATTTATGACTTGTCCGATCCAGCCAAACCCGTCTTCATCAGAGACTTTGGCTTGGTCGGCCAACAACCTGGTGCCTCAGGTCCTGTCCCCATCTCCTTACACGGAGCCATATCCACAGGCCCCAAAGGGAACCGAGTTTATTTTGGATACGGCACCAATTCGGAGGGTGTTCTTCAAATTGTGGACCGCGACAAACTCCTGAATGGCCCCAAAGAGCCAACACCCGAGAATTTGCTCTACCCCCAAATATCGCGCATGGACATGCCTCCCATGCACGGTGCACACACTGTGTTTCCCATGCTTGGCGTTGAGATCCCTGAGTTCAAGCACAACTACGCGGGTCACCAGCGTGACTTCATCGTGATCACCGATGAGGCCATTCAAATGGAGTGCATGGAAGGTCGTCAAATGACTTGGTTCATTGACATCACCACCGAGACCAAGCCCTTTGGAGTCTCCAACTTCACCGTTCCCGAAGCCTCTGGCAACTATTGCTCTAAAGGTGGGCGTTTTGGAACCCACTCTTCCAATGAGAACATGACCGAAATTTATTACAAGAAGATCATGTTTTTGGCCCACTTCAATGCGGGTGTGAGAGCCATCGATGTGAGAAACCCTTTGGCCCCCAAAGAAATTGGTTACTACATCCCTGCGATCAACGCCAACACCGTTCCCTTGGCGATGCCCGTTGGCATGTCTGCCAATTTGCCCTTCACCGAGAACTCTAAAAAGACAGCCATCCAAACCAACAACGTGGATGTGGATGACCGGGGCTATGTCTACATCGTCGACCGTGCCAACACAGGCATGCACATTTTGGAGTTGACCGGAGAGGCCCGAAAAATTGCCGATTGGTCAAAAGCAGAACACTGATCCTTCTGATCCAACTCAAAGGCAATTGGACTTGAAGTCCATTTGCCTTTTTTATTGGCGACTCCCCCATCTTGAATATTCCAATGCAAATGAAACATGTTTTTTTGATCGAAGCCTTAAAAGTCGCTTTGAGAATTGGAGTGGTGATCTCTTTGGGCTTGGCGGGCCTGTGCGCAAAGTCCGAACCCAGTCTCCCGAGTTCCCCACCAAACGCCCAACCTACCCAGGCCCCCTCTCAGGTTTTCAACTTGATCATTGAAAACGGACAGCCCAAGGGTGGCCCTCAAACCGTTCGTGTGTCCAAAGGCAGTGATGTGGTCCTCAAGTTCCTAAGCGACGCACCCGGTGCGGTTCACCTGCACGCATACCATTTGGAATTGATACTGAGCCCCATGCAAGAAGGCGAACTGCATTTCAATGCCAAAGCTTCCGGCAAATTCAAAGTCGAGTGGCACCCAAATGCGAATGGCTCTCCCCCCCCAAGCTCTCACGAGGCGCCACCTCTCATGAGCCTAGAGGTGATGCCACTTTGAATACCCTAGAGTCAGTCAAGCGAAGGGGCATCACACTTTTCACACTCGGTGCTTTGTCCTTGGAGCCAACAGGTGCGTTCGCCCACGCCTTTGGTGAACGATACGACCTCCCCGTGCCCATGTCCTGGGTGATCCTGGCTGCGTGTTGTGTGATGGTGCTCACCGTGCTCTTTGCCGTGTTTTGGCCCTCCAAGGTTCGCACTCAACAAGCTCTTGAAGGGCTTTCAAATGTTGGTGAAAGTGCTCCGAAACACCCCTCCAACATTTCGCCATTCACGCGCGCTTGTGGGTGGGCGGGAATGCTGTTGTTGGTACTTTGCTTTTTGTGTGCCAACTTGGGGACCCAAGATCCACTCATGAATTTCGCACCCACCTTCATTTGGATCATTTGGTGGCTGGGGACTTCGTTTGGTGTGGTCGTTTTTGGAAACTTTTGGCCATGCATCAATCCATGGCTGGCC
>CAIKYO010000279.1 GCA_903831655.1 uncultured Burkholderiales bacterium
GTTTGATCTGTTTTTTGATGAGCACTTTACCAAAGCTGTCAATTCCGTGAAGTTGAAATACTGACTTTGCCAAATCGATGCCAATTGTTGTAATATTCATGGTGAACGCTCCTGTCTTGTTTAGTGTTGGTCGAAACTACACTATGGCACAAACGATGCCGTTAAGGGTGGGGGTGTTCATCCCATTGGTTACAATCTTTAAACGGTACAGCAAGGGATAGTCATGGAAATTAAGCTCATCAACAAGAGCGGAGTTCCTGCAGCAGAAGTTCAGGCTCATAAAAGAATTTATGAGGCCTACAACAACTCAAATTTCACCAAAAGTTGGACGGCATACGCTTCATTCAAATTGGCTCGAACGGGTAGAGGCTCTGGAGATGACGATTTCGATCTCGTATTGATTACGCATACGAATGTCATCGTCATTGAACTGAAGAATTGGCATGGGAAGACGCTCGAGTCCATCAACGGACATTGGTATGTTGACGGAGAAGACAGAGGAGGCTCTCCAGTTGAGTTGGTGAATTTGAAGGCCAAGAAATTGGCCACACTGATGCGTCAACAACTTGGCCACGACAAGACACCATATGTACTTTCTTTCGTTGTCATCCAAGACGGAATTGAAGAATTACATCTATCTAACGAAGAAAGCCAATCGGTCCTCTACCTCTACGAGTTATTAGAGTGGGTACAAGAGCGGAATTACGCTAGCATTTTTAATCGTATGCCTCGGTTCAATCCGTTGTTGAACCTTAAAACCTACGATAAATTCTTTGGCGGGAATGACTTTAGGCCCAAGGATTATTTAGTCCAGGGGTTCCGACCAGGACAGGCAGCCATCTGGGCTCATCCGTCAGGGCTGTACTCAGAATTTCGGGCGGTAGCCAAAGATGACCCAGACCAAATTGCATTGCTGAGGCAGTGGAATTTTGCTGCCTTGGGAATGGAGTTCATTGGGGAAGAAGACAGGGGGAGAATTGGACTCCGAGAGCAACGTGTGTTTGAGTACGTTACGAGCCAAAACGAAGAGCTTTCGATTCACCTGCTCAGACCCATCGGTCGCAAAGGCGAAAAGGACGTTACTTTTGACTTTGCCGAACTCTACGCACTCCCACAAAAGCTCACAAGACTCACCGAGTTCAAAAACAGCGTTCTGCCAAAACTGACTCCAGATGAAAGAGTCCTTTTCGTCAAGGCGCTACTGTGTAGGTTTGCAGACCTACATGATCTCAGCGTCGCGCACCGCGATGTTGGGGAGCATTGCCTGTGGCTTGAGAGGCCAGCGCGAATCGTGATGACCGGTTTCTCCGCCTCGTATCTCCCATCGCATAAGACCGTATCTGCCTTAAGCCGTCAAATCAAAGTAGAACGCTTCTTACTTCCAGAGGATTCTGAACTTGCGGAGGAGTCCACCCCATTTCGACGTGACGTGTTCCTTCTCGGTGCCTTGGCTTATCTAATTCTCTTTGGCCACAAGCCTCCAGAGGTAAAGAACACTTATGAATGGGCAAAGCGTGCGGACGACCCTTATGGTGGGACGCTGAATGTTGTGCTTAAGCGTGCACTTGAAACGAACCCCAATGATCGATTTGAGAATGCACGCGAGTTATTGGAGGCGTTGAATGCCGTCACTACCGGTGCCAAGCATGAGGTCATCGATATCTCACGCTTTGAGTCATTTAGAGCAGTCACCAAACTGCGAGATTACGACGAATCAGAGATATTCGTGGACGACGACGACCACATATTTTTCCGCTCTACTAAAGATGGAGCGGATCTCTCCGTTAAATGTTGGAACGGCATTGAACCTGACCCTACAAAACAAGACCTCTGTCTAAGACTCCTTGCTTTTTTGGAACGCGCTAGGACTTTGAGGGGATGTGCGATTCCTGGAGTGCCAAGAATTGTAGATTTCGGACTGGGGCGCAAGAGTCTTTTGCTTGTCATGGACTGGGTGCAAGGAAAGACAGTCTCTGAATGGCTCGCTACCGAGCCACCTCTTGAAGACCGCCTCAAGATTGCTAGCAACCTTTTGGACACGTTGGAACGTATCCACTCGTTCGAACTTCCTCATGGTGATGTGCATCCACGAAACATCGTTATCACCCAAGAACTCGTACCTACGTTCATTGACTTTCTTGATTTTAAGCGTAGCACGACTGACGCGTATACAACGGCGTACTTGCCTGCCGAGTACAAGTCGATGTCACCAATTGAGCGGGACCGGTACGGTATCGCTGCGGTAATAGCAGAGATTTTTGGGGGCTCGAAGTCATCGGTAAATGGGCCATACGCAATTCCGGTCGTTTACGAGCGCATCTATCAACTCCTTGAAGATAAAAATGCGTCTACTTTGGAACCTTTGCAACACGCCATTGCGGAGGCAATGACAAAGGGACCTGACGAAGCTAAGACTGATTTCAAGGTCACTGTGCGTGGGCTTACACGTCACGGAATTACCGCGGGAGTTATGCACCCGGACAATGGCGGTTACCACGTTTCTGTTGAGTTCTCTCGTAAGAATCCACAGAACCTGCATTTCCGAATTACAGGCGTTGGAAGCCAACTTCGCTTCGATTGGTCTCCAGAGCAAGAAAGTTGTGAGTCCGCTTGGGTATCTCCGATTACTCAAGTGCAACTAATGCGCTCGCAGACCATGCGAGCCGAAACCCTGAAAGCTCGCATTGAGGTTCTAGACGGAAGTGCGACAGAACTAAGCCATTTGGCTGAGACTCTGCTTGAACTGGACATCGTCAAGAGACTAGTCGCTAAGCCCATCCCACCTGCTGAAGTCAAAAGGTCCCAGGCCCTCGTGCACGACGTGGAAGAAGTGGAGTCTGTGCGGGAGGAAAATCTTGGGGAGCTACCAGTGCCATTAGTGGAACTTTGGCGAGCGCTCCTGGATGCAGAAGAAGAAGCACTGTGTTGTGTGTCCGTTTCAGGCGAGAAGAGACCAAATTCTTCACGCCGCGGTCAATACCTTGTGCCATATCACATTGATTCAGGCATGATTGATTACGACCAATCTGATTTCATCGTCGTCGAAAGTCTTGGCAATGACAAGAAATGGCGAAAATGTGGTTCCCTAAATCTTCGAGACACTACTTTCGGAGAGCTGGGTGAACTGGCAATTGATGACCTTGGCCCGCGTGCATCCCTAAAAATTGGTGAGAAGTTGAGATTCCGCAGTACCCTTGAAAAAGCGTCCTTCACACGCAGGAGTATGGCAGTTGAGAGAATATTGGCGGACAAGGCGGTCATCCCGAACTTAATTGGCTATTTTGAGCCCAAGAATCCATCTCAGTTAAGTCCGATTCAATACACAGAGCCCTCAGAAGATAGTCTTTCCGAGTACACGCGTGGAGAAAAGCAACTAAATGAAACGCAAAAAAATGCGTTCAAAAAAGTCATCGGGAATGGACCGATAAGCCTCATGCAAGGGCCACCTGGTACCGGAAAAACTTGGTTCATTGCCTCATTGATGCACTACCTGATGACGGTTGAACACTCAAGGCGAATTCTTCTTGTTAGCCAAGCACATGAGGCGGTAAACAACGCCTTGGAGAAATGCCTCGAACTATGCAGAGAAAAGGGTGTGGTGTTTGATGCAGTCCGACTTGGTCAAGAATCAGCGGCCTCTGACGGCATTCGTCACTTACATAGCTCCGCTATTGAACAAAGTTACCGTGAAAAGTTCAAGGCTGAAAAGAAGGAGAGGATTGTTCTGCTCGCCTGCGAGATGGGTCTTCCCAAAGCCTTTGCTGAAGAATTCGTCGATTTGAGGCATCAACTCAGCGAGTTGGTCGGCCGCATTGGTTCAATCTCAGATGAACTAGCGAGTCTTCCCGAAGGCAAAGAATCGGGTTCATTGTCGGCAAGACTTCGGGCACTTAAGGACTCATTCGAGGATAGATGCAGAGACATTTACGATATTGCAGACGCTGGTACTCCCGCAGAAGTTCTGGCGTCGCTTGAGGCGCAAATAATTGAACGGCATGAAATCCAATCACCAGATGCAATTCATCGGTTGAGGCAACTGATCAGACTTTCTGACGATTGGCTATCCGCATTGGGTTCGCCGCAAGCGAATTTTGCAGAATTCTTAGCCAAGTCCCGTACTGTGGTCGCCGGCACTTTGGTCGGTATCGGACACCGAGCATCCGGTGTGGTTCAAAACCTTTACGACTGGGTCATCATTGATGAGGCTGGGCGGGCGGCGCCAAGTGAGTTGGCCGTTGCAATGCAGACGGGTCACAGAATTCTCTTGGTCGGCGACCATGAGCAATTACCTCCGAACTTCTCCCAAGAGGTTCAAGACATCATCAAAGAAAAGTACCAAACAAACAGTGAGTCTCCAGTGTTCGGTAGCGATTTCGAACGAATCTTTGATAACTCCTATGGCCGTGATGTTGGATCTACCTTGCTACTCCAGTATCGAATGGCACCAGACATAGGTGAACTGGTTTCCAAGTGCTTCTATGACGAAAAGTTGCAGACAGGACGTCAAGCACCACCAGACTATTACGCGTCACTTCCAAGCTTTCTGGGAAAACAACTCAACTGGATCGACATGTCAGTTTTGGGTGAACAAGGTCACGAGAGCTCTTCTGATAACGGTGCTGAAAAATGGAATGAGAGCGAAGCTAGGGTCGTGATGAGTCTTTTGAGGCAAATTGTCGAATCTGATGACTTTATCGACAATGTTAGAAAAGACCTGCAACCTGGGGAGCCTGCTATCGGAGTCATATGCATGTATGGCAAGCAGAGAGCCATTCTTGATCGCATGAAATCTGAAGCTAGTTGGCTGGGTGATGCCCGTCGGCTAGTTAAAATTGATACGGTGGACAGCTACCAGGGTAAAGAGAACCGGATTGTCATCCTTTCAACGGTTCGAAACAATCAATACATGAATCCCGGCTTTTTACGAAGTTCAAATCGTGTGAACGTCGCCCTTTCCCGCTCAATGGATAAGCTATTTATTGTTGCCGCAAAAAACATGTGGATAGGTCGAAATGCGGACCTGCCTCTAGGCAAGGTGCTAAAGGAGGTCGAGTCGCTCGCGCGAAACCAGCGCGCCTCAATTCTTTCTGCTAAGGAACTTCTGCGATGACTACTGATGCTTTCGAATTCAATCGAATTACTTTTGGGCTTCCCATAGAGAGCTATCGTGTTGATGCGTATATCACTAGAGATGAACGACTTCCTGTAGTTACTGAATATGTTCTGCGACTCTTGAAAATCTGTAACTCGCTATCACTGGGTGTATTAAGGGATTACTTTGGATTTTCCGATGGCGAGACGCTTTCAGTCATTGACTCGCTAAAACGCCAAGGACTCATTGAAGCTTCTGATGAATCAATCGTCCTGAGCAACTTTGCACTGGAAAAGTTTGAGGCATCTGGGGATGACTATCCAAGATTTTCAAAAGTTGAGTTAAGAAAGGACACCGTTACCTTTGACCTGCTTTCATTTACGCCATTGCCGTCCAGGAGCAATACTATGCTCAGTGACAACGTCATCAGGTTAACGGCTTCTGACGACTTCATCGGAAGCAGCGTGGAGTTTGCCAAGGCGGCCTATTACAAGCGCTTTCCAGAAATCGCTCGCATTGCTGATGGACTAAAGCGAGACGCAATCAACGTGTATTCGGTTGAGGATATACAAAGTAAGAAGCGGGGTTTCTTGCCGATCCCGGTCAGCTTCTCACTTAACCAAGAAGGGCAGATTGACCGGCATACAGAGGAAGCTTTTGAGGAGGGTGCCGCCCCAGAACTCGTGAATGCATTCCATGAGCAAGTAAGTGAGGTTTTCCCTGCTTCTCAAAAAGCAGAAATAGGCACCTTTGAGCAGTTCACCGATAGTTTTGACCTCTCCTTTTTATGGAAATACGTTGTAGGGAATTCCTTTGATTTATATCGCTATGCTCAAGACCTAAAGTCGGGGGCACTACTCGCCCCAAAAGGGGTACGGCCACTCTTTGGAAATCTTTATCTACCCCACAACGTCGAAATTCTGACTCGGCGAATACGAAGCCAGCGTACGGATGTTCGGAGAGGAAATTTACTGATGGATGTCTGTTGGTTGTCCCCGGAGCATGAGTTCTGGGGACGCGGGGAGGCGTTTCATCATGCTGTACATGAGGTTAACTCAGCTCTTTCAGGAAGGTCTCATAGCGAGCTGCAACTATTTGCTCAAGCCGAAGAGGGTCAGGAGGCAACTATAGCAAATGTGTTGAAAATTTCTGAAATTCGTAATCTGCACTTCTTCCGCCGATCTACTGTCGGGGACCATACAATGCAAGGTCGGTTGGAATTGTTTTTGTACCCAACAGGTTTTGTCGCTGCACTTTTTCATCTTTCGATACCGGGAAACAGCAGTCAGTGGGCTCCGGTTGGATTTGTATCAGCGCTTCAAAAGCATACGGAAACAGCTCACAGACTCTTTGAACTCGCTGCTGGTGGACCAAATTACGGCGGGAGATACTCGGACAATCGGAACAAGGGCATTCAAACCCAAGATGCATTGTTTTCTGAGGCTTGTGGATTCCTGTACTTCAGCGAGTTGCGGAACAAGACTTCGAAAGCAATTGATGAAGATGCGTCTGAATGACTTGGGTATCCTGCGAAATGAACGACCCAATGTATTTTTTCTGAAATAAAACCTCCATCGAATTCATTTTTATGCGTTGAATTCTCATTTCCGAAATTGGTTAGGCTTTATTTCGATTTCAAGATTAATGAGGGTACGCGTCCAGCAAACAACCAACGTCATATGAGTCAAGATAAAGAAGCAAAAAATTGATCTGTATATCCAAGAGCGCAGAAAAGATACGCCCACCATCAGGCCGCGGCTGCAAAAGGTCATACGCTCCAACAAGCGAGATGTGCTTTAAGGGAAAGTGGGCTCTTGCTATCGCATAGTTGTCTAGTAGGCCCTCAAAGCGAATCACCTCCTCTCTTGTGTGTAACGCGAATGTTTCTGCCGTCATTTAATATGTCCTAACGTAATGCTGCGGATGCAGATTTTCCGTGGCAACGCGGAGACAAGCTCATCGACTAGAAGCACTGGTCATGCATTACCAGTAACAGTGACATTGACACCCTGCTGCTGAACAAGATGTTGTTGTGACTGCGATGACAGGAACTCAAAGTTGCAGGGATTTTTGATGTGCGTGACCACCTGCTGACGGGCTTGGCAGAACTCGACTACCCACTTGAACCCAGCCTCAAACGCTAATTCAGCTTTGCTAAAAGAGCCAGCGACGCAGATTAGCGAGGAATATTGCGGATTTGAAGTCGGCTCAAAAGCCAGCACCTCAGCAGTAAACGAAGATAATGAAGAGGCTTTGATTATGTGTAGCGTGAACAAAGCTCCTTTATCGGTGCGGATGACGACTTCTTGAATCGTTGTCATAACTTCCTCTTTAACGAATACCGCAATGTAGACGGCAAACTTGATGAAACATCCAAGACGCGTCATCAAACTGAATATTCCACTATTTTAAGCAACCGCTCTTGGCCGACTGTTGTCAGTACTCTATTCTCAAGTAGTACCTAGCTTGCGTAATAAAGTCGTCTGCGACAGGTTCACATCCCTCATACCCATGCAGCGACAAGGTCCAACCCAATCGCGAAAACCCGCATGAATACTAGGCCCAGCTCATGGATACGTCCACAAGCCAACAGAGAAAAAAGAGAGAAATATGGTCTCTGAGGACAAAAACGAAGAAGCACGCAAAAACAGGGCCTTCAGTGAAAGAAAAAAGGGGGACAGAGAAAATCTGTCCTCCGTGTATGGTGGTGGATGGTTCACCACTCAGGAACTTTCTATTCGCACTCAAGCGTGCTAGAGAGTACTAGGGCGTGAATGCGAGGTGGCAATACAAGATCCAACTTATATTGATCGTACACCAGCTCAGTTCTCCGACTCACTTCAAATCCAGCTGGATCAATTGAAGGATACACCAAAAACTTTTAATTGAAATTTCAAGTCTCATTGTTCCCCAATTTGCTCCCCCGTCTCATCTTGACTGGCTGGTCGTCTTCAATAGTAGCCATCAAAATTTTCAGCATCACGAACAATTTCTCGAGCAATTTCTCGATCAATCGAATTAATGAACTGCTGAACCCAAACTCGAACATTCATCGAGGAATGCGTGAGCAATGGGGCTAATGCTGCCCTATCAGACCTTAAGTGCGGCACAAGGGAGCCTGACCAGCTCTTCAAACCTAGATTTAAAGATAAGAGCTTACCTACGTTGGA
>CAIKYO010000280.1 GCA_903831655.1 uncultured Burkholderiales bacterium
TTACTTCCTTGAAGGACAACGGGATATATAAATGCTTATGGGGGTCATTTCTATTATCCAATGATGTTGGTATTGCCGTAGCCATTAATTTCTTAACAGACTCAAGTATGTATTCAGTTCCAATTACTAGAGCAGGATCAAACAATTGCTTTTGTTCAAACCACGAATTGCCTGTCAAATCTAAGTCGGAATTATTTAAACTAATTACATTTTGACGAGTAAGACGCAGGACAGGCGAAGTCATGAATTCTCTCCGCCATTCCTTCAAAGGAAGATTTTTATTGTCATATTGTTTTAAGGAATCTCTAAGTGCCCGTTCCGTTTCAACTATGCTCGCATAAGCGTCAATCATGTCCCTCGAAAACCACCCTCGAAGGAGGTCGAGATAGCTTTTCTTATGGCCAAAAAAGCGGCCTCTCTGCTGGATCGTATCAACGTTTCCAACCCCACCACCTCTCGGCATGAAGGTCACAGCTAGATTCCGAACGACAAAGCCTCGGGAAAGTTTTGAGCCGCCGATGACAATCCACCCATCCTTAGTCTTCCAATCATTCGGGGTGATGTTGTTGGCGGCTCGATCACTATTTACTACACGTACTTCCACTCGCCCAGATGTAATCCAATATCTAGCAAAGTTCATTAGTTCAACTTCGGGATGAGTGGTCTCAAGCAATATTTCTAACGCTTCTGCGTCAATTGTTCGTTTTAACTCTGCGAAGGCATTACGGAATTCAATGGGCATCAAATACGAAGAGTTGTTAGGATCAAAATCCTGAAAATGTAGTTTCCACTTGTCAATAATCGCCTTTACCCACACTCTGTACTTATCGTGAGTGTTCACCCCAGTAGCAGGATGAATAAGCATGCTTAACGGTTTCTCTGGATTTCCCCTCTTATGAGAGATCGTGAGTGCTAAAAGAAAGTAGGCAATAGATTCGCTCAATGATGGTGGAGGAGAGTCATGTGCCCCTGGATTAGTAGATAATGGAATATCTGCCGCAGGAATCTCTATGGGGAATTTTGAACTTCTATCCACAAACAATCGGTATCCACCAATGTATGTTTCGCCAGGAGTCAATACGATTACCGATTCAGGAGAGAGATGATCTTCGAGAGCAAGCAGTAGTGGCGCCTCAGGGGTTGCCGTGTAGGACAAAAATGAATGATTCGGCAAGATTCGTCGGAGTTCGGATATTCTTGAGTAGGTTGCCGAGAAGCCACCTTCCTTAACTAAAGTGTTTAAACTCGCCTCATCCCCCTCATCGTCAATTATTAGTGTTGGAAAGGATTTTCCAAGTTCAACCTGGATGTCCTTAAGCAGTTTCGTCACTTTTCGGATACCAGCAGGCGTTTTCATGGCTATCAGGACTACAGATTGGCGAAATTCCGATGGAATGATCGGATTTTCCCAGGATTCAATAGCCTTAACTGCAGAATTACGAACGTCTTCAGAATTGCTTGTCGAAACAAACCATTGAGGAATGTTTCCCGAGTCGTCAATATTGAAGTCCTTCAGCAGTTGAGCATGTGTCTGGCGTAAAAGCGGCTTTTTAGTTCCGGCCAAGATAACTGTCACCGGTATTTTATTATCTCTAGTTAGAGCCACCACGGTAGAAAAAGAAAGAGTCTTTCCGCTTTGAACTTCTCCAAGCACTAGCAAGCATCTTCCGGAAACTTTATCTACAGGATTGGAGCAACGTCCCAAAATTTTCTTGCCCTCATCTAAAACTTGCTTCCGGCCCTGTTCGTCCAGAAAA
>CAIKYO010000281.1 GCA_903831655.1 uncultured Burkholderiales bacterium
ACTTTTCATATGTTTCTGAGAAGGCCTCGCACTTTTTGGGTACGCAAGTGGGGAAAGTGTGATTTCTTTGGATAAGTTTTTAGCTGAATTTTCTCCAATAATTTCAAGCGTGAAAATTGGAGATCCAGAGAAAGTTACGTTTCCATAGATTTCCGCCTTGCTTTCGCATTCATTGAGTGCCCAGCATGCGCATGCTTCAAATCAGCCCTACAAACGCTAGTCAGGGCTTCCAACAATCTGAGTATTCGGGTTCGGAAAACGACGTGCTCTAGGGCTTTTTAGGGTGTTAGTTTTTGTGTTGCTGTGGTTAAATTTGTAAAAGTAGTGTGATGCGAATCAATCAGATTTTTATTGTCTTATGAGGCTAAGGGAATAAGTCTATCCGACAACAGGTCCTAAGGATCGTGCTTTTCATATGCCCAGCCATTGGGAATTTATAGCATGATAGGAGGTGCCAACAAGCGTTGACATGCAAGTAAGTCATGGTAACATTTAAGAAATATGAGAAAAGTTCAATCTGTTAACGAAGAAAACTTACTGCTAATTGCCTATCGCACGGTTATGACCAGTGAAAAAGTAGATCCAGCTTCTTTGGTAGCGGAATACGAGCGACATTTCTCGTCTGTCGTCCAACAGAGCTCAACTAAGAAACACGTTTTTGAACGTTTTTCAATGGCAGATTCGAACATTTGTGTGACCGTCAAATCTAACACTGCGATAGTCTGATATGCCAGCTTGGGGCACAGTCTTATCTGAAATAGGCTTACGACAGCAAGGTGGTCAACAAGCGGTTGATCTTGTCCGACGTAAGTATCTTAAAGCCTTACATAAACACACTGGGCGAAATATCATCGCCTACTACTCTGGTTGGCTTTTTCGACCACCAAGCACACCTAACCTCAGCGTTGGTGACGAAGACATGAATGCATTCATGGCTGCAGTGCACCTGTTAAAACGAGATAAAGGACTTGATTTAATCCTTCATACACCTGGTGGCGATATTGCTGCGACAGAGGCACTGGTTAAATATTTATGGGTCATGTTTGATAAAGACATACGTGTAATTGTTCCGCAACTCGCTATGTCAGCTGGAACGATGATTGCTTGTGCGTCTCGCAGCATTATCATGGGTAAGCAGTCCAGTTTGGGGCCAATTGATCCGCAGATCGGCGGCGTTCCCGCTCAAGGCGTTTTGGATGAGTTTCAGATGGCGGTAAAGAGCATTCAACTAAACCCAGCAAGCGCTCCGCTGTGGCAGCAAATTGTTTCCAGGTATCACCCTTCCTTTTTGCTTGAATGTACTCAAGCAATTGAATGGTCTAGAAAAATGGTCCATTCTTGGTTATCGGAAAATATGCTCGCTAGCGAGATTGATCCTGTGGCTGCTGCTAACAGTGTGGTGGGCTACTTAGCTGATCACTCAGCTACTGCTGCTCACGCTAGGCATATTCCGATGAATAAATGTGAGACTATCGGATTGAAGATAGAAAAGCTTGAAGATAACAAAAAATTACAGGACTTGGTACTAACGGTTCATCATGCTTACATGCATACATTTTCTTTGTCGCCTGCTGTCAAAATCACCGAAAATCATCTCGGAACTGCTACTGTTTTAATGGGTTCAATGCCTCATGTCTTTGGGCAGATGCCTGTGCAACCTTTTATACCAACTAACTCGGTTCCCACCCAGCTGACCACCCCGGATCCAGCTGAAAGCTTGAAGAATGAGGATTCGTCTGTTTCTGGTCGTTAATCATTAACATATAGTGCGGTTTATCATTTCGATTTTTTATGTAATTTGGATCTCGCCACACATACGAAATGCTTCCGTTTTTAAGCCTATTGCGATAACTAGTTAGCCCAAAAAATCTCCAATGTTTTCAATGCTCAAAGCTTGAGATCCATACAAATGTTGATTTTTATAGATTTCTGCTGAGCTTTCGCACTCATAGAGTGCACAGCAAGCGCATGCTTCAAATCAGCCCTACAAGCGCTGATCAGGGCTTCCAGCACTCTGAGTATTCAAGTGCCGCAAACTATCCGCTGTAGGGCTTTTTAGCGCGTCAGTTTTTGTGTTGTGCTGGTGAAATTTGTAAAAGCAATGCTTTCTTTAGCTACAGCCCGAATGGGTCCGACAGATCTAAAAAAATTGGGCTGCGAAAAATTATGGTGGAGTACTTATCAAATCACCATGGTGATTTTTACTCGGTACCCGTCCAAGCTATTGGGTTACCAAATGTCGGTTGTCCATTTGACTCTCTGAAACAAAACTGTAGTCATTCAATCAAAGAAGGACGCAATAATGAAAAAATTAGACCCAACGCAACTCAGCTACTTTACTGGCACTGAGAAGTACTGCCGTATCAGCCGAAGGCACCTACTGACAGATGGCACCAAGTACTTGGCAGAAGAGGCTGAGTGTTTTTGGATGATGGATACGATTGACAGTCACCTAAGCGAGATTGGCACTGAGGACTGGTTTGTCCAAGTGCGCGTGACTGTCAATGGCAACAGGGCAACGATG
>CAIKYO010000282.1 GCA_903831655.1 uncultured Burkholderiales bacterium
CTATCTGGGACTACGCGCCTCGGCCTTTGGCCTTCCATGGCGCGCAGCGAAAGACAACTGGCTTTATCAATCCATAAAACTGTCAAACCAGAATAGTCAACAAAGAGCTTTTCACCCGCATGGTGGTTAAGTCCGTAAACTGCTGTAAATTCAAAATGGCTGGATAAGTGATTGGAGCCATCACATAGATTCGTTAAGATTGTTTTGCGAGAAACAAATCAAGGAGTCTAGCGATGGCAGGATATGATGTTACTGTAGGAAAAGATTTACTTCCAGGATTATTAAGCGGCCAAGATGGTTTGGCCAAACTGATTGAAAGCATTTTAAATCAAATTTTAGAGGCACAGGTTGTCGAGTCACTCAATGCGAACAAGTATGAACGTAATGTAGAACGTGCTGGTTATCGGAATGGATATCGTATGCGTCAACTTTATACCCGTGTTGGCCCGATTACATTGCAGGTTCCTCAGACAAGGGATGGCACGTTTTCCACGGATATTTTTCAACGTTATCAGCGTAGTGAGCAGGCCTTTGTTTTAGCGTTGATGGAAATGGTTGTAAATGGTGTTTCAACCCGTAAAGTGAGTCATATTACTGAAGAGCTGTGTGGTGTGAGTTTTTCTAAATCAACAGTGAGTTCGTTGTGTGCGGGTTTGGATGTGCGCGTACGGGCTTTCAATGAGCGGCGCCTTGATTGTCAGACATACCCTTTTATATTGGTTGATGCTTTATTTTTTAAAAGCAGAAATGAAGATAGAGTGGTGTCGCGAGCTGCCTTGACCATTTCTGGTGTACGCGCTGATGGTGTACGTGAAATTCTAGGGATTCAGATTGGTGATACAGAAAGTTTTGCAACCTGGGACGAGACGTTTCGTTGGCTTAAAGGACGTGGTTTACAGGGTGTTATGTTTGTTATTTCCGACCAACACTCAGGATTAAAAGAGGCTGCTCACAAACATTTTCAAGGCGCTTCGTGGCAACGCTGCCAAGTGCACTTGATGCGAAATATATTGGGCTCTTGTTCCATGAGATATCGCTCCGAAGTGGCTTTTGCCACCAAGTTAGTGTTACAAGCGCCTGATATGAAGGAGGCTAGAAGAAGACTGGATGAGTTCGTGGAGCGCTTTCAAAAAACAGCACCTAAAGCTGTTGCTTGCTTGGAGGATGGTTTTGAAGATGCTATGGCTGTGATGATTTTGCCAGAAAAGTATCGAAAACGCTTACGCACCACAAACATGCAGGAACGGCTTAATGAAGAAATAAGGCGTCGAGAGCGAGTCATTCGTATCTTTCCTAATGATGAATCAGCTTTGCGTATGTTTGGCGCACTCTTGGCCGAACAAAATGAGGTCTGGCAAAGTCGACGCTATTTGGATATGGATCAATTTAATGAATGGTTAATGGAAGGAAGCGAAACTGGCGGCCCGAATATAGTGGCAATGAAAGCGGGTTAAAAAACTAACTGGCAAAAGAAAATGAATGAATCAATGATCGGAATTTACAGCAAAAAAAGGGCTTGACCGTAATAAGATTATTGGGACAACTAAGTAACGGACAAATACTCATTGATACTTTTAAAAAGTTAAGGTTTTCGACACAAATAAGTGTCA
>CAIKYO010000283.1 GCA_903831655.1 uncultured Burkholderiales bacterium
GTGAGCGGTCACAGCCAAGCCCATGAAGAACTTGAGAGCCGATTGGCTCGTTTTCAAAACGAACACATTCCAGCGTGTACAGCCCTTCTTTTCTCAACGGGTTTTGCAACGAATTTGAGTGTAATCACCGCTCTTACTCAACTAGCCTCCCCTGGCCAAACCAGTCTTTATTCGGCCAACCTCAATCACGCCTCCATCATCGATGGCGTTCGATTGGCCCAAAAGATGTTTGATGCCAAACTCACCCGCTTCGATACCGACGCACTCAACGTCTTGGCGCTTCAGTTGGAGCAAGATACCCATCCCTTGAAAATCATCATCACAGATGCGGTCTTTAGCATGGATGGCAACCTAGCCCCTTTGCGCGAACTCCTCGAATTGGCCAATCGTTTTGATGCCCTTTTGTTGGTGGACGATGCACACGGCTTTGGTGTTTTGGGTGAAAAAGGACACGGCGTCCTCTCAACTTTGCACATGCGCTCCGAGAGATGGGTCTATGTGGGCACTCTTGGTAAGGCTGCCGGAGTTTGTGGTGCTTTTGTGTGCGCCCACAAAGACATCACGCAGTGGATTTCTCAAAAAGCGCGGCCCCACATCTACTCAACAGCCAGCCCTCCTGCTTTGGCTCGGGCCTTGAGCACCAGTCTCGATTTAATTGAAGGGCCAAGGGGTCATCAAAAGCGTCAACACTTGATGCATTTGATCCATCTCTTCAAAGCACATGCGGTTTTTAATCATTTCAAATTGATGCCAAGCGACACCCCCATTCAACCCTTGATATTGGGTTCCAATGAAGTTGCTTTGAAAGTTTCCAAGTCACTTGACGACATGGGCTTTATGGTGCCAGCCATTCGCCCCCCCACCGTACCTGCCAACACGGCCAGACTCAGAATCACCCTCAGTGCAGAGCACCAAGAACAAGATGTCATGGCGCTGGTACAAGCGCTCAAGCACATCGAGTCTTCTTTAACTTGACAGCACACATGAACTCAAAAGGATTTTTCATCACAGGCACCGATACCGAAATAGGCAAAACCTTGGTGGCAGGCGCTTTGATTCTTCGCTTGCGACAAGAGGGACAAAGCGTCGCAGGTTATAAACCTGTGGTGGCTGGTACTTACTTCAATGCTCAGGGGCTCAAGTGCAATGAGGACCTTGAGACCCTGCGCTTGGCGAGTGGAACTGAGTTGAGCGCTGAGGATATCTGTCCCTATATTTTGGATGAGCCTGCTGCCCCTCATTTGGTCTCTAACTCAAGTGGGGCTCCTTTGAAGCTTCCTGAAATGATCGATGGCTTTGAGCGTTTGAGCTCTCAATTTGATACTGTGGTGGTCGAAGGTGCTGGTGGTTTTTTAGTCCCCATCAACGATCACCAAGGTCTAGATGACTTGGCCGTTAGTTTGAAGCTGCCCGTCATTGTTGTAGTGGGCATGCGATTGGGTTGTATCAATCACGCCCTTTTGACCATTGAGTCCATCAGGTCACGTGGGCTTGATGTAGCGGGTTGGATTGCCAACCAAATAGATCCCAAGATGGCAAGGGCTTCAGAAAATCTCGATTCGCTGAAAGCTCGAATCAAAGCTCCCTTTCTGGGACTCATTCCACACTTAAGTGATGATTTGAAAAAAACCGATCACGCCCCCTATTCTTGGTCCGCCATCGAATTCGCCGCCAAACAACTCGTCCCTCCGAAAACATCCAAGCATTGATACAGTGCTTGATGGGGTGTGATGAGTGAAGTGATTTATTTCATTAAATCAAACACCATCAAATCTTCTCCGACTCTAAGAGGTCCTTGGTACATTGCTCGCGTTCTGTCCAATAAATCTTGAACCGTTGCGTTCCCATTCAATCCGATGTGACTGTAGACAACTTCGCGTGGATGGGCTTCATTGAACACTTGAGCAGCCTGCTCTGGAGAGGACAGGTGATCATAAATGGCCTGGTATTGAGGGTATTGCTTCAGTAACTCTGAAGGAATCACGGTCACACAATGCACAAGCAAATCAACACCCTGGCTTTGTCGAACCACTTCCTCACTGTATTTGGTATCCCCCGACAACACCACCGTGTGTCCTTTGAATTCGATTCTGTATCCCAGTGAGGGTTTGACCTTGCTTCCGTGATCGTTGTTGAACGCAATGACCTTCACGCCTTGGTTGTCGTAAATCAAACCGGCCTCAATTTCATGAGGCTCAAATGCAATGCCAGATAAAGGAGATTTTTCATCTTCTGCTCTTGTAAGGATATCTTTTGCATACGCTGAACTCAAACCATTCGTCAAATCCAACAATCCTTTGGGTCCATAAATGACAAAGGGTTGATTCCTCTGCCCATATGCGGGGCGCAACCACCCAGTGAGCCACAAATCAGGAAGTCCATTGGTGTGGTCCGAATGAAAGTGCGTTAAGAAATGCGCATTGATAGATCCAAGAGGTATTTTCAACTGACTCAAGCGAATGGTCACCCCTCGACCAAAATCAAACAACAATCTTTGTTCGCCAGCCTCAACCAGTGTGCTGTAACCATAACGCTCAACACTTGGAACAGGAGTTCCTGTACCCAAGAGCGTCACTCTAAAGAGATGCTCACCAGCCGAGACACTTCCCATGAGAAACACAAGAGCCAGGCCCACCCAAAAAGATCTTTGATACATTTAAAAACCTTTTGAACATTGCAAAAGAAAAGAACCCCACGACTCTAGAGAGTCGTGGGGTTCTTAATCTAACTAAATTCTAAACTGACATCAAGTCAGCTTTGGAATTAGAAAGTGTGCTTGATACCAGTCAAGAATGCGTTGACTGTTTGTCCTGTAGCAGTAGGAGCTCCGCCGCCACCCATGCCATAGACGGGAGACTGCATCATTCCACCTGTGTTTTTGCCATTACCCAAACCTGCATAAATTGATGTGCGGGGTGAGAATTTGTAGTTGGCAACAACACCAGTTTGTGTGAACTTGTTGGCTGAATTGACGTCATCTGTCAATGTACCGTAGCTAGCTGCAATGTTCAATGCGCTGCTGATGTCATAGTTCACGCCAATGGCTTGAGCTGTGTTGTTATCAGCAGGAGCAGAAGCTGCTGCAGTTGTTACAGCCATTCCGCCAAATTTCTGCTTGTTAACAGCAGCAACCAACTGCCATTGACCCATTTTGTATGTGCCGCCCAACAAAGTTTGTTGCAACTGGTTGCCACCTGTGCTGTCGTTCACAACGTGAGTTGCAGCTGTCAAGTGAATAGCACCTGCATCATAGTAAGCAGCCAATGACCACATGTTGTTGGCATTGCCAGCAGTTGTGTAAGTTGTTTTTGGCACGCCAACTTGGTATTGAGCTTTGAAACCACTGAATGTAGGTGTTGTGTAGCTGAAGCCACCCATGAACGCATTGCCTTCACCCATGTAAGATGGGTTGCCAGTCAATTGGCCTTGGAATTGCAATGAAGTGGGGTTGTTGGTGATAACAGTGCTGCCACCAGTTGTTTGGCTTAGCAAATTGGAAGCATTACCTTGCATGGATGTCAAGTTACCGAAACCAAATGAAGCTGAACCAGGTGTTGTGTTAACCGTACCTTGGGCTGTCCACCAAGAAATCTCTTGACGACCAACTTTCAAAGCACCCCAGCTGTCACCAGCCAATTGAACGAACGCATTGCGATTGAAATACTCAGGCTTTTGTGAAGCTGTAGCAATTGCAGAGTTAGATGTTGTAGGAGCTGTAGTTACAGGAGCAGCAAAGCTGTTACCAGTAGCAAGACCAGTTGATGTGCTAGCAGCTTGACCAGACATCAATGTGATTTCTGAACGGAGGTCAAAAGAAGCCTTCAAGCCACCACCAATGTCCTCAGTTGAAGTGATACCCCAAAATGAAGAGCTGTGATAGTTAGAACCAGAGTTAGTTTGTGATTGACCGTTTTGTGAAACTTGAACCAAAGATTGGTCTAAGTTACCGTAAATGGTCATGGATGATTGAGCCATTGCAGCTGTGGACATAGCGCCCAA
>CAIKYO010000284.1 GCA_903831655.1 uncultured Burkholderiales bacterium
ACCCCAGCAAATCTCCAAGAAGGCTTGACAGGATCGAGACTTCACCATTTGAATCGACAATAACGTGATCTTCTTTGTAGCTATTACGGAGCGCTTCGTCAATTTTTGTCATTGCATGACGAACGATGTGTTTATTACGGCCTTGAAGGTTCCTGTAAATCCAGTCATCATGACTCGGGGGCTCCGCAGATGCGAATACCCGGTCGATTTCGGGGTCATCGGAGGCAAGAAAGACTCCATTCCAAGCAATCTCAGGAGCTGAAAGCTCAGGGCCAGGGTGATATTTAACGACAAGGTGAGGTGCACGAATTAATGCAATGTGATGAGTCGGGATCTCAAATCCAATAACGCCCTCGTTGCCAAGTACAGTGTCAGAAGTTTTTAGGAACTTATCTGTCGCAAACGAGCCAAGTTCGAGTTTCTGGACTTTGTAACTGATTTTCTTTGCATCGCTTTCAAAGCACTTTGAATACTGTTCAATTAAGTTTTTGAATATCGGCAGCTGCTCCCATTCTCCAACTTCTAAGGCCCTTCCTTCGTATGACACTTGGAAAATGATTTCTGGGCCTCCGCCTAGGTCGACCAATTTTGGCCAGCACTGCCAAACAAGCTGCTCGAGCATGCAGCTCAATGAAAGTTCAAGATCGATAGCCTGAGTTGAATCATCCAACTCGTCACTTGACCCTGGAGAAAAACCAATAATTAAAATTGAGGTTCCCGTCTCCCCTTCTGGAACCCCAAACCCAATCTCGGCAGCAAGTTGGTCAGCAACTTTCCCAATAACTGGATTCGCGGTGTTTACTCCTTCAATCCCGAAAAAGTGCCTTCCAGTGTAAGAACGCGTGCCATCATTAAATGCGTTTCCGAGTCCCGCACAAATGAGACGACTTTCCGGATTCCCTTCTAAGTTCCGAGTCCTAGTGTGAATGACGATCGTGTGTCCAGCGCTAACTCTGTAGTAGCTTCCCTTACCAAATCCGTAGGTGCCCCCAGACCCGGCCTCATCAGCCCCCTTTTCCACACCAATATTTCTAATGAAATTCACAAATCGCCTTGGTCCACGGGGATCACTGGCAATTATCGGACCATTTAAGCCGACAGTTCCATAATCCAAAATTTCGACAACTTCTACGGAGTCTTGGAGCAATACATCCGAAAGGTGCGGTAATTGACTAAGTGCCGTTGAGTCAAAAAGATTTCGCAATGACTCTAAGCGAGAGCCGACCAATTTCTGACCGTGAATTTCAAAGTGAATCGAACCCTCGTCGCGATCAATTCGAGCGTCCCAAGAATTCTGAACCGCTTCACGTACCAAGAGAGTTATTGGACTAAATGGAGGTTGGCCTAAGAGTTTCAATACCCCATTCGCTGATAGCCCACCTGCATCAGGCACAACTTCAGCAGAATGGTACAACCTAGCTTTCATAGATATGGATCCACTTGTGAACTGGTTTAACAACAGCTATTCGACTTAAGGCGCCGATCTGAACGGAATACGAGACATTCTCGATTGCACCGAGATCAAATTCGGCATTCATGTTTTCTGGAACAATTTTGGGGAAAAATTCGTCAACGCAAAAA
>CAIKYO010000285.1 GCA_903831655.1 uncultured Burkholderiales bacterium
CGATACCGATGGCGTGTCTTTGCTCAAAGAATGGTCAACACTGGGGCTTTTGAACATGCCCGTCATCATGATGAGTGGACATGCCACCATCGACACGGCGGTGGAGGCCACTCGCATTGGTGCACAGGCTTTTTTAGAAAAGCCCATCACCATGCAAAAATTACTGAAGGCGGTGGAGACCGGTCTGCAAAAGAAGACCGTGGGCAACACTGGCGCAGGTGCTTCCAACACCAACCCTTTGTACCCCACCCAAGGCGGGCAGTTTGCCGCCTCTCTTCAAGGGGGCGCGAGAACCACGGGTCAACCTGGCTCTCAGGGAGGCTCTCAGATTGGAGTTGCCAGCACCCCCAATGGTGCTCCTGGGTCCGGTTTGAGCGCCTTCGCTTCGGAGTTCAATACGGGCGCACGCAACTCTGCCTTTGCCCCTCCTGCAGCCGAGGCCACTCCTGGTGGCACTCAACTCTCACCCACACAGCAAGTCTTTGAGTTGGATCAACCCTTGAGAGAAGCCAGGGATGCGTTTGAGAAAGCGTACTTTGAGTTCCACTTGGTCCAAGAGGGTGGCTCAATGACCCGGGTGGCTGAGAAGACTGGGTTGGAGCGCACGCATCTCTACAGAAAGCTCAAACAACTCGGCGTTGATTTGTCCAAGGCCAAGAGAAACTTGGGTCACTGATTCCAATATTTGGGTTCAGTTGCAATGGCTTGGTTGTGCATGCTTTAGTGCACTTGCTTAAGTGAGCACGTTTAAGTGAGAATCCTTAAGTGATTTCGCTCAATCGTCCACAAACTCCTCTGGATCCTCTCCCACCCCATAGCTGTCCAGTGTTGAGATCGCGTCCATGGCGTCCCATGTGGCGCTCTCCAAGTGTTTCAAGGCTTCCCATGGGGTTTGGTTCAAGGGGGCCAAGTTGTCTCTTTCAGCAAGGGCTTTGGAGGCGTCGCTTGGCGTGAGCTCCAAGAGCACCAAGAGTTGCTGTGCTTTGTGCCCTTGGTGAAAATGTGTTTTGAGCATCACAGCCCAAGTCTTCCTAGCCAGTTGAGCAAAGAGTTGCAACTGCTGTTGATCGGGTCCTGTGATTTTGAGATGCACACGGGCATCAAAGACCTGGGTATCACTTTGCATGGGCACATGGGAGAGGGCGCTGAGCAAACTTTGCGCCAGTCGAGTCACCGGCATGTCCATTTTTTGGGGATAAGGGGAGATCAGATCCGTGGGTGACAAGGACTCCAGTGCACACACGATTTCAATGTCTTTGTCTTGCTCGATTTTGAGCTCTGCTTCCCACGCGGGATCGATCCCTTGGGTAAAGGGGAAAGTGCCTCGGTGGTTGATGTGGGCCATCCACCACAGGCGCTCTCCGTGGTCAGCGAGTTCGGGCCAAGTTGCAAATCCATTCCCCCAATTGGCAAGTCCTTGCACGAACTCGGGCCAGAGGGCGCGCTCTCTAAGCTCAGCCAAGGCAAGGGAAGCTTCGCTCGCTCGGGCTCTCTCGGGTCTTCCCTCTTTGAGCAACTCAGAGGCGTGCTCCAAGTGTTGGCGCTCTCGAGCGAGCTTACTCTGGGCGTTGACGCTTGAGCGGTATTGGCGAAGGGGGCTTGTGATCACAGGGAAATGGATA
>CAIKYO010000286.1 GCA_903831655.1 uncultured Burkholderiales bacterium
CATCGGCTCGCTCGACATGGTGTCGCATGTGCTTGTTGCGCATGTCTTCAAAGCGAGCAAAGCAGCTGCCATTGAGCCAGGTCATCAAAGTTCCCCAGCGTGCGTTGGTTCGTGGGTTTTTAAAAATGGCGTGGTGAGCGAATTCATGGATGAAGTAAGCCGACCATGTCAAGCTCAAGACCAGGGCAAAAACACCCAAGGTGTTGATGAGCCAAGCGTCTTGGAAGACCAAGATGAACCCGAGGGGGTAGAGCAAAAGGGTGGCCGATAAGGCCAAGGTGTTCGGCCATCGACCTTCAGGATCTCTGTAAATGGAGCTCATGACAATTCCCTCGGGTGTTCACATTTACTTCTTGTTCAATGCGGTTACAAACTGCGCATCAAAGGTGGCTTCAGTCGCGGGGATGGCTTTGATTTGTCCCTTGGCCAACAGCAATTTGCCGATCACATCACCACTGCCGTAGTAAGACGTGGTCTCAGCCGACTTGACAAAGGCTTTTGCCATTTCAGCTTGGGGAATGTTGTACACACCACTCAACTGCTCTTTGACTTCTTTGGCCGAAACGCCCATGAATTTACCGATGATTTTGTTGGCTTCATCGGGCTTGCTTTGCATGTAGGCCATGCCTTCGAGGTACACCTTCATGATGGTGTTGATTTCTGTGGGTTTGGCTTTGATCACTTTATCGTCAAACACCAACACGTCAGCAATCAAGCCAGGTGCGTCTTTGCTCGAGAACACGACCTTGAATTTTTTACCTCCACCTTGGCTCACGATTTGTGACAGGCTTGGCTCATAGGTCACGCCAATGGGCATTTGACCTGAGGCCATCGCAGCGGGTACTCCCTCAGGCGTCATGTTGATGGGGGTGATGTCTTTGTCTGTCAAACCAGCGGTCTTGAGCGCATAAGACAACAAGAAGTCCGAAGGGGACAAGGGATTGAAGCCCACTTTTTTGCCCTTGAAATCGGCAATTTTGGTGATGGTTTTATCGGCCACAATCGCATCCCCTCCGTTGGAGTAATCGATGGGCATGACCACTTTTTGCTTTTGGCCGGCTGCCACTTGACCCACCACTTGATCGTAGGTCAACATGCCACCATCCACAGCGCCACTGGCGATGGCGGAGGGGATCAATGCAGGGTCGGTGAAGACTTGCAAAGTCACCTTCATGTTGTGTTTTTTGTAGAGGTCCAGTGCCTCGGCAACGTAGAAGGGCCCATAGCCAATCCAAACCACTGTTCCGATCTTCATGGTCGTAGGACCCGCTGCGAAAGCGGTACTGGCGGCCGCCAAAAGAATGGCGCTGCTAATGGGTTTGAGTAGACGGCCCATCAACGTGCTTGCACGTTGGCTGAAACCTGGGAATGCGGTGCAAGAGGCTTTAAATGCAAATGTGGTGCTCATCATGTGACTCCAAGAGTAAATAAGAAACGGCAGGAGAAGACGATGTGAACGTCAGTCTCCCGGGCTTTTATCCCTCCGTGGAGCCTAGGCGCAAAGGCCACCCAGACCGGCACACTCTCGGACCAGACATCTCACAGCGCTGTATGCCTGCGAGACCGGAACCCTAGTGCGCCTACCTAACTTTGCGAAAGACCGGTAAATGCATGATTCACGACATTCACGACCATCTCGCCTGCTGATCAGAGAATTGCAACATGCATGCCAACTTTAAAGTCCGAGAATTGGCGCGATATGCAGGGCGAGAGCACTGTATTGGCTCGGACCTCTTTATTTTGGTGCATCCAAGTAAGCTCGCCATCCACCATGGTGCGTGATGTCATTGGCGTTTGCAACTGCCAGCGCTTCACACAAGAAGCCTTGTACCTGAGTGCCATCTTCAACAAGCACAGTGCCTATGCATAAAGGCGCTGGAATGCTTGCTACAAATGAGCCGAATTCACGAGCTGGCAAGATCCAAATTTCCATCTCTATGGCGCCACCGCCTTCTTCGACGCGAACCATACCAGGACGCTGGGGTGGGCCACCGGGCAGGGCATACATTCGGTAAACGGGCGCACTGCGCACGGTTTTGACAAGGCGGCCGGCACGTTGGGTGAGTTGATGGTTGAGTGGCAAACCGCTCAGGTGCGCACCACAGACTGCAACTTGCACTTCATCCGTTGCGAAAAGCGACTCATTGGGCCAGCTGTTGACCAAGTGAGGTGCATGCTCGGTCGCACCCACGGTGGCCACGCTTTGGGCGTGCAACTTGGCGGCCAGACAAAGCAGTGTCAAATCCTGTCCGGCTCGAGCCACCAAGGTGACTCCACAGGGCAAGCCGTTTTGCATAAATCCAGTGGGCACGGCAATGGCCGACAAGTCGAGGAGGTTCACGAAATTGGTGTAGTAGCCCAAATTGGAGTTCAGTTGGATCGGATCGGCTTCGAGCTCTGCGACGGTGTAGGGTGAGCCTGCTGTTGGGGTCACCAGCACATCGATGTCATGCCAGACGCTACGGGTCTGCATCTCCAGCTCCTTCAGTTTGTAGAGCGCTTGGAAGGTGTCTGGTGCGCTGAAGTTCATGCCCTTCATCGTGATGGCCCGTGTCACGGGGTGCAAAGCCTCAGGGTGTGATTCGATGAAGGGACGAATGGCTGCATAGCGTTCTGCCACCCAAGGGCCTTCATAGAGCAAAGTGGCGACTGCTAAAAAGGGCCTCAAATCCACCTCAACAGCCTCTCCCCCCATTGATTTCAGTCGCTCAACTGCTGCGCGAAATTGTGGCAGTCCTTCTGCATTGCCATGAAAGGCGAGATCTTCATCGCGAGGGACACCGAAACGGAACTTTTTGACAGTTTCCGAATGGGCAACCGAGGGGGGCATCTCACGGGCAAAGGCGTCTTTGCCGTCCGGGCCTTGAGCCACGGCCAATACACTTGCTGCGTCTGCTGCCGTCAATGCAAAGATGGAGACCACATCCAGGGTGCGGCAAGCCGGGATCACGCCAGTGGTGGGGATGCGTCCGACGCTTGGCTTGAGGCCTATCAGGTTGTTCAATCCTGCGGGCACCCGTCCAGATCCTGCGGTATCCGTTCCCAATGAAAAACTGGCCAAGCCCAAAGCGACGGACACGGCTGAGCCGGCCGAAGAGCCACCGGAGATGTACTGTGCATCAAAGGCATTGCGACACGCCCCATAAGGTGAACGCACCCCGACCAAGCCAGTCGCAAACTGGTCCAAGTTGGTTTTGCCCACCGGAATTGCACCTGCATCGATCAAGCGTTGAACCACTGTGGCACTCTCTTTTGGGGTGTAAGCATATTCGGGACAAGCGGCAGTGGTGGGGATGCCTGCCAAGTCGATGTTGTCCTTGATGGCGAAGGGGATGCCGTATAGGGGCATGCTCTTGGGATCAAGGCCTTCTAAAGCCACTGCATAGGCCATCATCTGCTCACGCGACAACCGGCTGATCCACACATGGCGATTCGTTACAGCCTCCTCGGCGTCCATCTGTGCGCAGATGAGTTCGACCAAGGTGCTGGGGGTGAGCTCGCCGCTCAGATAGCGCTCACGAAGGTGAGGGATGGAGAGGTTGGGTCTCATGAATGCTCCAGTTCAGTTTCTATATTTGTTCAGTTGATCAGCACCAAGGCTTGACCGGCTTGCACCGATTGACCCGCTTGGCACAGGAGCTTGTGGACTCGTCCTGCAGAGTTTGAACTCACCGAGACTTCCATTTTCATGGACTCGATCACCAAGAGGGTTTGGCCAGCGCTCACTTGCTCACCCTCATTCACCAAGACGGTCCAGATACCACCTGATATTTGTGAGGAGACCACTTCGCCGTCAAACGATTCGAGCAAGGCCGCATTTTCTTCTCTTTCTGCTGGAGCCTCTTGAGCGCTTGATTCCAGTAATCCTGCTGCAGCCCAACGCTCTCTTTCGGCCTCAAATGCACCTTGCTGGGTGTGTTTGAAGGCGGCAATCGATGGTGCGTTGTCGCTCAAAAAGGCTTGGTAAGCAGACAAGCTGAATTCACCTTCCTCGATCCGCAATTGGACTCGACCTGACGGAAAGTCCAGTCGCCATTGAGCCAACTCTTGCGCGCTCACAGGATAAAAGCGGATTTGGTCAAAAAACCTCAGCAGCCAAGGCTTTCCCGTTTGAAAGTCTTTCGCTCCGTTGCGTTCATCACGCCAGCGATTCCACATCTGGACTGTTCGCCCCACAAATTGGTAACCCCCTGGGCCCTCCATACCGTAGACGCACATGTAAGCGCCCCCAATGCCCACTGCATTCTCTGGGGTCCAAGTGCGAGCGGGGTTGTATTTGGTGGTCACCAAACGGTGACGAGGATCGATGGGTGTTGCAACTGGCGCTCCCAAGTAGACATCTCCCAGGCCCAGGACCAAGTAACTGGCTTCAAACACCACGTTTTGTACGGCTTGCCAATTGGGTAAGCCATTGATGCGGCGAATGAATTCGATGTTGCTTGGGCACCATGGTGCATCTGCTCGGACCGATTGCATGTACTTTTCGATGGCGAGCTGAGTGGAGGCATCATCCCAAGAAAGAGGTAACCAAACGGTGCGACTGGGCACCTTGATGTCTGCACCAGAGGCGCTGGCGACACCCGGTTGTGCATCCATCACCACTTTCACCAAAGTGCTCAGCTCAATCACATCGGGATCAAAATGCACTTGCAGCGATCTGATGCCTGGTGTCAGGTCAATGATGCCAGGCAACTGGCCTTGTGCACGCCGTTGCTCCAACTGAGTCATCAAAGTGTGGACATGAAACCGCATCACCAAGTCGAGCTGCAAGGGACCCAACTCGATCAGTAAATTGCAGTCGCCCGAGCGCCGCATCACCACCTCAACACCCCCTTCGCCACCTGGCAAAGTCAGCAAGACCGCTGCATTGGGAAGATGGAGATCAGTGGTGGAGGGCTCAACCGAGCTCTTGGCATGGTCCTTGGAGACGCTCAACCCATGGAGCAAGTCGTTTTGTGTCTTCGCCATGGCATTGGCCACTTCCAGGGACACCGGTACAAATCGAACCGTGTGACCGGGGGCGAGTTGGCCCAGTTTCCAGAGCTCGGAACGGATCACTGTGGCAGGGCACACAAAACCACCCAAGCTTGGACCATCGGGTCCCAAAATCACAGGCATGTCACCGGTGAAATCGATCGCTCCAATGGCGTAGGCGTTGTCATGGATGTTGCTCGGGTGCAAACCCGCTTCTCCGCCGTCGCTTCGTGCCCAAGTTGGTTTGGGGCCAATCAATCGAACCCCAGTGCGGCTCGAGTTGTAGTGCACCTCCCAGCGTGTTGCCCAGAGCATTTGCATGTCCTCTGGGGTAAAGAAGTCAGGCGCACCGTGAGGGCCCTCCAAGACAGCAATGTCCCAGTGTGAGGCGTAGTTGGGCTTGATCGCCTCGATTTGTTTTGGAGTCAGAGGTGCAAGAGTTTCGAGATTTGCGAGATTTCCTGCTGGCGAAGTGGGTCCAATATGCAGCACATCACCCGTTCTCAATACGCGACCGCCATGCCCACCAAACTGACCCAAGGTGAAGGTGGACTTGCTGCCCAAGTAATCCGGCACATCAAAGCCACCCAGAACAGCCAGGTAAGCTCGACAGCCGTCCTTTGAGATCCGGCCGATTTTGAGCACCTGTGTGGGTAGAACCTCAATCGCTTGCCAAGTTGAGACGGGTTCACCATCCAAGCTCACCTCCACAGGCGCCCCGCAAACCGCTATGCGCATGGCGCTTCGAAAGCGTAAACTGGGGCCCGCTGCGGTGATCTCGAGTGCGGCCATACCAGCTGGATTGCCAACAATCGCATTGGCAGCACGCAAGGCCAACGCATCCATGGGACCGCTGGGTGGCACGCCCACATCCCAGTAGCCTGTGCGACCAGGCCAGTCTTGAACCATGGTGTGGACGCCACCAGCGAGCACATCGATGGCGTGGTTGGCAAAAACAAAACCATTCAAGCTGCGGGTGGTGTGTTCACCCCTCACAAAAGGCTCGAATTGCATCAGTGCTTGAAGGTAATGAAGGTTGCACTCTAGACCAGCGATGCGGGTGCTTGAGAGCGCACGCTCGAGCTGATGCATTGCATCGGCTCTGTCGCTGCCGTGCACAATCAGCTTGGCCAAGAGAGGGTCGTAAGAGGCCCCCACTTCGCTGCCTCTTTCAATCCAAGTGTCTACACGCACGTCACTGGGCAAGACGACCTCGGTCAGCACACCTGTAGCGGGTTGGAAGTTGTTGTAGGGATCTTCGGCATATATACGCGCTTGGATGGAGTGGCCTTTGGGGGTGACTTTAAGGGTTGAGAGGTCAGGCAAGTCGCCGCTGGGCAACTTGACCATCCACTCGACAATGTCTACGCCTGTGACCGCCTCGGTCACACCGTGCTCGACTTGCAATCGAGCATTGACCTCGAGAAAGTAGAAGTCTTGTGTGCTTTGATCGACCACAAATTCAACGGTACCCGCCGAGCGGTAATTCACCGCTTGGGTCAACCTTTGTGCAGTGGCATGAAGTGCTTGGCGCACCTCGGCACGAAGGTGTGCTGCAGGGGTTTCTTCCACCACCTTTTGGTTTCTTCGTTGAAGTGAGCAGTCTCGCTCACCCAAGATCATGACCTGTCCTGCGCCATTGCCAAACACTTGCACTTCAATGTGTCGAGCATTGGAGATGAAGCGTTCTAGGAAGACACCCGCATTCGAAAAATTCGATTGCGCCAATCGACTCACCGTTTGGAATGCAGCGCTGAGTTCCTCTGCGTTTTGGCACATTTGCATGCCAATACCCCCTCCACCCGCACTGCTTTTGAGCATGACGGGGTAGCCAATGGTCTGGGCGGCACTCAAGGCTTCGGATGCGCTCGAGAGTAAGCCAGTGCCTGGCAAGAGTTGAACTTGAGCTTGGGTGGCCAAGGCTCGGGCCGTGTGCTTGAGACCAAACACCTTCATTTGATCAGACGTTGGGCCCAAGAACACCAAGCCTGCTGCTTCGCAGGCTTGAACAAAGGCTGGGTTTTCAGATAAAAAGCCATAACCAGGGTGAACCGCTTGCGCACCTGTGGCCAAGGCGGCATCGATGATTTTGGGAATGGAGAGATAGCTCAGCGCAGGTGCCGCTGGGCCGATGCAGACCGATTCGCAGGCCATGGCCACGTGCATGGCAGCGGCGTCTGCTTCAGAGTAAACGGCCACTGAAGCAATACCCAGGCGATCAAGTGTGCGGATGATTCGACAAGCAATCGCCCCACGGTTGGCAATCAAGACTTTGGAAAACATTCAAGCGCCCTCCCAAATCAAACACTGCACAGGCGTGGGGTTGTAGGCGTTGCAAGGGTTGTTCAATTGCGGACAATTAGAAATCAGCACGATCACATCCATCTCGGCGCGCATTTCAACATACTTCCCAGGCGCAGAGATGCCGTCTTCGAAAGTGAGTTGACCCTCTGGGGTAACGGGCACATTCATGAAGAAATTGATGTTGCTCACCACATCACTCTTGCTAAAGAACGGTCCATCGGGGTGGGTTTGTGCATATCGGGCGATGGCCAACATGAAGTTGTCTCGGCAGCTGTGCATGTGACGCTTCTCAAGTGCGTAGCGCACCGTGTTGCTCTCGCAAGAGCATGCTCCCCCTAGGGTGTCATGCCGCCCGCAGGTGTCGGCCACGATGGTGAGCATGGGACGGCCTTCACTGGACATGATTCTCGTGCCCACACCCAGGTAGAGCGCGGCTTGGGACTGAAGGGTATGGGTGGCGCTGTAGCGCTCACTGATGTCCTTGGCGTTGTAAAACAAAGTGTCCACGGCTTGGTTGCCCTCAAGGTCAATGATGCGAAAGATCTGTCCTTTGCGTAGGGTGTGCATCCAAGGTTCGCCAGAGGGAATCACTACTTCGAAGCTGGCAGTGGAAGGGGAAAGTGTGCTTTCTAGGGTTTGCATGGCTGGGCCTTCAATTCAGAGGTAATGGCGTTCAGTGTTGATGAAGCCGCGAGCGTTCTCTGGGCAATGTAAGCGGCAGATGTCGTTTGCGCTGGCTGTGCCTGAGCGCCACACGCTCAACTCGATCTCTTCAGGGGCATAAATCGGGTTGGGATCAAAAGGATGTGGCGTGGTGGACAAGACCACCAGCACATCCATCTCACACCTGAGGTCAATGTATTGACCGGGTGCGCGGTGATCGGTTTGGAAATGCAAGGCACCTGAAGAGTCCGTGCTGAGCTTGCTGAATAAATTGAGGTTGGCCACCACATCACGTTTGTCCATGCCCCATTTTTCGAGTTCAACTTGGATGTTGTCTTGTCCGTTGCGGTGCATGTTGTTGCGATGTGAGCCAAAGCGTGCCTCGCCATGGCGCAAGAGGACGTCTTGGGCCTGTGTGGTGCCGCCTACGGTGTCATGCCATCCACAAGAGTCATCGGCGACTGAGCACAGCACCCGTCCCATGTCAGAGTAGCAAACATGGCCCTTCGTGAGGTAGGCCGTGTGTTGGGCCTTCAAGGTGTCAGGCATGTTGTAGCGTTCGCTAGGATTGGCGGCGTTGTAGAACAAAATCGAGACGTTTCCCCGACCATGTGTATCTGTAAAGCGCATGGTGTTGCCACGGCGAATCACGCCTGACCAAGCACTGCCAGCGGGCAGGGTATGGCTCCAAAGTAAAAGCGAAGGATCAAAAGGGGTGACTTGTGGCGGCACTGCGGCAAGGGCCAAAGGGGTTTGATTTTCCATAGAACTTGAGGGGGTTAGAGTTGTTCGGTTGAAGCCAGATCGGGTGTGTGGTTGAGTTTGTTCAGCAAGTCTTGGTCAGTGACCATGCCTGAGCTCTCACGAATGCGGTTCAAAATCTCTGACTTGAGGGTGCGAAATGGCGTCGAGTACTTCATCTCTTGATCGCGTTGTGTTGGCAACGGCACGGGATAAATGCTGTGGATGCGACCCGGGCGTGGTTGCATCAAAACCACCCGTTGACCGAGATAGATGGCCTCATCTACATCGTGGGTGACAAAGACGATGGTGGTTTTTTCAATCCGGTGAATGTGCAAGATCAAGTCATGCATCACCTCTCGAGTTTGAGCATCCAATGCGCCAAAGGGCTCGTCCATCAGCAGCATGGCGGGTTTTCCCATCAAGGCCCGCGCAATGGCAACACGTTGCTGCATACCGCCAGATAATTGGTTGGGATAGGCCTTGGCAAATTTGCTCAAGCCAATGAGGTCCAATAAGGCATCCGCACGCCCCGATGCAGCCTCCACATCGGCTGAGGTGATGTTTTCGCGTTTGACCTTCAAGCTGCGACTGAACTTGATGTTGTCGATGACGTTGAGCCAAGGGTACAAGCTGTAGTGCTGAAAGACCATGGCTCGATCAGCACTGGGGCCCGAGATGTCAGTGCCATTGCATTGCACTTGGCCACTGGTGTGGTGTTCGAGCCCAGCCAGAATGCGCAAAAGGGTGGATTTGCCGCAACCCGAGGCGCCGACCAGGGTGACGAATTCACCATTTTCGATCATCAAGTCGACATTCTCTAAGGCGGGCACCGAATTGGTGCTTTGTGCACCAAAAACTTTACCCAACTGACGAATCACAATATTTGACATGTTTCAGCTTTCAGAGTGCAGCCAAGGGAAAGAGCGGCGGTGTAACCAGCGAAATGCTTGGTCCATCAGCAAACCGATCAGGCCAATCAAAATGA
>CAIKYO010000287.1 GCA_903831655.1 uncultured Burkholderiales bacterium
ACACCAAGCCACAAAAGCCATGAGCAAACAACGATAAAGATTTGACCAATCACAAGACCGCGCAGTGCCAAAATCACATGTCTAGGATGCCTGAAGCAAAAAATGAGTATCGGAAAGACCAATAGTCTCGCATGTCTAATCCAAGCGACCATCCAGTCGTGTGTGTTGCTGGTACTCCATATTGAAGTCACGAGCATCCAAAGTAAGCAAGCCGCGATAACTTTCGTCGCGTTGAAAGACCAAGCTCGCTTAATGGATTCTTTGATTTCTTTTGCTGATTCTCGATCACTCTGAGTGGATGCACCAAAGCATGCCAATAAAAGCATCAATCCAACCCCTAAGAGCAAAGCTGCTTTGCTGATAGAAACCAAGGCAACCCCTAAATTGACAGATACTGCCAATGCAAAAGAAGCGCCTAGCGTCAGTGCTTTAGCAAGGGATAGAACAGGTTGAAAACGCATATTGATTTAGATGATCAAGTAAAGATGCTTGGATCAGTTGCTCAGTGTGTCATGGCCAGTCAATAAAGGGATGGATTGAAATCTGCTCACAGTTATAACTATTTTAATAAATATTCTATATTTCACGCACTTGTTGCAGGTGGGATTTACTCATTGGAAACAATTTTTGCACTTTATTGGCTCGTGTTGATCTCTTCAATTTGTTCTTGCAACTTAAGCCATCTTTCTTCGGTTTGTGCAATTTCATTCTCAAGTGCTTTCAATCGCTTTGCTGCTTGAGCTGCTTTCTCTAATAGGGCTTGTTTTGTGCTGGGTGATGAGTCTGTGTTTAGATCTTGGGCAAGAAAAGTAAGCTGGGACTCTTTCTCTAACTCAAGCGCTTGGAGGACAGACTCCTCCTTTTGAAGTTCTTTTTTCAGAGGTTGTAGTTGTTGGGAGAGCTGTGATTTTTTTTGTGAATGTGCCTTTTTTTCCTGCTTGGACATGCCCTTTATAACTGTCTCTTGGGTTTTCAAGGCGTGTTGATCTTCTTTGGAGAGGGCCGCCTCTCTCAGTTTTTTTGATTCTTCGAGTAAATATCGCTGATAACTATCCATGTCGCCGGTGAAGTCTGAGATGCCTGAGCGAGAAACAAGCCAAAACTCTTCGCAAACTGAGCGCAATAACGCGCGATCATGACTCACGAGCAGGACGGTTCCTTCAAAATCATTCAGAGCCATTCCAAGCGCTTCTCGCGTCATCAAGTCCAAATGATTGGTAGGCTCATCCAGTAACAGTAAGTTTGGCCTTTGCCAAACGATCATAGCCAGGACGAGTCTTGCTTTTTCTCCTCCGCTTAATGTTCCAACAGCTTGGTTGACCATTGCATCAGCGAAATGAAAGGTTCCCAAAAAATTTCTCAGTTCTTGCTCTCTACCTGAAACAGGGCCACGTTTTGAGAGTTCGATCATGTGCTCCAAAGGACTTTGATCGAGTTGAAGAACATCTAACTCTTGCTGAGCAAAGTAGCCCACGCTCAATCCTTTTCCCTCAACGATTTCACCGCCCAAGAGTGGCAAGCTTTTTGCCAAGGTTTTGATTAAAGTCGATTTCCCTTGTCCATTCGCACCAAGGATACCAATCCGCTGACCACTTAAAACTGAGCGATTAACACCCTCCAAAATCAAGGACTCCTGATTTGAAGAGTTTCGATAACCGAAGGAGCCATCCTGAATGGACAACATTGGGTTGGGCAGATGGGTGGGTTCTTTAAAGCTAAAGGTGAAATCGGCTGCGCTCATCATGGGCGCAATTTTCTCCATGCGAGCAAGCGCCTTGACTCGACTTTGAGCTTGTTTGGCCTTACTTGCTTTTGCTTTGAATCGATCAATGAAATGTTGTAAGTGTGAGATTTTCTCTTGTTGCTTTTCATAAGCGGCTTGCTGCAAGACCATCTCTTGAATTCTCATGGTCTCAAAGCCGGAGTAATTAGCGCCATAACGCGTGATTTTGCCGCCCTCAATGTGCAAGGTTACTTTGGTCACAGCATCCAAGAATTCACGGTCATGGCTAATGATGACCAACGTACCTGGGTAGCGTTGCAACCAACTCTCCAGCCAAACCAAGGCATCCAAGTCCAAGTGGTTGGTTGGCTCATCGAGAAGCATGAGTTCAGAGGGGCACATGAGAGCGCGGGCAAGTTGAAGCCTCATGCGCCATCCACCTGAGAAACTGTTCACGCTTTTGTCGAGTTCGTTGGGTTTGAAGCCAAGACCCAAAATCAGGGATTGAGCCCTTGATAAGGCATCGTGAACTCCCGCGTCTGCCAAAGCCAAGTGTGCCTCAGCGATGGCCATCCCGTCGTTACTTTCCTCTGCTCTTTGGAGTTGGGCTTGAGCCTCTTGTAATGCTGAGTCCGAACTCAACACGTATTCGCTTGCAGATTGCTCGGTATCGGGCATGTGTTGCTCAACTTGGGCTAGCCTCCATTGGGCGGGCATTTCTAGCTCGCCCTTTTCTTCCTGTAGCTCTCCTGTCAAAAGGGCAAAGAAGGTTGATTTTCCGGCCCCATTTCGACCTACCAAGCCAATTTTTTCTCCAGGGTTAATGGTGACGTTAACGCCTGATAGGAGCGTTTTTGCTCCTCTCCTAAGTTCAATATCTTTGATGAGAATCATGGGTGGGGTTGTCGTGTTGGACTTGGAGTTTCTTTTAGTGGGTTGTATTGAGATTGAAGCTGAGCGCAAAGAGCTTTTTTAAACTCTTTGGAATCAATTGAAGTGCGCAGCCAAGTCTTTATAGGTTATCAAGATCACTTGGTCGTCAAAGGCCTGTGTACTTAGTGTGATCCAATTTAACTTTGGGTAGAGTTCACTAAATGCTGTAATTTCATGACCGATCTCTAAAATCAAAAGTGCATCGGGTTTCATGAACTGATGTGCCTTGGGAAGCATTGCGGCAATAAAGTCCATTCCAAGTGGTCCGCCATCTAAAGCCAATGCGGGTTCAGCTCGGAATTCAGCTGGGAGCTGATCCATGCTGCTTTGTGGCACATACGGTGGATTACAAACAATTAAGTCGTATGGCCCCTTTGCCGCTTGCAAAGCGTCACTTGAGATCCAATTAATTTGAGATTGAACACGGTGGCGTTCAGAATTGATTTTGGCCACTTCCAGGGCATCTTGAGAAATATCGAGCCCGTCGGTGAAGCTTGAAGGCCACAAAAGTGCGCAGATGATGGCTAAACTGCCATTGCCTGTGCAAAGGTCCAAAATAAGCTCTGGTTCACGGGTCATCCAGGGTTGCAGTGTTTCATGCAATAGGATTTCCGCAATATGACTTCTTGGAATGATCACACGTTCATCAACATAAAAACTCAAACCCTGAAGCCAAGCTTCATTTGTGATGTAGGCGCTTGGTTTTTTGCTTTGTATACGCTCGTCGATGAGTGAATGAAGTGCTTGCATGGTGGCTGGTGTAACCGCTGCATAAGGAGCTTCACCGCTCAAAGACTCAATATCTGAATCTAGGGGTAA
>CAIKYO010000288.1 GCA_903831655.1 uncultured Burkholderiales bacterium
ATGAGCGGGCCCAAAAGCGCGCACGCTCCATGGGCTTTGTCTTTCAAAGCTTTCAATTGTTGGCGCACTTGAGTGCGTTGGAGAACGTGCAACTGCCCTTGGAGCTGATGGGACACCCCGACCCCAAGGGGCAGGCCCAGGAGATGCTCAAGCGGGTGGGTTTGGCGTCAAAGGTCAAGCAATTGCCCAAGGTGCTCAGTGGTGGGGAGCAGCAACGGGTCGCATTGGCCAGGGCTTTTGCTTGTGAGCCCAAACTCTTGCTGGCCGATGAGCCAACGGGTAGTTTGGACAAAGCCTCGGGTGAGTTGATCCTCTCTCTCATGCTCTCGCTCCAAGCCGAGAATGGTTCAACATTGGTGCTGGTGACCCATGACATGAGCCTGGCCTCACACATGAATCAACGCATTCACCTTGAGGGTGGGTGCGTGGTTTGAGTGCCAACCGATCACGCCAAGCTTAAATTGGTTTTTTGAGGGGGCTGTTGTTGATTTTCAGGGTCCTTGAGTTCAGACTTTAAAGATAACCTGTCATACTACGGCCATGAGTTCAAATTCTGCAAAAGTTCTATTCGGTTTTCACGCGGTGGGGGTGCGCCTCAAAACAGCACCCACGAGCATTCTTGAAATCTATTTTGAGTCCTCCAGGCGAGATGCCCGCATGAGGGGATTCATTGAAAAAGCCAAAGAGGCCAATGTCCGTCTGATCGAAGCCGATGGGCTTAGGCTTGCCAAATTGTGCGCCAGTGCGGGTCACCAAGGTGTGGTTGCGCGCGTGGAACCCATCACCTTGCAACAATCTTTAGATGACTTGTTGGACGACCTACCTGAGGGCGAGCATCCACTTTTATTGGTGCTCGATGGGGTAAAAGATCCTCACAATTTGGGTGCTTGTTTGCGTGTGGCCGATGGCGCAGGCGCACACGCCATCATTGCCCCCAAGGACCATTCTGTGGGTGTCAACGCCACAGTTGCCAAAGTGGCAAGTGGTGCTGCAGAGACGGTGCCTTATTTTATGGTGACGAATTTGGCGCGAACGTTGAACGAGCTCAAAGAGCGCAATATTTGGATCATGGGCACCGCTGAGGATGCACCCAAAACGCTCTTTGAGAGTGACCTTACAGGTCCCCTTGCCTGGGTACTTGGAGCAGAGGGTGCGGGAATGCGTCAACTCACCAAGAAAACCTGTGACGAGTTGCTCTCCTTACCCATGAATGGTGCTGTGGAGAGTTTAAACGTCTCCGTGGCCAGCGGGATTTGTTTGTACGAAACCCACCGGCAACGCCGATTCAAAGTCTGATCTAAAAGCTGGGGCTCAGTTAGGCTTGGAGCAGGCCCAAAGCGCCTAGCGTGGCTCCCAGTCCGAGCAGCCACAAGAGGTGAATTTTGGTGCGCCAGACCACCCAAACGCTCAAGGCACTGAGCACCCACAAAGGCCAATCCTTGGACCATTCTTGGTTGTGGTTGTTGAGCACATAGCCAGTGGAGATCAAGAGTCCAATCACAATGGGGGCCATGCCCGCTTTGAAAGCTTTCACAAATTTAAGCTCTCGGTTGTGACGACTCCACCGTGCGATGAAAAGGGTCAGCACGCCTGAGGGCAACAGCATGCCAAACATGCAAATGATGGCTCCCAAGGCACCATAGACCCAAGCCATCCATCCGCTTTGTGCACCACCACTTTGAGCCAAACCCACATTCATGCCCATGGCGGCCACGAAGAGCACATTGGGCCCGGGTGCAGCTTGTGCCAAGGTGATGGAATTGGCAAAGGTGGCGTCATCGATCCAATGTGCATCGGACACCAAAAAACGATGCATCTCAGGTGCTGCACTGATGGCGCCTCCCACGGCAAGCAAGGAGACACCCAAAAAATGGGTAAACAGGGAAAACCAATCGATCAGGGTCAAGGTCATGTGAGGAGGGTTTTTCGAGTTGGGTTTGCAGTTTGGGGAGCTCTGAGTACCATCAGGCTTTATCAGTTGGGCTGGTGCTTGCTCGGGTTTGATCAATGAGCCCCATTTGGCGCCAGGCCCAGGCGGTAGAAACGCCTCCAAGCACAAAGAGAACGCCCACCAAGGGGAGTTTGAGCACAGCAACTGAGAGCACCGTCACAGCAACCCAAAGGAGTGATAAAGCGGTTCCGATGGGGTTCTTTTTCAATGCTGGAATGAGTTTCAGGCCTGTGGCCACGACCATTCCTGCGACCACCGCATTCATGCCTCTGAGGGCATCTCGCGCAAGGGGGTTGTCTGAGATGCTTCCAAAACAAAGAACCAAAGTCAAAACCAAGATACAAGGCACGCAGAGCAATCCTGCAACGGCCACAAAGGCGCCAGCGAGTCCAAAATGTCTCTCCCCAAACATCAGCCCGAGGTTGATCACGTTGGGGCCAGGCAGAACTTGTGCAATGGACCAATCCTCTACAAACTCCTCATAGGTGAGCCATTTCTTGTTTTCCACCAGTTCACGTTGGACCACGGTGAGCACTCCGCCAAAACCTTGGAGTGCCAAGCGGGTGAAGGACCAAAAGAGATCCCATTTTGAGTCAGGAGAGGCGCTGTTGGGTTCGGTCATGAGGTGGTTAAAGATCGGTCTCTAGGGCTTTTTTGAATGGGAGTCTGGGGTGCATCAAAATGCTCAAAACAGATCTGTAGTGTAACTTTTCTCCATCCGGTTATGGGTTCGCCTAAGGATAAAGACCATGACGTGCTCATTTTCTTGTAAAGCGCACTACACTTGGGGGAATCCCTTATGAATGCATTTACCGACGTCTCCTTCTTTCCCCGTGTGGCCAAGCCTTTGTCTTCTTACAAGAAGTACTGGGCCCACCGCTTTGGCACGGCCCCCTTCTTACCCATGTCTCGGCAAGAGATGCAAGCCTTGGGCTGGGACAGTTGTGACGTCATCATTGTGACTGGGGATGCTTATGTGGATCACCCAAGTTTTGGTATGGCTGTGATCGGCAGAATGTTAGAAGCCCAAGGCTTTCGCGTCGGTATCATCGCTCAGCCCGATTGGCAAAGTGCTGAGCCCTTCAAAGCACTGGGTGCACCCAACCTGTTTTGGGGTGTGACAGCAGGCAACATGGACTCCATGATCAACCGTTACACCGCAGACCGAAAAATTCGCAGTGACGACGCCTACACCGCTGGTGACGTCGGGGGCAAAAGACCTGATCGCGCGGCCATTGTCTACAGTCAACGTTGCAAAGAGGCTTACCCACATGTTCCCATCGTATTGGGTGGTATTGAGGGGTCTCTAAGGCGCATTGCTCACTACGACTATTGGTCAGACAAGGTCAGAAAATCAATTGTGATGGACAGTAAATGCGATTTGCTGCTCTATGGCAACGCAGAGCGCGCCGTGGTGGAGGTGGCCCATCGCTTGGCCAATAAAGAGTCCATCAAAGACATGACCAACATCCGTGGAACTGCATTTTTGGTCCGTCAAACGCCACCCGGATGGAGTGAGATCGATTCGACAGAGTTGGATCAACCCGGGCGAGTGGAAGCCCATGTCAATCCTTACATGATGATGAGTGAGCAGGCTCAGGCCCAGGGCGAGACTTGTGTGGTGGATGATCAAGCCAAAGCCAAGGCCAAAGCACAGGAGCGCTTGGGGCAGGGAGCACAGGTTCAAGCCCTCAAGTTCACGCCCAATCCTGTTGTGGGCATTGGTGAGGCGCAAATTGCGTCTCCCATCAAGCGTGAAAAATTGCGTCCTCCTCCTAGGGAGCTAACAGTAATCCGATTACCCAGTTTTGAGCGGGTGAGATCCGATCCGGTGCTGTATGCCCATGCCAATCGAATTTTGCATTTGGAGACCAATCCCGGTAATGCTCGCGCTTTGGTTCAAGCTCACGGTGAGGGCAGCACGGCGAGGGACGTTTGGGTCAATCCACCTCCGATTCCACTCACCACACAAGAGATGGACATGGTGTTTGACTTGCCTTATGCAAGGAGCCCTCATCCGGTGTATGCCGACTCAGAGGGACGCCACGATGGGTCAACAAAAATTCCCGCATGGGAGATGATTCGTTTCTCGGTCAACATCATGCGAGGATGTTTTGGTGGTTGCACGTTTTGCTCTATCACAGAGCACGAGGGTCGAATCATTCAAAGCCGAAGTGAAGACTCGATCATCAAGGAGATTGAGGACATCAAAGCCAAAGTCAGTGGTTTCACAGGCGTCATATCCGATTTGGGTGGCCCAACTGCTAACATGTACAGAATTGGTTGCAAAACGCCGGAAATTGAGGCGGCATGTCGCAAGCCCAGTTGCGTGTATCCCGGTATTTGTTCGAATTTGAACACCGATCATGGACCCTTGATCAAGTTGTACCGCAGGGCCCGCGCGCTCAAAGGGGTCAAGAAGATTTTGATCGGCTCTGGACTTCGCTACGATTTGGCTGTGGAGTCTCCCGAGTACGTTCGTGAGCTCACCACACACCACGTGGGTGGGTATTTAAAAATCGCCCCAGAGCACACCGAAACGGGCCCTTTGTCCAAGATGATGAAGCCTGGAATGGGTTCCTACGACCGTTTCAAGCAAATGTTTGATCGCTACAGTGCTGAGGCTGGTAAGAAGCAGTTTTTGGTTCCTTACTTCATTGCCGCTCATCCTGGGACGTCCGACGAGGACATGATGCATTTGGCCCAGTGGCTCAAAAAGAATGGTTTTAGAGCCGATCAGGTGCAGACCTTTTACCCATCTCCAATGGCCAGTGCCACGGCCATGTATCACTCAGGCAAAAATCCGCTCAGGAAAGTTTCGCGCGAAAGCGAACAAGTCGACATCGTCAAGGGTGACCGAAGGAGAAGGTTGCACAAAGCCTTTTTGCGTTACCACGACCCCAACAACTGGCCTTTGCTTAGAGAAGCTTTGAAGGCAATGGGCCGAGCCGATTTGATTGGCAATGGCAAACACCATTTGATCCCCACCTTTCAGCCCATTACCGACGGTAGTTACGTCAGTGCCAGAAGAAAGAACTCATCCTCGGCGCAAACTCCAAAACAAACGGGTGAAAAAGCACCGAGCAAGTCAGCCCCATTGAAGACGGGTGTGGTGCGCGGGAAAATGCTGACCCAGCACACGGGTCTTCCCCCAAGAGCGGGACTGGGAGCTTTAAATAAAAAGAGGCCCAAATAAAAGCCTCCCAAAAAGCAGACCCCTCATGGGGGTCTTCGTTATTCATCTAAATCCCACTCTCAGGCGCAGGCCCTTTTAATTTTTACGCGGCGTACATTGAAGAAGCGCATTTAAATCAGGGCTTGAACTCAATCCAAACTTCGTAAGCAATGCTTCTGTCTCGAATTTCTGAAGATGGAGTTGGGTAGTTGGCTTTTTGAACCGCTTGCAGTGCTGCCCTGTCAATGATGCCCAGTCCGCTAGAGCTGACAATGTGTGGTTCACTCACGAGCGTACCTTTTAAATTAAATCCAACCCTGACTCTGCCGTGAAGCCCCATCTCAATGGCTGCCATTGGGTAATAGAAGGCCGTTTGTACAGCGGCCTTCACTCTCGCGATGTACTCATCTGTTGGGCCAATGTTCTTAGGCTCTGAGGGTGCGGGAGGAGGGGGGGCTGGTTGGGTAAATGCGGTAGGGGTGCGTGCAACAGGCGTCTCGGTGGGTGTCACCACAGCGGGTGTGGGCTGAGGGGTTGGGGGTTGAATTTGCGGCTGAGTTTTGAC
>CAIKYO010000289.1 GCA_903831655.1 uncultured Burkholderiales bacterium
AAGGCCCGGTACATGTGCAAGGATCCAGATGACCAAAAGTTCATTGACTTGGCGGCACACACGGGCGCCATGTTGATCTCAAAAGACAAAGCCGTCTTGGCGCTCACCAATCGACTTGCTCGCTTGGGCGTGAAGGTTTGCAACACCCCCAAATTGCCGTTCTAGTTCAATTGAAGAGCACCTAGCTCACGGATCCCGACTTTCCGATGAGAGCTGAAAGCAACTGAAAATGATTCATTTTCAAGGTCATCAATGAACAACGGATGTGTTGAATTCAAATCAAGCCGAAATAAAAGTACGCTTGAGGATCAAAAGAGCTATTTTTGGGACTCGATTTAGATAGGCTTACTGTTTAGCAGCGCTGGCGATAGAACTGGGATGGGTGAAGGCAAACGAGACGCTAAACATCAATTCAAGGACAGCCCATAACCGATCCCTTTGTGAAAACGTTGGAAATTGGACTCAACGCTTTGGAGCCCCGTTGTTACAGAGGTTGATGCATTTCGTATCAATGTTCATATTTCAGATGGCCGTTATGAGAGACCGATGAATCGATCCAGTGAACTTTGCGTTTAGATCTTTTATTTTCCGAGAGCATCTCTGAATTTTTTCATCACTGCCTTGTAGTCGCTTTGGCCAAAGATGGCGCTACCTGCGACAAAGGTGTCGGCTCCTGCGTTGGCTGCGGCCTTGATGTTTTCTGGCTTGATGCCTCCATCGACTTCGAGTCGGATGGCCTTGCCACTGGATTCGATACGACGTTTGACGGCTTCAATTTTTCTCAAAGCGCTATCAATGAAGCTTTGTCCGCCAAACCCTGGGTTCACGCTCATGATCAAGATGAGGTCCAGTTCTTCGATGACCCAGTCGAGCACATCCAAGGGCTCTGCGGGGTTGAAGACCAAACCACATTGACATCCTGCATTTTGAATGACTTGCAGGCTTCTGTGAACGTGCCCACTGGCGTCTGGGTGAAAGCTGATGAGGTTGGCGCCAGCAAGGGCAAAGGACTGAGCAATGGCGTCAACAGGTTGCACCATCAAGTGGACATCGATGGGCACATCGACACCCGTGCTGGTTTTGGCCAAGGGCTTGATGGCTTGGCAGATCATGGGGCCAAAGGAGAGGTTAGGGACGTAGTGGTTGTCCATCACGTCAAAGTGAATCCAGTCCGCCCCTGCTTCGATCACAGAGGTGACTTCTGCGCCCAGTCGGGTGAAATCAGCCGAAAGAATGGAGGGCGCGATGACGTAGGGGTGGGTATTGGGGGTCTTCATGAGGGTAAAGTATAGCGAGTTGAGCGAGCAGATGGGTCTTTGCGATTGGGATTAAGATCGGAACTCAAAGAGCGCCTACAAACTTTGGGTCTCATCTCAGTTCTAGTTCTTCAAAGCGGAAAGCTTTTCAACATGTCCCAATACCAAATGCGCATCGATGTGGTGCCCCAGTATTTGCCAGATCAAAGCGATCCAGAATCGGATTTGTACGTGTTCAGCTACACCATCACCATCGAGAACACGGGCGAGGTGGCTGCGCAATTGATATCGCGCACTTGGAACATCAACGACGCCAAGGGGCAACACGACAAGGTCCGAGGTCTTGGGGTGGTGGGGCATCAACCTCTTTTAAAGCCTGGTCAGTCCTTTCAGTACACGAGCGGTTCACATTTGAGAACGCCAACGGGCACCATGCACGGGAGTTTTTTCTTTGTCGCAGTCGATGGTGAGCGCTTTGAGGTGGACATTCCCATTTTTGTACTCGATGCGCTCTCGGGTCAGCGATTGCATTGAGACGGGGACTAAACCCCTTCACTATTTGCCAATAGGTTAAGAGGCATGACTGGGTCACAACAAGGTTCAACGCATGGGTGAATTTGAGCTCATTGACAAGTACTTCAAATTCTCAAGCCACGCTCAAGGGGTGAGTGTAGGCGTCGGGGACGACTGTGCGCTCTTGGCCCCAACCCCCGGGATGCAGTGGGCCGTGTCCACAGACATGTTGGTCGAGGGACGTCATTTCTTTGCAGATGTTGATCCTTTCACCTTGGGTCAAAAGTCATTGGCCGTGAATTTGAGCGATTTGGCAGCCACTGGGGCCATGCCCCGTGGATTCACACTCTCACTGTCTTTGCCCTCGGTTCAAGAGCCTTGGTTGGCTCAATTCTCAAAAGGCTTGCAAGACCTCTCTCACCGCTTTGGGTGTCCCTTGGTTGGGGGAGACACCACGCGAGGTCCTTTGTGCATTGGCATCACGGTGATGGGGGAGGTTCCAAGCGGGCAGGCACTCTTGAGGAGTGGGGCCAAGGCGGGAGACGATTTGTATGTGAGCGGGACTCTGGGAGATGCCCGCGCTGCACTCTTGGCGCTCCAAGGTGAATTAAGGCTCGAACCGGGTGTGCTCAGTACTATCAGGCACCGTCTCGAGGCGCCCACACCGCGCTTGTCATTGGGTCAAAGGTTGCGGGGTTTGGCCAGCGCAGCCATGGACTTGAGCGATGGCTTGAGTGGGGATTTGGCCAAGATGATGAAAGCCTCTGGAACACGAGCCCAGTTGCAAACCAATTGGATTGGACAAAGCCCGGCCATCAGCCCATCTCTTCAAACCCTTGACTTTGAGACGCGATTGAGCCTGGTTGCTAGCGGTGGGGATGACTACGAGTTGCTCTTCGCATCTCCCCCTGGTGCTCGAGCGGCCATTGAGGCCTTGGGGGCCGAGTTGCAACTCTCCTTGACCCGAGTGGGGGAGGTCATGGCAAGCTCAGGCGCACTTGAACTTGACAAGATAAACTCTGGGCTTGTGGTGTTTTTGGATGCCCATCAACAAGTGCTCGAATTGAAGGCCCAGTCCTTTGATCATTTTTCATGAAATTTAAACTTCAAATCCTGCTCTCCCATCCGGCGCATTTCATGGCGCTGGGCTTTGGCGCGGGCCTGAGCCGCGTGGGCCCCGGCACCGTAGGGACCCTGTGGGCTTGGGCCAGTTATTTGCTGTTGTCTCTTTTCTTGGGTCCCGCGCAAATGGCGGGTCTCATTGTGGCGTCCCTCTTTTTGGGGGTGTGGGCATGTGCTCGCACCGCTGAGCACATGGGGGTCGCCGACCCAAGCGCCATTGTGTGGGATGAGGTGGTGGCGTTTTGGTTGGTGCTCTTGGTGTGGATGCCTGCAGGTTTCATGGCGCAGTTGGCCGCCTTTGCGCTATTTAGGTACTTTGACATCGCCAAGCCTGGACCCATCTCTTGGGCCGATCGAGCCTTCAAGGGTCCTGGTTTGATGGGGGGTGTGGGCATCATGCTCGATGATTTGTTCGCTGCTTTTTTCACCCTCTTGGTGCTCGCCTTGTGGCAGGCCACGCGGGTTTGATGCGCATCCTTTTTTTCTAATTTCTGAGCCAAAACAACCGTGAACACCCACCTTGACATGATGGCCACCGTGAGCGAATTGGCCTCTCAATTGACCCAAAGGGGATGGTCCATGGTGAGTGCTGAGAGTTGCACGGGTGGCTTGGTGGCCGCTCAATGCACGGAGCTCAGTGGATCAAGTCAGTGGTTTGAGAGAGGGTTTGTGACCTATTCGAACGAGGCCAAGGCAGAGAGTTTGGGGGTCAAGGCCGAACTGATCACTGAGCACGGGGCGGTTAGCGAGGCCGTTGCACGCGCCATGGCTTTGGGTGCGTTGGCCCATTCGAGAGCCCATGTCTCGGTGTCCATCACTGGGGTGGCGGGGCCACTGGGGGGGAGCGAGCTCAAACCGGTGGGTTGCGTTTGGTTTGCCTGGGCCATGCGTGTAGACGGGGGCGCAGTGGACCCCATCGTTTTGGCCGAACGCCAAGATTTCAAGGGGGACCGAGCACAAATTCGCACCCAAGCTGTGGTGCATTGCTTGAATTCTTTGCTCCAATTCATCAAGACGCACTGAAGCTCCACTAAAATCAAGCTCATGTTTTATCACCACCACGATCTCACGGGTTCAAGCGACCGAGGAGCATGGCCCTGGCGGGCTTGAATGTGCTTCGTGTTCCCGCTTGGGGAACTCTCGGGTTTGGAGCCTGAGGTTTGGGCTGAATATTTGACGTGAGAGTGTGGTGACCGCCTGGGTCTCTAAGGGAACAGTTTGCACCCTTGGCACCAGGTGGAGTCTGAAGGCCTGATTCAGGGCCAAAGGTTTTGGGGTCACGCAAAACCTCAATTCACACTTTCCATTTCAACACAGCCTTCACCGCCTCCAGGCTCCTTGGAAGAATCTGAGAAGGAGTGAGCAGTCATTCAATCCCCTTGACCCCACTCCACGCTCAGCCGAAATAGACGACGAAACAAGGCATTTGTATGATGACAAAGGAAGAATTTCAAAACTTGGCCGCACAAGGCTTCAATCGAATTCCGATGATTGAAGAGGCTTTTGCGGACCTTGAGACGCCACTCTCGCTTTACTTGAAACTCGCGCACAGCCAAGAGGGAGGGCCCTACAGCTTTTTGCTGGAATCTGTGGTGGGAGGCGAGCGATTTGGGCGCTATAGCTTCATTGGCCTGCCGGCCAAGCGTTTCTTGCGCGCCAGTGGGTTTGGTGAAAACGCCAAAACCGAAGTGGTCCTGAAGGGTGTGGTGCAGTCCACGCACCTGGGCAATCCGCTGGACTTCATCTCCAAATACCAAGAGCAATTCAAGGTCGCCAAGACCCCCGGACTGCCCAGGTTTTGTGGGGGCTTGGCGGGTTATTTCGGCTACGACGCGGTGCGCTACATTGAGAAAAAGTTAGAGCACTCCTGCCCGCCAGACACACTGGGATGTCCCGACATCATGCTCTTGGAGTGTGAGGAGTTGGCGGTCATTGATAACTTGTCAGGCAAGTTGTACTTGATCGTCTATGTGGACCCACAGTCTGAGGGCGCCTATGAGGGGGCGTGCGAGCGCTTAAAAGTCATCAAGAAGCGCCTGAATGCGCCAGTTCAGGCCCCTTTGGTCAATGCGTCTAAGCCGCAGCCCGTCACAAGGCCCTTTGCCAAAGATGATTATTTGAACGCCGTGGCCAAAGCAAAAGCCTTGATCGAGGCGGGAGACTTCATGCAGGTGCAAGTGGGTCAACGACTCTCCAAGCCCTTTGACCAAAGTCCTTTGTCTTTGTACCGCGCGTTGAGGGCTTTGAATCCGAGTCCCTATATGTTTTTCTACCACTTTGGTGACTTTCATGTGGTGGGCGCCTCTCCAGAGATCTTGGTGCGCCAAGAGACCACACCCGAGGGACAAAAGGTCACCATTCGCCCCTTGGCTGGGACGCGTCCAAGGGGCGCAACACCCGAGCAAGACCGGGCCACAGAGGTGGAGTTGCTGGCAGACCCCAAAGAGCGGGCTGAGCATGTGATGCTCATTGATTTGGCCAGAAACGACATTGGTCGCATTGCAGAGATTGGGAGTGTGAAAGTCACCGAGTCTTTTGTGGTCGAGCGCTACAGCCACGTGATGCACATTGTGAGCAATGTGGAAGGTATTTTGAAGCCAGGCTTGTCCAGCATGGATGTGCTCAAGGCCACTTTCCCAGCGGGCACCTTGACCGGTGCGCCCAAGGTGCACGCCATGGAGCTCATCGATCAACTCGAACCCACCAAGAGAGGTTTGTACGGCGGGGCTTGTGGGTACATCAGTTATGCGGGTGACATGGATGTGGCAATCTCGATTCGAACGGGTGTGATCAAAGACCAGGTGCTTCACGTTCAAGCTGCAGCGGGCGTGGTCGCCGATTCGGTGCCTGAGATGGAGTGGGCAGAAACGGAGCACAAAGCCCGTGCCCTCATCAAGGCGAGCGAATGGGTTGAGGCGGGGTGGGAGTGAAGGAGAACATCATGACAAACCATACAAACACCTCCCCTTTGACGCATGTTGAATCTAAAAGCATGAATGAGCGCCCCTCGGATACAAGTGGCAATGGTCATGAGATCTTTGAGCTCAAGTCACCTCCCAAGCCAGGTTTGCCGCGCTTGCGACTCTTGATGGTCGACAACTATGACTCTTTCACCTTCAACTTGGTGCAATATTTTGCCGAGTTGGGCGCGCGAGTCGAGGTTCGTCGAAACGATGAAATCACGCTCTCTGACATTGAGCGCCTGGCGCCCGATCGCTTGGTGATTTCTCCTGGCCCCTGTTCTCCCAAAGAGGCGGGCATCTCCATTGCGGCGATTCAAGCCTTTGGTTCAAAAATTCCAACACTCGGTGTGTGCCTGGGTCATCAAAGCATCGGAGCTGCACTGGGCGGACAAGTTGTGCGAGCCCAAACGCTCATGCACGGTAAAACCTCGAGCATCGAACACGTGAACCAAGGTGTCTTCAAAGGTCTGCCCAATCCTTTGGTGGTGAACCGTTATCATTCCTTGGCCATTGAAAGAGAAAGCTGTCCTGCCGAGTTGGACATCACTGCATGGAGCGCAGATGGTGAGATCATGGGCGTGAGGCACAAGAGTTGGCCTTTGGAGGGAGTGCAGTTCCACCCTGAGTCCATCCTCTCTGAGGCGGGTCATGAGATGCTGGAGAACTTTCTCTTGCAAAAATAACGAAAACCTTAGCCATTTCAAGTTAAAGACATCGATGAGTCAGAAAGAGTTGAATCCCATGTTGAGCACACCCACACAAGCGCTGCAGCGAACGATTGAGCACCGAGAGATTTTTCACGACGAGATGTTGTCTCTCATGCGAATGATCATGAAGGGCGAGATGTCGCCTCTCATGATGGGCGCATTGCTCACAGGCTTGCGCGTTAAAAAGGAGACCATTGGCGAGATCACCGCAGCAGCCCAAGTCATGCGTGAATTTGCCAACAAAGTGGTCGTGAAGGATCGCACCCATTTGGTGGACATTGTGGGCACCGGGGGGGACGGCGCCAACACCTTCAACATCTCCACGTGTGCCATGTTTGTGATCGCAGCAGCGGGTGCTCGCGTGAGCAAGCACGGAGGGCGGAGCGTGAGCTCCAAGAGTGGGAGCGCCGATGTGCTGGAGAGCCTTGGAGCCAACATCAACTTGGCCCCTGATGTGATTGCCTCAAGCATTGAGCAAACTGGCATCGGCTTCATGTTTGCCCCCAACCACCACCCAGCCATGAAGAACGTGGCGCCGGTGAGGAAAGAGTTGGGTGTGAGAACCATCTTCAACATCTTGGGACCACTCACCAATCCCGCCGAAGCACCCAACATTTTGATGGGCGTGTTTCACGAAGACTTGGTGGGCATTCAGGTTCGTGCGCTCGAGAGGTTGGGTGCCGAGCATGCTGTGGTCGTCTACGGCAAGGACGGCTTGGATGAAGTCTCCTTGGGCGCCAGCACCTTGGTGGGTGAGCTCAAAGACGGCAAAATTCACGAGTACGAAATCCACCCCGAGGACTTTGGGCTCACGATGACTTCAACCCGCAGCTTGAGGGTTGAGACTGCCGAGGACTCCAAGGCGATGTTGATGGGGGTGCTCGAAAACACGGACGGCCCACCCAAGGACATCGTTTGCTTGAATGCAGGCGTGGCACTGTATGCAGCCAATGTGGTCCCCACCATGGCCGAGGGCGTCAAATTGGCTCAAAGCACTTTGGCCAGTGGCGCTGCTCTTCAAAAACTAAAGGACTGGAGAGCGTTCACGCTCTCCAAGTCCGCATGATGCAGGCACTTGCCTACAAACTTCAAACCAAGAGAGAAACACATGGCTGACATATTGCAAACCATCACGGCCAAAAAGCACGAAGAGGTCGCCCAGGCCAAATCGCAAAAGCCCTTTGATCAAGTGCGCTTGGATGCGCTCAGTCGACCCTTGTCGCGCGACTTCTTGGGCGCCTTGCAGGCCAAGGTGAGCCTGGGTGTGTCGGGCGTGATTGCGGAGATCAAAAAAGCCAGCCCCTCAAAGGGCTTGCTCAGAGACCCCTTTGAGCCCGCAGACATTGCTCAAAGCTATGAAAGTGCTGGGGCTGCATGCTTGTCGGTGCTCACCGATGTGGACTTCTTTCAAGGCAGTGTGGACTATTTAAAGCAAGCCAGAGCGTCTTGCAATTTGCCTGTGCTCAGAAAGGACTTCATCGTGGACGCCTACCAAGTCTACGAATCCAGGGCCATGGGGGCAGACTGCATTTTGTTGATTGCGGCTTGCTTGGAGGATGCGCAAATGCAGGAGTTCGAGCGTTTGGCGATCGGGCTTGGGATGAACGTGCTCGTTGAGGTGCACGATGCCCAGGAGATGGAGCGTGCCTTAAAGCTCAGAACGCCACTCTTGGGGGTCAACAACCGAAACCTCAAAACCTTTGAGGTGGACTTGAACACGACCTTGGGTCTTTTGCAAACGGCGCCCAAAGACCGGCTACTCGTGACCGAGAGCGGAATCTCAAGTCCCCAAGATGTGGCGCACATGAGAGAGGGTGGCGTGCAGGCCTTCTTGGTGGGCGAGGCCTTCATGCGGGTGCCCGAACCGGGAGACGGTATTCGAAACTTGTTTGGTGACTTGGGGGCGCCCAAGCCGCTCAAACACTGAGAGAGGCGTGAGCGCGCTTTGATGGGAGATTTGTTTGAAGAGGACCCAGCACTCACTTGCCTGAGTCTTGCGCATTGGCCCTTTGAGCGGGAGCGCTTGGAGCGTCTCAAACCCGAGTGGAAAGACTTGGTGATCCGTTTCCTGGCATCCTCGGAGGGACAAGCTTTGGAGCGGTTTTTGCGAGACCAAGTGTTGGCCTCTCAGCGAATCTACCCGCCGCAACCGCTAAGGCTCTTGGAGCTCTTGGGTCCAAGCGAGACCCAAGTGGTGATTTTGGGGCAAGACCCCTACCACGGCTTGGGGCAAGCGGAGGGGCTCGCGTTCTCGGTTGCCAAAGGGGTGCGCATGCCGCCCTCGCTTTTGAACATCTTCAAGGAGCTTGAGCGAGATTTGAAATTGCCCAGACCCCAAACGTTTGATGCGTCCTTGATGCCATGGGTCGATCGGGGGGTGTTCTTGCTTAACCACGTGCTGAGTGTGCAAGAGGCTCAGGCTGCCAGCCACCTGGGCCAGGGGTGGGAGCGTTTGACGGATGCGATTTTGAACTTGTTGGTCCTGGCCCCTGGCCCCAGGGTCTTCATGTTGTGGGGCTCACAAGCACAAAAGCAATTTGATGCATTGGTGTCGTTGCAGTCCCAAGAGGAACAAGAGCGGGCCGATCGATTGGTCTTGCGCGCCAACCACCCCTCCCCGTTGTCGGCAAACAGGGGGGAGACGCCCTTCATTGGTTGTGGGCATTTCTCCAAAGCCCAGGCATGGTTGAGTACCCAGGGGGGCGGTATTTCATGGGCATTGACCCACCCGTAAAGGGACACTTGGCCTCATGGGAATGTTTGTAAAGTTTAAAAAATGAAGCTTTCTGGCAGAAACTGTGTTTAATTTAAGTTGCAAAAGTCAAAAAATACAAAGACTTGTGCTATATTACGAGGTTCGCCGGAGGGGTGCCCGAGTGGCTAAAGGGGGCAGACTGTAAATCTGTTGGCTTACGCCTACACTGGTTCGAATCCAGTCCCCTCCACCAGCGAAAACGCGTTGAAAGCGCATCGTGCAGAGAACAAACAGGGATCAAACCCGCTTGGAAGTTTTGCCTCCAAGGTTTGTTATTTTGTCCTTGTGCGGGAGTAGTTCAATGGTAGAACCTTAGCCTTCCAAGCTAATGACGCGGGTCCGATTCCCGTCTCCCGCTCCAGAACTTTTTTTAAGAGCTGGACAAGGCGTACGCGGTTTAGCCCATGTGGC
>CAIKYO010000290.1 GCA_903831655.1 uncultured Burkholderiales bacterium
CGTGCTTTAGCGATGACTCCAGATATTGCCTTCTATCGATATGAAGTCTCGTTCAAATTGACTAAAGCCAACTAATTCAGCGAAGGAAATTGAGATGTAAAAAAACACTTCGATGATTACGTTGAATACATAAAAAACCATCACGGTTCAGAAGGTTGGATAACGGTTTATGAAAGTTCTCTGATTAATCAAGGCAAGGAGGACTTAGGTATGTACTGTGCTTTAGTGTCAGATGACAAGTCTAGAAGTAAAGTTCCTTTTTTATATATGGTCACGTGAGGCGCTCAACGTTGACTCGGGATCCAATAGCAAGATTTCTATCATCTCTAACCAATCTTCAGTTGCCTCATAGTCGAACGACTCTCCGGGAATTAGGCGGGCAATAGTCTCAGTTTCGTGATCTGAGCCCACTTCGCGGCTGTATGTCGTGACCGTTCGTCCAAGCACAATTTCCTCCCCGTTGACACGAATTGATAAGAACAATCCTTCCTCGAAATCTCTTTCGCCGTGACGCACTCCTAGTGTCAGCTCAGTGTTGATCTCAATGAACTCTCCTTCTTTAATTGACTCTAGTGCATCCCAGACCTCTCCGACAGCGATGAGTGTTTGTCCCATGTTTGCACGTGATGAAGTAGCATGAACCGCAGCTATTAATCTGGCTAGGATGTTCTTGTCATCGGAACTTAGATTTTCGTTTGACATAATATTTAGGGGGCATCGTCGATTTTATTATCTTCTTTTCCAACTTAGTGTGTAGCGTATAGCAAAAATTAAGGCGATAGTAAGAATCACAAATCGTAAAAATGTGTATTGACCCAAGTATATTACCAAGACATAACTACCAAATAAGAGAAATATCACTAGAGAAGCTCCATTGATAATTTCATATTTCTTCTCTGCTTCTTCTAAAGTTTCAGGAATTGGTACTTCTGCGTTACGCTCATGAAGAATTTTTCTCGCGATTTCAACGCTCAATCACGGAAATCTTTAGAAAACGAAAAAGTTATAGTCTCTTCCTTCGCAGCCTATTCGCACTAATTGAGTGCCCATCAAGTGCAAGCTTCATATGAGCCCTGCTAGCGTTGATCAACGCTTTCAGCACTATAAGTCGCAACTGTTGCAATCAATAGATTTCTTCATTTCTTTAATTGCCGTATTTTGACGGACTGCAAAACTTAAACCGTTATTCAAATAGCATGTGCCCTGCAGGAACTACTGCCCAATGCCTCCACTCATTTTCAATTGTTAGGAAATGTTTTTGTTCCCTAGCGTACTGCCTGTTGAATTGGTCTTGATGACGATCCTCATAAGATATGGGCCTCAACTTAGCTAAATAAGCTATCGCGTCCAATCTTGCGAAGTTAGCAATCATCCAACCAAATTGCAGTCGTTGGAGTTCGCGTGCCGTATCCATGCAAAGCTCTGAATACGAACAAGTTATAGTCTCTTCCTTCGCAACCGTCCAAACAAATGAAACCTCAGAACCGATCATTTTTTTAGTAAATACACCCACACCCTCGTACTTAAATTCAGCTGGGAGCGATAGGGGGTTGGGCACATCCTTTTTACGAAGTCCCTTTCTGATCAATTTCAGTTCTTCCATGCTTGGCAGCGATGGCAGTTGAGATGACTCATCCCTAGCGTCTTCCAGGAATTCACTTAGAGTTAGTTTATTTTTCATTGGTCACACTTTATTAATTACACATCCTCTTACCGATATGATAATAATTTCTAAGCTCACGATTTGATCTTTTTTGAACCCTTCTGTCGTTTATAAGATTAGCGATGGCTGATAACCGTGTGACACCCTGGTTTTATCAATATTTGCGCAATAGTAGGGGAGGTCAGCAGGCTTGACCGGAATGGATTGCTGGTTGCCCCGCTTGGAAGTCAAACTTCCCCAGGTTTTCACTAAAACCAGATCAAAGAGGTCGTTTTGGACCCAGTACTGGTAATACTTGGTTTTTGTGGTGAAATGGTGGCGGTTTTGATAGCCGACTGCGATCTCC
>CAIKYO010000291.1 GCA_903831655.1 uncultured Burkholderiales bacterium
GGAGATGCTCCTGTGGTGGCCCAAAAGAAATCGGGCTTGAGTCCCAACCCGCTTAACATCAAGAGTTGAACTTTGATCTTCTCTTTGCCCTGTGTGAGGGTTAACTCGTCAAGCTTTTGTTGTCTGAGTTCACCGGAGGGAAAGAGTTTTAAAACATGAGAGGGGCTTTTGCTCAACGCTGTGATCATCAAAGAATTCACAGCATAGGTCGAGTTCATGGGCACATAAAAGGGAAAGCCCTTGACCCGGGCTTGTCCCTGCTCGGAGCTTGATTTCCAATGAGCTTGACGTGCGTTTTGTGAGAATCTCTCCTCGATCTTGCCTCCCATCTCCGAGGTGCCTGTGACGAGGTAAGTCCTCATGGTTGAATTTGGCGTCAATGTGATCACTTCATGTGTGTTGGCGCCTCGTCCATTCTCAATGCATTCATAGTCCACTTCAATTCGAGTTTGAGAGCGGGCATGCAAGACCAAATGACCGCAAACGGTCCCACTTTCCAAAAGGACGGTGAAATCCTCTTTGGAGCGAGACGATGCCTCAGAGAGGAGTGTGAGTGTGATCCCAAGGATCATCAGTGAGCGAGGGAAAAGCCCCATGGAATCAAACTTTCAATCAATAAACAAAAAAAGAGGCCGATGAGAGAATTTCTCAAGCCCTACATTTTAGTTGTTTTGATCAGTTTTATGTTGCCTCCCGGTCTGCCGTTGATTGCCTTGGGGTCTCAGCCTTCTTGGTTTTAAAAAAGTTTTAATTCAAAGCTGGTCCAAAGGATGAGGCAAGGAGACATCCTCCTTGTTGGCGACAGGAAGGGCCGAGCAAATGAGAAGGCTAAACACCCACTTCGCTCAGTTCTTTGATGGATTTGAGTCCATCTCGCTCCGCATATCGGTCAAAAGCACTGAATGTTTCGACTTCCACTTTGGCGCCCTTGCGAGAACCATACACATGTTGCTTGAGCCACAAGAGCTCGTCGTGTAATTTGTCATTTGAAGCCACCACCTTGCTCCAGCACTTGATGTCGGGTGACCAACGGTAAGCGCGTTGCTTTAAGATGTCTTTGGTCTCAAAGGGAGAGCCCAAGGCATACACCTTGAATTGATCCAAGTGAGCGGACTCAAAAAGAGTTTGTATGGCCGTTTGGTGGGTCACGGGCAAGACCATTTTTAAGACTTCAAGCAAAGCCCAACAGTCAATTTCTGCTCGGTGTGCTTCATAGAAAATACCTTGAACCATGGCCAAGTACTCCAACTTGGCAGAGCCAATTCCATTTTGACGCCAATCGATGTCTTTGATGCTACAAGCCCATCTTTTTGCGCTGAAGTGAGGCCAGCGATTTTCTACAAAGGGTCGATCAAAGGATGCATTGTGAGCGATGACCAAATCAACATCTTCAAGCATTGAATTGACCCGTTGGTCGTCCATGCGTTTACCCTTGACCATCTCATCGGTGATGTGGTGAACGGCGATGGTCTCTGCCGGAATGGGAAATCCAGGATCCTCGAGCTCGTCAAACACATCAATCACTCGCAAGACTTCTCCTGAGGAGCTGTCGTATTCGAACTTGATCATGCCCAACTCGATGACTTTGTCCGACAAGTTGTTCATCCCCGTCGTCTCAGTATCGAGCACGATGCCTCTTAGAATTTTTGGCTCTCTTGGGATTGAATCTTCTCTAGAGGTCAGTGGACTCAAAGATGGGGTGAGTTGTTTGAGCACTTTAAAGCCAGGATGTGCGCTCAAGTGCTGAGCCAATAGGGGCCAAATTGCTGAGTCAGCGGGCAAAGAGTCCAAGACCTTCAGGTCTTGGGCAAGACGCTCTTCATCAAGGGCGTGTGAGGCGAGGGGAGAGTTGGGGGTGCTGGTCATGTTAGAGCTTGGGTCAAAACCCCAAGTGTATTTGCGAAAACTTACTTTTTAGACACAAAAAACAATGGATTCAACTCTCTTTGACTACTTTTAAATAGAGTTGGTCTTGGTGGGTTGTGTGGCCAGCTTGGCCAAAGAGAGTCCCAACAATGCAAAGGACACTCCACAACCCAAAAGGACCCAAGGTGAGCCCACCCATGAGCTCAATTGAGCACAAAAGATCACGCCCAATGACTGACCGCCAAAGAGCAAGGCTGCAAAAAGCGCCATGCATGTGCCTCTAAGGGGCGGATAAAGTTGAGTGGCCAGAACTTGCAGGGTGTTGTGCAGCATGAAAAAACCAAAGCCCGCCAAAATGAAAGCTGGAATGTCAAACCCCCAATGGGGTGCGAAACCAATGCATGCATAGGCCAATGCAAAAATGAGTGCGCCCAATTGGATCATTTGACTCTCGCTCAAGCGTTGTATAAAACCCTTGGCAAACTTCATGTACATGACGCCACCTAAACCAAACAAAGCCACCAAGGAGCCTGCCCAAGAGACCAATATGCCTTGCTGATCGTGCAAATGAGTGGCTGAGATGGCGATGGCTCCAAAGGCAATTGCGCCTTCAAGCATGACGTAACCCAGCAGTCTTCTGGCCCTTTGAAGTCCAAATACCTTCCTGGCGTTGTTGAAAAAATTAGGAGACTCTTGCTGAGTGTCACTTGCTCCAACTTGAGCCACTCGGGCGTTGGGGTTGGCCCAAAGCACGCTGCCCACCAC
>CAIKYO010000292.1 GCA_903831655.1 uncultured Burkholderiales bacterium
AAATCCACCATGGGCTTTACCAATGCCCGTGAATCGGGTGATGAGATGGTGGATATCAAGCGCTTGTTCACCCCTGAGTTCAGAAATCGCTTGGATGCCATCGTGAGCTTCAAAGCGCTCGATGAACAAGTGATCATGCGTGTTGTGGATAAATTCTTGCTGCAACTGGAGACCCAATTGGCTGAGAAGAAGGTGGAGGTCACCTTCACCGACGCACTGAGAAAGCATTTGGCCAAAAAAGGATTCGATCCTTTGATGGGTGCCCGACCCATGCAGCGTTTGATTCAAGACACCATCAGAAAAGCTTTGGCCGATGAGCTTTTGTTTGGCAGATTGATGGAGGGCGGACGATTGAATGTTGACATCGATGACAAGGGTGAGGCCGTTTTGGACATTCAGCCTTTGCCAAAGAAAGATTCCAGGTCATCCAAGTCCGAGCCCACAGAGCCTGAGGAGGCCGCTGCGAGCTGATTGTCCTTGGGCTTTCAGTTTGTCTTCAACAGCCACCCTCGGGTGGCTGTTGTTTTTGGGGAGCTCTCTTGATGACAAGGTGCTGGACGTAACCCTCAAGCTGAGGTCACCGAGCGGCTCATTTTGATGTAACTCTAGCGCCTCTCAGGTCCGCGTTCGTAGGGTCTTTCTTCGCGCCTATCCTCTCTCCTGTCTTCGTGTCGTTCCTCGTGGCGTCTGTCCATTAGAAGCTCTCCAGGGCGTTCCATGCGCCTTTCTCGCTCCCAAATGTAGGTGTTCTCTGGCATGGGACCTCGTTCAAATCTCCTCTCCCACCAAGGGTTTTGCTCTTCGACTCGAACAAAGAAGACGGCCCTTTGGCATGCGTTGTATTGAGCGCAATAAAACCGCCAATTGTTGATGTGCTGTGCGGGTGCGTAAATGTAGGCAATGGGTGCGTTGTAGGCCGAGGGTTCAAGGAGCAAAGGCTGGGGATTCAATACCGGGGGCAAGGGGTTGTTGCCAATTGCCAATTCGCCGTAAAAGCCAGGGGCCAGTTGCCCCCCAATGGTGAGATTGATGTACTGCGCAAAAGCGCCTTGAGGGGCTAGTGCAATGCACGCCATTGCGGCCAAGGTCAAGGGGCCCAGGAGGTGCTTGAGTTTGGCAAGATTGAAGAGTTTGAGCTGGAGAGTGGGGATCATGTGCTTGTCTTTTTTAAGTTTCATTTGCGCTTGCTTGAGCTTACTGCACAAGGGTGGGTGTGTGAAGAGGTAAAATCAAGCGATTCAAGAATATACAGGGGCGAGATGTGGCTGGACACAGTAAATGGGCGAATATTCAACACCGCAAAGGTCGACAAGACGAAAAGCGTGGCAAAGTGTGGACTCGAGTGATCCGAGAGATCATGGTCGCTGCGCGTCAGGGTGGGGGTGATTTGGTGACCAATCCTCGCTTGAGATTGGCGGTGGAGAAGGCCAAAGCGGCCAACATGCCCGCTGACACCATCAAACGCAACATTGACAAAGCCACGGGTCAATTGGAAGGGGTCAATTACGAAGAGATCCGCTACGAGGGCTATGGCATTGGGGGCGCTGCGATCATGGTGGACACCATGACGGATAACAAAGTGAGAACGGTGGCGGAGGTTCGTCATGCTTTGAGTAAACACGGTGGAAATTTGGGCACAGAGGGCAGTGTGGCCTTTCAATTTCAGCACGTGGGCGTGATGCTTTTTGCGCCCGGCTCCTCTGAGGACCAAATCCTTGAGTGTGCACTAGAGGCGGGAGCCTTGGATGTGATCACCAGCGAGGACGGTGTGATTGAGGTGCTCACTGAGCCCGCTCAATTTGAGGCGGTGAAAAATGCGTTGACTGAAAAGGGCTTGGTCGCTGAGGTGGCTGAGGTCACCATGAGAGCGGAGAACAGCATCGAGTTGAGTGCTGAAGACCAAGTCAAAATGCAAAAAATTCTGGACGTGTTGGAAGACCTTGACGATGTGCAAGAGGTCTATCACAACGCGCTTTTATGAAAGTTCTCGTCATTGGATCAGGCGGGCGTGAGCACGCGATGGCCTGGAAGATTGCGCAATCTTCAAAAATTCAATGCGTCTACGTGGCGCCGGGTAACGGCGGAACGGCCATGGATGGACGCCTTCAAAATGTGCCCATCACAGACCTCAACGAATTGCTCAACTGGGCCAAGTCCGAAGGCATTGGGCTCACTGTGGTGGGGCCTGAGGGACCCTTGGCCCAAGGGGTGGTCGATCTCTTTAGGTCTCAGGGCTTGAGGATTGTGGGACCCACACAAGCAGCGGCCCAATTGGAGAGCTCGAAAGCGTTTTCAAAAGCATTCATGAAGCGCCATAACATTCCAACCGCAGACTTTGAGACTTTTGATGATGCAGCTCTTGCCCACGCCTACATCGACGCAAAGGGTGCTCCCATTGTGATCAAAGCCGATGGTTTGGCTGCTGGCAAAGGGGTTGTGGTTGCAACAGATTTGGACCAAGCGCACCAAGCGGTGGACTGGATGCTTGAGAAAGATTCGACGCTGGTGAGCCACAATGCGTTGGGCGCACGCGTTGTGATTGAATCCTTTTTGGAAGGTCAAGAGGCCAGCTTCATGGTCTTGTGCAATGGCTCATCGGCTTGTCCTTTGGCAACCTCCCAGGATCACAAGAGACTGCTCGATGGTGATGTGGGGCCCAATACGGGTGGCATGGGAGCTTACTCACCTGCACCCGTCGTGACTCCCAGCGTGCATGCAAAGGTGATGCGAGAAATCATTCGCCCCACCCTTGAGGGCATGATCGCCGAGGGCATGCCCTTCACTGGTTTTTTATACGCGGGTTTGATGATCTCTCCCACTGGAGAGGTGCGAACGCTTGAATTCAACACTCGATTGGGCGATCCTGAGACACAGCCCATCATGATGCGCTTAAAGACCGATTTGCTGGATGTGCTTTGGGTTGCCAGTGAGCCCGCTCATAACCATCGCTCCCAGGCCCTGGAGGATTTGGAATTGGAGTGGGATCGTCGCTTGTCCTTGGGTGTGGTGATGGCCAGTCACGGTTACCCAGAGGAGGTGAGAAAAGGCGATGTGATCGCACCTTTACCGAAAGATCAAGATGATCGAGTCATCTTTCATGCGGGTACACAACTCAAGGATCAAAACTTGGTCACCAACGGTGGACGTGTGCTTTGCGTGACCGCCTTGGCCGATACCATCCAGCAAGCTCAACAAAAGGTGTACGGCCTCGTTGAGGAAGGGGTGCATTTTGAGGGCATGCAATTTAGGCGAGACATTGGCTGGAGGGCCAAGCGCTGAGCCTATTTTTTTAAATGCAAAAGAGATCTAACGCTTTTTGCGATCCTTTGAGATAGGAAAAAAGACTTTGAGCTCAACCCAAGAGGCTTCTTCCCATTCGGGCCCATTGAGAGTGGGCGTGTTTGGCGGTGCTTTTGATCCTCCTCATGTGACCCATCAGGCTTTGGCAAGTGCAGCGCTATCTCAATTGCAATTGGACCTTTTGCACATTGTGCCCACGGGTGAGGCGTGGCACAAAGCTCGGGCATTGACGTCAAAAGCGGATCGATTGCGCTTGTCCCAATTGGCCTTTGAGGCGCGAAAACTTGGAGCTCAACCCTCTCAAGTGGTGATCGACGAGCGAGAGCTCTTGAGGCAAGGGGCGAGTTACACGGTTCAGACCTTGAGAGAGCTTTCTCAACTCTACACCGGTGCTCAGTTCTACCTGATCTTGGGTCAGGACCAGGCTTTGGACTTTATTCATTGGAAAAACCACGCTGAAATACTAAAGTTGTGCCGACTTGCGGTGGCCAAGAGGCCTGGGGTGCCCCAGCAGTGGCACAATGAGAGCCTAGGACATTTCATCGAATTGTTGGTACCCTTGAGCCCGCTCAGTGCCACCATGGTTCGTGCGCAACTTGCCAGTGCCTCAGATGCATCTGACATGCTCGACCCCGATGTGGTCCAATTCATTCAACAACAAGGCCTCTACAGCACCAAAACATGACCGAAGCAGCAGAAAAAAAAGACGTTCAAAAACTCCAACGCGTGATCGTTGATGCCTTAGAGGACGTCAAAGCCTCCAATGTCGCGGTCTTCAATACCGAGCACATTTCCTCCTTGTTTGAGCGAGTCATCATTGCCTCGGGTACCTCCAATCGCCAGACCAAAGCCTTGGCGGCCAATGTGCGAGACCAAGTGCGCAAGCACGGATTTTCCAAACCCAGGATCGAGGGCGAGGAAAACGGAGAGTGGATCATCGTTGACTGTGGTGCAGCAGTGGCTCACATCATGCAGCCCAATATTCGAGAGTATTACAACTTAGAAGAAATTTGGGGTGAAAAGCCGGTTCGTTTGAAGTTTGGTGCTCCCAAGCCCCCAGTGGCTGAGCCCAAGGCGCCAGAGAAAAAGTCAGCAAAAACGGGTGCAAAGACCTCCAAAGGGACCAAAGCAAGTGCCTCAAGTGGCAAAGCTCCAGCGAAAAAGGCTGCATCCAGTGTGAGTGCAAAAAGCAAGGCGCCCGCTAAATCTGCCACCCAGGCACCCGTTAAAAAGGCAGCTTCCAAGACTGCATCTGCCAAGTCTGGCGCCGCAAAGGCCACTCCCTCTCCAAAGCCCAAGCCCAAATCGGCTAGCGCTGGAGCCAAAACGAGCACACCTGCGCGCAAAAGGTCCACTCCCAAAGCATGAAAATTTGTGTGATCGCAGTCGGGCAAAAACTGCCCGCCTGGGCCCAGGTGGCCTTGGACGATTACACCAAGCGTTTTCCACCCGAATGGCGAGTGACCTTAAAGAGTGTCAAGACCCAAGCCCGGGAGGGACAAAATGCCTCTAAGCTCATGGCCATGGAGGCCGAGCGGATCTTGGCCTCTCTTCCCAAGGATCCATTCATCGTGGCCCTGGATGAAAGGGGAGCGAACCTCACCACTCAAGCCTTGAGCGAGGAGCTCAAAGGGTGGAGTGCGATGGGTCAAGATATTGTTTTTTTGATTGGTGGCCCTGACGGACTCGACCCTGAGCTTAAATCGCGAGCTCATCAACTGCTTCGCTTGTCCTCCATGACGCTTCCCCATGCCATGGTGAGGGTGATGTTGGTGGAGCAACTCTACCGAGTTTGGTCCATCCAAAACTCACACCCCTATCACCGCGAGTGAGCCCCTCAACGCCATGAACAACCTGTCTGTGCCCCAAGCCTCCTTTGTCTATTTGGCCTCTCAAAGTCCGAGAAGAGCTGAGTTGTTGGACCAGTTGTGTGTGCCTTATCGCAAACTCACCCCGCTTGAGTGTGGCTTTGAGCCGGGTAGCCAAGCCCTTAAAGATCAATTGCTGCGACTGGAGGCGCTGGAGGAGGTGCACCCCCATGAGCCGGCAATGGACTACGTTCAGCGCGTGACCTTGAGTAAATTCAAGGCTGCACTGGCCATGCTCAATGCTCTGCCTCACCATCAATTGCAATGTCCGGTGTTGAGTGCCGATACGACGGTTGCTTTGGGTTCAAAGATTTTAGGTAAACCCCAGTCCAAAGACGAGGCCTACGCCATGCTTGAACATTTGAGTGCTCAAACCCACGAGGTGTTGACCTGTGTTGTGGTTGGGACCCCTTCGGGTTTTGAGCAAAGACTGTCTCATTCTTGGGTTGAATTTGCCCCTTTGAGTGTCAAGCTCATCGATGCCTACGTAGAAACCGAGGAGTGGGCTGGTAAGGCTGGTGGTTATGGGATACAAGGCCGGGCAGCGGGTTTCATCACCCGCATCAAGGGCAGTTATTCTGGCATCATGGGCTTGCCCCTTTTTGAGACTGCAAGTTTGCTCAGACCTTTTGGCTTGACCCCATAGGGGGATCATCTTGGAACTCGAAGATGAGAGACTGGCTGTCTTTGGGGTCTTTGTGGTGGAGTGGAATTTTGCGTATATATTAGACAGCTATGCAACAAGATATATTGATCAATTGGACGCCACATGAAACGCGTGTAGCTGTCGTTGAGGGAGGGGCACTTCAGGAGCTCCATTTGGAGAGGACCCTGGAGCGTGGACTGGTTGGCAATGTTTACTTGGGCAAAGTGGCTCGTGTACTCCCTGGCATGCAATCGGCTTTCATTGACATTGGACTCGAGCGTGCCGCCTTTCTCCATGTTGCAGACTTGCTCTCAAGCGTGAACGCCAGACACGCTGAGCACGAAAACGTTGGCGCACCCAATTTGCTGCCCATTGAAAAACAGGTCTTTGAGGGCCAGACCCTTTTGGTTCAAGTCCTCAAGGATCCGATCGGCACCAAGGGTGCAAGGCTCACCACCCAAATCAGCATTGCAGGTCGTTTTTTGGTCTATTTACCCCAAGATCAACACATTGGTGTATCTCAAAAAATTCAGGAGCCTTTGAGAGAGCAGCTCAAAGTGCGTCTGAGCTCCTTGGTGCAACAAGCCTTTGCCAAAGAAAAGGCGGGTGGTTTCATTTTGAGGACCAACGCAGAGGATGCAAGCGATCAAGAGTTGCTCGACGATTTGGCTTATTTGAGAAAAACTTGGGCGGGTATTCATTCGAAAAGCACCACCAAACCACCCTTGACGATGTTGCATCAAGATCTGAATTTGTTGCGCAGGGTGCTCCGGGATTTGGTGAGTGAGCAAACCTCAACCATTCGCATCGACTCCAAGGAGCAGCATGAGTTGCTACTCTCCTTTGGGGAGACTTACATGCCTGCGGCGGTCGAGAAGTTGGTGCATTACAAGGGCGAGCGCCCTATATTTGATCTCTTCTCGATCGAAGAGGATTTGAGCAAGTCATTGGCCAGACGGGTTGATTTGAAATCGGGTGGTTATTTGATCATCGATCAAACCGAGGCCTTGACCACGGTGGACGTGAACACCGGTGCCTACGTGGGTGCTAAAAACTTTGATGAAACCATCTTCAAAACCAATTTGGAGGCCGCTGGCGCCATTGCACGCCAATTAAGGCTCAGGAACCTGGGTGGCATCATCATTGTGGACTTCATTGACATGACTCACACGGAGCATCAACAAACGGTCTTGGACTCTTTTAAAAAGCACTTGGAGCGCGATCGCGTGAAGACGGCACTCAGCGGCTTTTCAGCCCTGGGTTTGGTGGAGATGACACGAAAGAGAACGCGCGATTCATTGGCTCATTTGTTGTGCGAGCCTTGCTCGAGCTGCCAGGGGCGCGGTTATGTGAAAACTGCAAGAACAGTGGCTTATTCGATTTTGCGAGAAATATTGCGTGAAGCCCGACAATTCAATCCGAAAGAATTTCGAATCATGGCCTCTCAAAGTGTGATCGATATCTTGCTTGACGAGGAGCGTGAGCATGTGGCCTCACTCTCGGAATTCATTGGAAAACCCATTTCTTTGCAAGTTGACAGTGGTGTTGGGCAAGAGCACTTTGACATCATTTTGGTCTGATCAAGGCTCAAGAGTCCATGAGTTCAACTCCTCATCCAGGTTTTAGCGCGATTCCCGTGCTCACTTACCACCAAATTGCTGCTGCCCCTGCAAAGGGCACAGCCTTTAGGAGTTTGTGTGTTTCACCTGAGCGCTTTGCCTCTCAAATGCGTTGGCTCAAAAGGCTGGGCTACCAAGGTTTGTCCATGACAGAGTTGATGCCCTACATTCTGGGCGAGCGCAGGGGCAAAGTGGTGGGCATCACCTTTGACGACGGTTACCTCAATAACCTCACTCACGCTTTGCCTGTGCTTCAATCGTTGGGGTTTGGCTCTACCGTCTACGCCGTGTCCTCTTTGCTGGGGCAAAGCAACGTGTGGGACCATGCATTGGGTGTTGAGCCCTCGCCATTGATGAACGCCCAAGAACTCAGAGCTTGGGCTGAAGGGGGGCAAGAGGTGGGTTCTCACACGCAGCACCATGTGCACTTGAGGACCTTGGAGTCAGGGGCAGCGTTGGCCGAAATTGAGCATTCCAAAACCCAATTGGAGCAAGTTTTATCGAGCGCAGTCACTCAATTTTGTTACCCTTATGGTGAGTTTGATGCCGCCCACGTGGCCATGGTTCAAGGTGCGGGTTACTTGGCCGCAACCACCACGACACGCTCCAGAATTACCCAGCCTTTGGAGAGCATGGGCTTATCTCGCTTTGAGCTCCCCCGAGTGTCCGTGGTCCGTTCCACACATTGGATTCAATTTTTGATGAAAATTTGCACCTCCTACGAAGACCGCCATTTGCTCCAAGAGGAACTCCAAGCTTGAAGGTCGCGGTGTTGAATCGCCACTTCAGTCCCGAGGCGGGAGGCGCGGAGCATTATGCGGTGAAGTTGGTTGAGCAACTCGCCTCCAAGCACGAGGTGCATGTCTTTGCTCAGCACATCAACCACCACTGGCCTGGCGTGAATTATCACCTGATCAGTCAGCCTTTCAAACGTCCTCGTTGGGTCAATCAATGGTGGTTTTCATACCAGACTAAAAAGGCCACTCGATTGGGTTTTGACATCGTGCATTCACACGAGAACACCTCGCATGGAAACGTTCATTCGGTGCATGTCATTCCGCTTTGGATCAATTACTTTGGTTTGGGTCAATTGGGTTCAAGGCAACAAAGGATGACTTCTTGGAAAAGGATTGGAAGGGCTTTCTTGGCCTTGATCAGTCCCAGGCTCATGACATACTTGGTGCTTGAATTTTTGCGCCTTCGAGCCGCACCCCATAAATTGGTGCTTGGCGTATCAGGTGCATTGAGCGATGAGTTAAGCCGGGTCTTTCACCTCGATTCAGAGCACTTGAAGACCTTGATCCCTGGCGTTGAGAGCGCTGAGTCATGGGCGCAAAGGCAACACGTGGACGTGTTGGCAAGAGAGCTCTCACTGGGATTGCTTGAAAATGCATCGTCATCCGACAAGCCACACATGAGTTTTGAGGTTCAAGACCTCCTTAATCCTTCAATCAAAGCGTTGGCCCAAAGGGGTTTGGGGCTGGATCCCACGCTCCGCCATTGGTTGCTATGGGTGGGGCACGATGGGCGCAAAAAGGGTCTATCAGCTTTGCTGGATGCGTTACGGCAGATGCCTCAAGACACGGGGTTGATGTTGGTGGGCAAGGCATCGAGCAAGCCTCAAACACACGAGTGGATTGCAAAAAGGGGGCTTGAAGGGCGCGTGGCCCTCTTGGGGGTCATGAAGGATGTGACCCCTGCCTACCTGGCCTGTGATGTGTTGGTCCATCCGACGCTGGAGGATACCTTTGGCATGGCTGTGGTGGAGGCCATGGCTTGGGCCAGAGCTGTGGTGGTGAGTCCCGCTCAATTTTGTGGTGTGGCCCAAGAGGTGGTGAACGAGGAGCATGTGCTGGTTTTAAATGACCCCAGAGACCCCGAAGACATTGCTCAAAAAGTCATGGCTGCCAGGGCTGACTCCGCTCGCTTGGGTGCCAATGCGTTGGCGTGGACACGCGCACACACTTGGGTGAACCAGGCCCTTGAGCTCGAGCAACATTACCAAGAGTTGGTTCAACGAGGTGAAGTGAAAAGCAGATGAGTGTGAATCAGAATTTGAATCCAAAATCGATCTTGATGATCAAATCCCACAGCGCGGGTGTGGGCGACTTGCTCAGAAGTTCTGCGGCCTGGCGAGTTTTGAAAAACCGCTGGCCTCAAGCCAAGCTTCATTTGCTCTTTTTGAGCAAGCACCCTGGCTATGCAAGCGAGGGTTTGATGGGTGCTCACCATTTACTGGACAGTTGTACTTTTCTAACCCTGCGAGAAAAGTCCCCAGATGTCAAAGGTGTCTCCAAAACGCCCTTCAAACGATTGCTGTCTGAGGCCCTTCATTTGGCTGTGGACAAAGAGGTTGACTGTGTGATTGATTTTGAGATGCATGGGCTTCGAACTTCACTGCTAACTTGGTGTTTGCTCAAGGGCATGAAAAAGAAAAAACAGTTGACCCCGCTCAACAGCGTCGGTGTTGGACAGTTTCCTCTGCGCTCGTGGTTTTATGGACAATCCAGTGCAAGTCTTGAGGATTTTGCCAAGGCGCGTGCCAAGCCGTTGCCCATGGATTACACGGACCGAGATTTTGTGGCTCTGAGTGCGTTGGGGCTGGAGAGGAATGGCATTCCGATTGAGCTTGAAGTTGCTAGAAGTGAAGTGGTTAAGGCAAGAGATCTTCTTAACTCTTTCGAAGTCAAACCTTGGAAGGAGAGGATTGAGAGACTACCTGTCTTAGGGCTAAACATTGGTTGTGGGACTGTTGATGCTTTAAATAGACGCCCTGATTTGAAATTGATTGCTTCTGCTTTGGTCCAGTTATTTAAACAACAACCTTTTAATTTAATATTAACAGGCGCACCAAATGAGAGAGATGTCAATAAAGCTTTTTTAGAGTTATTGACGAACGAACTGGAAAATAATTTAAATCAAATTCAGACCATTAGTTGGGTCGATTTGGCTGGTGAAACAGATGTTTTGGCTTTAAGTGCCGTTGTTAGCCTTTGCAATATTTTCGTAAGCTCTGACTCTGGACCGTATCACATTGCAGTTGCATTGCGCGTTCCAACCTTTTGTTGGTTTGTTTTTAAGGAGCCAGCTGCAATTCACAATGTGACTTGGTGTCGTCATGGCATCAATCCAACTAAAGATGAATTTGTAAGTAAAGTGCTTGAATTGTTCCATCAAAACAAATAAGTTGACTAACCTTAAGGCTTCATTATTGATGTGATGCCTGTATATGTTGCTGGACGACAGGGTAAATTTGTGAGGCCCATTTTTTGCCACTGAAGACGCCGTAGTGACCGAC
>CAIKYO010000293.1 GCA_903831655.1 uncultured Burkholderiales bacterium
ATCTATTGATTGCCAGGCTCAAAGGTTACCGCCGTTGGGTGAGGGTGAGCGAAAAGAGGAAGCTAGCATGAAACACATAATTTCAGTTTTATTGGAAAACGAGCCGGGTGCGTTATCCCGAGTGGTGGGGCTGTTCTCAGCCCGTGGTTACAACATCGAGTCTTTGACGGTTGCACCCACGGAGGACGCATCGCTGTCACGCATGACCCTTCAAACGCATGGCTCTGATGATGTGATTGAGCAAATCACCAAGCACTTGAACCGGTTGATTGAAGTGGTCAAAGTGGTGGATCTCACCGAGGGTGCTTACACCGAGCGGGAGTTGATGCTTGTTAAGGTGCGTGCTGTTGGCAAAGAAAGAGAAGAGATGAAGAGAATGGCGGATATCTTTCGTGGCCGAATCATTGACGTCACCGAAAAGAGCTACACCATTGAGCTCACGGGTGATATGGCCAAGAACGATGCGTTTTTAACGGCCATTGATCACACCGCAATTCTTGAGACTGTGCGCACCGGTGCGTGTGGTATCGGGCGTGGCGAGAGAATTTTAAGAGTTTAAAGCGAAGAGAAACGACCCCTTAATTTACAGGAGAAAAAAATGAAGGTCTATTACGATAAAGATTGTGATTTGAGTTTGATCAAGGGCAAAACCGTTGCCATCATTGGTTATGGCTCCCAAGGTCACGCACATGCACAGAACTTGAACGACAGTGGCGTCAAAGTCGTGGTGGGTTTGAGAAAGGGTGGCGCGAGCTGGGACAAAGTTGGCATGGCTGGTTTGACCGTCATGGAAGTGGCTCAAGCGGTGAAGGCCGCCGATGTGGTCATGATTTTGTTGCCCGATGAGCAAGTCTCCACTGTCTACACTAACGACATCGAGCCCAATATCAAACAAGGCGGTTCTTTGGCTTTCGCGCACGGTTTCAATGTGCACTACAACCAAGTTGTGCCCCGTGCAGATTTGGACGTGTGGATGGTCGCTCCTAAAGCCCCAGGTCACACTGTGCGCTCAACGTACACACAAGGTGGTGGAGTGCCACATTTGGTGGCCGTTCACCAAGACAAGAGTGGAAAAGCACGCGACTTGGCTTTGAGCTACGCTGTGGCCAATGGCGGCGGCAAAGCCGGCATCATTGAGACCAATTTCAAAGAAGAGACTGAGACCGATTTATTCGGTGAACAAGCCGTTCTTTGTGGTGGCGCAGTTGAGTTGGTCAAAATGGGCTTTGAAACATTGGTTGAGGCGGGCTATGCACCAGAAATGGCCTATTTCGAATGTTTACATGAACTCAAATTGATTGTTGACTTGATCTATGAAGGCGGTATCGCCAACATGAACTACTCCATCTCCAATAATGCGGAGTATGGCGAGTATGTGACAGGTCCTGAGGTGATCAACGCTGAGTCTCGCGTTGCCATGAGAAATGCACTCAAACGCATTCAAACAGGTGAGTACGCCAAGAGCTTCATCTTAGAGGGTCGCACAGGTTACCCCAGCATGACCGCTCGTAGAAGACTCACAGCAGAGCACGCCATTGAAAAAGTGGGTTCACAATTGCGCTCCATGATGCCTTGGATTGCAAAGAACAAGTTGGTTGATCAAACTCGCAACTGAACATGTTCTGAACTAGGCCCTTTGTCATTTGACAGCTCAAGGGGCTGGGTTCTTTCCTTGCAAAGCCATTGATGGCTCAACAAGCTCCTTTGGGCGATTCCTTCGCTCAAAGGATTTTTTTTGCTCTTTGTATTCGAGTAATGCACTTTTTGCAGACTGTAAGTCGATCTTTGAATGGGTATCGGTGCAATAGCAGTCTAAAATGAGTCCTCGTCATTCATTTTCAGACCAAGGGGCAACATCTTTGAATTATCCACATCCTATTTTGGCTCGTGAGGGTTGGCCCTTCATTGCGATCACATTGGTGTTGGCACTTTGGGCTCACTTGAGCTGGGGTTTGCCCATTGCTCTTGTGCTTGATGTGCTGGCTATTTTTGTGATTCAGTTTTTTCGCGATCCTCCCAGGTTGGTGCCGGGGGACGATGATGTCGTGATCTCGCCCGCGGATGGTCGAGTGATCAAAGTCGAGCGCACTTTTGATCCTTACGCTGAGCGTGAGGCAATCTTGATCAGTGTGTTCATGAATGTTTTTAATGTTCACAGCAACCGCTCAAGTGTGGATGGAGTGGTGCGCAAAGTGCAATACTTTGCGGGTTCCTTTTTCAACGCCAGCTTGGACAAAGCTTCCCTTGAAAACGAGCGCAACGCGATGGTCATTGATGCCCAGTTTCCAAGCGGCGTGCAGACAGTCACTTTGGTTCAAGTTGCTGGTCTTGTGGCCAGGAGAATCTTGTGCTACGTTGACGTTGGAGCAGAACTTAAAAAAGGTCAACGCTATGGCTTCATTCGATTTGGTTCAAGAGTCGATGTGTATTTGCCCATTGATGCCTTGGTCAAAGTGTCTCCCGGAGACAAGGTCTCGGCAACTTTGAGTGTGCTGGCCAAACTCAGTTGAGTCCTCATCTCCAAATGTTCCTAGACCTGGTGTGAGTGCCCAAGCAAAAGCCCCTTATGCTTTGGTGCGGGTTGGGTTGATTTAACTTTAAAGTCCTATGAACACAGAAGAAACAGAGAACCTTCAGTTGCGAGTCAAACGCAGAAAGGGCATCTACATGTTGCCCAATTTGGTCACTTTGGCGGCACTTTTTGGAGGCTTTTACGCCATCGTCATGGCCATGAACGCGCGTTTTGATTTGGCCGCTATGGGTGTTTTTTGCGCCATGATTTTGGACAGTTTGGATGGCCGAGTGGCCCGCATGACCAACACTCAAAGTGCATTTGGCGAACAAATGGACTCTTTGGCAGACATGGTCTCTTTCGGTGCTGCACCAGCTCTCATCTCTTATGAGTGGGCCTTGAAGGGCTTGGGGCGCTGGGGCTGGATCGCTGCTTTTTTATACTGTGCTTGTGCTGCGCTTCGCTTGGCTCGCTTTAATGTGAACACCAGCGTCGTTGACAAGCGATTCTTTCAAGGATTACCTTCCCCAGCCGCCGCTGCATTGCTCACGGGCTTCATTTGGCTCATCACCGATGCTGGCATCGATCCCACTGGAGTTGCTTGGGTCATGTTTGGATTGTGTCTTTTTGGCGGACTCACCATGGTGACCAATGCGCCTTATTACAGCTTCAAGGATTTTCAGATGAAGCGAAGCGTGCCCTTTGCGAGCACTGTGCTGTTGGTGCTGATCATCGCTGTGATCAATATACATCCCCCGACAGTCCTCTTTGCGCTCTTTGTGGCCTACTCGCTCAGCGGTTACGGAGTTTATGCTTGGAGAAG
>CAIKYO010000294.1 GCA_903831655.1 uncultured Burkholderiales bacterium
CCTGAGCCACCCTGGGTTGCCACTCATGTCTGTGGGCACTAACCATTCCGTCGATTCAGCTAATCTGTCCAATACCAGCTGGCTATTATTATTAACGAATATCCCCGCGATACAATAGTTTAACATGATCCATCGCCCGTTGATCGGGTATTTTTTACACGTCTCATAAACGAGATGAGCAAACGAAAAAAGTAATGATTGTTGCTATCGTCGCGTTGGCTTGTCCCAACGCGTCTTTAAATTTGGAAAGTGGGATAGTAGATACACGATTGTCATATACATGACCGCGTTAAGTCACATGGCAAGCAAGTAGCACTGGTTGATTGGCTTTTGAACGATGGACATGGCGTCAGGAATCTAAAGACAACTGTAGTACAAGAAAACTCACCTTTTTAATTTCTGAGTTAATGACCCAACCAGCTTGATTCAAGGTAATCAGAGTCACTTCGATATGATCAGTGATATCATCAACTATGAGTGGATGCAACAAGGAGGCAACAGGAGTGTGTTCGAGTTGTTTCCCTGTCAACGGGTTGGTGTTTCGAGACTTTGTTAGCCATGAGACGATATCTTCGTATTCAAGAGATTCATTGCGTGGCGAATTTGCGCCAAGCCTCCCTTTCGAAATGCATGTGACTGGTCAAAACCGAACTGATGTCTCAATTCTTTAACAGGGGCAAAAGAGATGGAATATATATCATGGACGTCTCCCGAGTATAGCATGTCTCTCAATCAGAAAGGTGAACAGAGCTTGTTTTAATAAAAAAACCTCTGTTTGTCACCTGGGGGCATTACAGACAAGGCCTTGTAAAGCTTGACAATACTGGAGAACTTGGAGCCCTTGACGATGGATTAGAAATTCTGAATTAAGATCAATTGGATCAGGTCCTCCGTAAGCGAGTTCAAGGGTGAATCCTTGCTGAGGCGTGGTGCAGGCTCATGCACAGGATAAGTGCGAGTTTTGTTTCAGTCGTGGAGATACTCATTGCACGAATTTCTAGAATTGGCTTGACAGGCAGCGATCTATTTCTTTAAATAGGCACTATGGTTGCTTGAAAAACACGACCTCCGCGATCTTCTCCTTGATCAACCAGCGAGCGTGCGCGGGGTACATCTTGAACCTGTCCAGGCTCGGTCCAGGCTTGTTCTTGAACGGTTCAAGTCCATACTTGGCCCAATGCGCGTCAACAACCAGTCTGCCAATGTTGACCACCTAATGTGACTCAGACATGTCATTCGCAAAGTACGTCTGCAGAATCTTGATCATGGCTGCAGGATGCTTTTGACTGGCTTTACAGTGCAGTACATGTATGTGACAGCGCCAGGAAACGTGATCACTGGTGTCTCCTTCTGTCCTCGCTCGCCCATGGAGCTGGAGATTTCGACAAAACTGAGATATGTCTTGCTTAAAGACCAGTGGTAATTCCAGCCATCGGTTTGTGGCCTGCCTTTTATCAGTCACGGTGACGCACAGGTATAGGATCATATATCACCTGCAGACCTGTCAAACTAAGGCTTTTCTCGTTTGCTCGTTCCATTCCTGTTTTTTCGACAAGCTGCCAGTGGGTCTTTTGTCAGCTGAAATCTTTCGCCAGTTTTTCATATGCTGCCATTGCCCGGTTCAGACTGACAGGCCATAATCGAGTTAATGTGACTTCAATACCATGAGTTCCTTTCTTTACCTGTTTTGCGAATCTCGTATGCTCTTAATTCTGCTTTTGCCTTCTGCTGCAACGGTTATGCATTTACTTGACTACATCAGTCCGAGCCTTGAATGACTACTTAGTCACGTCCCTGCAGTTCTTATTCACTTGGTCTGTATGTTCCACAAATTCATTGCGCCAAGCCTCCCCTTCCAGGGCGACCAAGCAGTTGATGCCCACGCCGCGAGGGCGCTGGCCCCCCCCTACTCAGGGGGGAGGGTCTGGTCTATCGTACCATGTGTTTCGAG
>CAIKYO010000295.1 GCA_903831655.1 uncultured Burkholderiales bacterium
ATCTGGGAGTTGAAAACCACATGACTCGTAATCGTCCCGAGTGGATGGGTTGGGCTATATTGAGAGCTTTGTCGAATTTGATGATTTCTTCAAGGCAATCAAATAACAAATGAGTGGACGTGGCTGCAAGCAGTCCAAAATGTTCCAATGCCTGGTCGCGTTCTTGATTCAGTGCTTGCATGTTGCTCTAGTTCTTTGGCTGTTCAATGCCTAGATACTAGAGCCTGATCAATGACTAACCTGTACTAAAAAATAGCAGTTATTTGTTTTTTTTAAGGTTGAATGCTGATTTTCGCTGATTCTTGAACCTGTCCCCAGCGTTGCAAATCTTGACTCAGCAAGTGACCCAATTCCTCAGAGGTGCTGGATGTTGCTTGAACGTTATTGTTGTTCAATAAAGCAATTACCTCGGGCATTTTCGTGACTCTTGCCACTTCAGCCTCCAATTTCTTGATCACAGCAGTGGGTGTTCCGTTTGGAGCAAATAACCCTGACCATAATTTAAATTCAACCAAAGGCAATCCAACTTCAGACATTGTAGGTACGTTCGGAAGCGTTGAAATTCGGTTCGGAGAGGTGACTGCCAGCGCCCTAACTTGAGAAGATGTAATCGCAGGAATTGCTGGGCCAGTGTCTGCCATGCAAAAAAGCAAATCTCCCGCCATCAAAGCGGTGATTGATTCGCTTGTACTTTTGTATTGAATGAATTCAGCAGGTGTGTTTGTCTTTAGCTTAAAGAGTTCACTGGAGAATTGAAATGTCGGTCCAGATCCTCCGTAATTGGACTTGCTGGGATTTGTCTTCATGTAGTTGATCAAATCCGTTACGTTGTAGATAGGCAATTTTGCATTCACCAATAAGACTAGAGGGAAAGTGGCAACTAGAGATACAGGTGTGAAATCTTTGATGGGGTTGTATCTAAGTTTTGGCATGAGAATAGGTGTGAAAACCATATTTCCGCTGGGTGCCATGAGGAGGGTATAACCGTCAGCTGGCGCTTTTGCTACGTATTCTGTTCCAATAATTCCACCCGCACCCACTTTGTTTTCGATAACTACAGGTTGTCCAATGTGTTCTGATAATTTTTGAGCAACGATTCTTGTTAGTGTGTCAATTCCGCCGCCGGCCCCTTGTCCCACGATAATTTTTATAGGTTTATTGGGGAATTCTTGTGCCATTATGGGCAAGGTAAAGGCAAAGCCAATTGCGAGTACCGCAAAAAGGGGAAAAAGCCGGGTATGAGGTAAAAAAGTCATGAGTTTCATAAGAAGAGCTTACTTTGAATCAATTAAATATCTTTGCTTTTAATCCTTGGGACCATTCGCTTTGTGAGGTCAAGCTGGGGTTGTCTTTGATGAAATCTTCAGTCGTTTTGAGAATGTTTTCAACGCTGTCCGTTAGATCAATTGGAATTCCAAAAGGCTGCTCTACGTACCAAGGAGAGGGTGTATAGAGTTCGATCCTGTTATGTTCTGGATCAAAGAAATAGATACTCCAAGCGTTTCCATGGGTAATCGTTCTTTGAATCGGAACATTTTTTTGTAACAGTTGTTGATGGTATGTGATTAAATCCTCTAGGCTGTCGACTCGAAATGATATTTGATTGATTGGAGATGATTCTATGGAGTCAGATCGTCCTGAGGCCAGAACCATTTGGTGGTGTTCATTTGGGGAGCGAGAGAGGAATGCAATTTCACCTCCCATGTAATACTCACCGCGGTCAGTGAGAATGAGTCCTAGAGTGTTGATGTAGAAATCGATCATTGCATCTAAATTTTTGCAATGGATACCCATGTGAGTGAGTTGAGCGTTAGGGGGTTTTTGCATATTCGATGATTTTGAGTGTTCCAATGGCTTCATTGTTTTTCAATGTGTTTGATCTCAACCACTCTTTTCCAGCGCTCAATTTCTCTTTCAATCCGATCGCGCATTTCTTCAGGTGAAGATGCAAGAGGAATTCCTCCAAATTCTGCAAATTTTTGTTTAATCTCCTCGGTTCCAATGATGGCTCTTAATTCTCTGTTGAGTCTGTCAACGATGGGTCGGGGTGTGCCAGGAGCAACCACCACGCCTAACCAAGAGCTGAATTCAATGGCAGGTAGGGTTTCTTTAATTGTTGGTACTTCAGGGAAAAAGGGCGATCGATTCTCAGATGAAACTCCCAAGGCGCGAAGTTTTCCACCTTTGATCTGGCCAAATGTGAAGGTTGCGGTGTCAACCATGACATCGACCCTTCCGCCTAGAAGTTCAGTGATGGATTGAGAGGATCCTTTAAATGGAATGTGCAGCATGTCAATGCCTGCCTCGATGTTGATCCATTCGCCTAACAAATGGTGAAGTGATCCGACCCCGCTAGATGAAAAGCTTACTTGATTGGGGTGGCTTTTGGCTAGTGCGATCAGATCAGGTAAGGATTTAAGCGGAGAGTCCTTTGCTACAGAGACCACCATGGGGTAGGTCACGATCGTGCTCACCATACCAAAGTCTTTGACTGGGTCATAGGGAAGCTTTTTAACCATTGCAACAGAGGATGGATGCCCTCCAGTGAGAAGTACCATGTTGTATCCATCGGGGGGCGACTTGGCAACAAAGTCGTTTCCAATGAGACCACCCGCACCAGCTTTAATGTCAATTACGATGGGTTGGCCCATGCGTTCTGTTAACTTTTGTGCAAGCAATCGAGACACGATGTCAGTGCTGCTTCCAGGCGCAAAACTCACCACAAATCGGATGGGGCGGTTTGGGTAATCGGTTTGGGCATTGGCCGAGTGTATGAAAGCCAGGACCAATCCTAGAGTGAATATCAATGTGCCAAATAACTCTTGTGCATATAACCAAATGGAGGATTGAGTTTTGGTTTTGATGTTAGAGAGTGGGTGTGTGAAGTGTCTCATTCGTATACTTTTCAAACCTTTATATCTCGATTATGCGAGCGAGAACTCAAATCCTTGATTAGCATATGCCCTAGTGTTTGACTCTATGGTCGGTTAAAAAACTCAGTGCGCAGGGCACATGTAGCCCTCTTGTGCGCATCGATTTGTGGATTTCCCCCTAGCGATTTGCTAAAAAAGAGGCTAGGATCAGCAAGATTTTTGTGACTTAACGCAGCGATTGTTTAGCGTTTTTGGTCGATCGTTTTAATTAATTTTTTATATTCAAAGGAAAAATGTGAAGATTCTTTATTTCAATGATTATCGATTGGGCATTTTAAAAGGTGACCAAGTGGTTGATGTGACCTCAGTCGTTCAGGGCATTCCACACGTTGGTCCTGGTGACTTGATCAATTCATTGATCGAGCATTTTGATGATTTTCGTGCTCGCATTGATGAGCATGTCGCCAAAAATAGTGGCATCCCCTATGCAGGCCTTCACATTCGCGCACCTTTGCCTAAACCCACCAACATTGACTGCATGGCTGTCAACTATATGGAGGACGGTACCAAAAAGGAGCCTGCACCGATCAATGCTTTTCACAAGTCCCCGACATGTGTAATTGGTCCTGGCGATTCCATGGTTTTGCCCGATATGGCAGCTACAGTCTTCGAAGGTGAGGCCGAGTTGGCGTTGGTCATTGGAAAGCATGCCTCTAATGTCAGTGCTGCAAACGCAATGAAACATGTGTTTGGCTATGTAAATTTCATCGATGGTTCTGCCAGGGGTGTCAAGCCAGATACCAATGTTTTTTATCAAATGAAGTCTAGAGCCACTTTCGCACCCATCGGTCCCTACATTGTGACCGCTGATGAAATCAAAGACCCTCAAGAGCTCAAAGTTCAACTATGGGTGAATGGTAATTTGAAGCAAAATTTCAATACCAATGACATGGCTCATAAAATCCCTCGCTGTATTGAGTGGGTAAGTGCAATACATGATTTGGTTCCCGGTGATATTTTGGCCACAGGTACCAACCACCGTGGGCTTAACGCATTCCAAGATGGTGATCGAGTTGAGTTAGAGGTGGAGGGATGTGGACGTTTGGCTATCAATGTGCGCGATGATTTAAAGCGCACTTGGGTCAGAGAGACTCGGCTAGAGAGAGAGCAGATGGGGCTTCCAGTCATCGCTAATCAACTGACAGGAAAATACGCTCCCAAATAAGAATTTGGGTCTAAGGATTGGACCTGAGGGCATTATTGCCGCAGGCCCTTTTTTTTGATCTGGAAGTTTGAATTTTTTTGTTTTTGGATGTTTTTAGACATTCCAACTGTCAGAACTTCGTTTGAGTTGTGTGTAGATCAATGTTGAGGCGAGTGTGATCGCGCCCATGACTGCGAATGTGCAATGAAAGGCCAATAAGGTATCGGTTGGAGTCAGGTGTACAAAAGTATTCAATAGTGTTCCAGCAACCGCTACACCCAATCCCATGGCGAGCATTTGAACCATGGCCAATAAAGCATTGCCTGAGCTGGCTTGGTCCTTTTTCATATCGATCAAGGTCAGGGTATTCATTGCCGTGAATTGAAGCGAATTTAATCCGCCGAAAACTGTCAGGGCCAAGACCATGATCCAAGTTGGCAAAGTGGGCGTTGCCCAAATAAACACGAGCATGCTGAGCGCGACAAGTACAGTGTTGGTAAGTAAAACCCTTTTGTAGCCTAATTTAGAGATGATGGATGTCGTGAGTGGTTTCATGAGCATGCCCGTGAGTGCAGCGGGAAGCATCATGAGTCCAGCCTCCAGTGGCGAAAAATCCATGGTGATTTGCAGCAACAGGGGTACTAAGAAGGGCAAACTCGCACCTCCGAGACGAGAAAATAAGTTGCCAAATAGGCCAACACTGAAGGACGATGTTTTAAAAAGTATCAAGGAAAACAATGGAGTTGGATTCCTCATCGCATGATAAATATAGGCGCTCAAACTAAATAGACCAAGCAAACTTAATCCCCAAATTGAGGTTTGAGTAAGACCCAGGCTAGAGCGGCCATCGATGGCCAAGCACAATGCGTCCATGCTCAAAGCCAAGAGCCCATAACCAATCCAATCAAATTTGCTCAGAGATGGCGTCACCTCTTCTTTCATGAAAAATATGCTTGCTATAAAGCCTATCGTTCCAACTGGAAGATTGATCAAAAAGATCCAATGCCAGGATGCGTTTTCCACCAGCCAACCACCTAAAGCTGGGCCGATCAAAGGGCCAATCATGCCAGGTACAGCAATGAAGCTCATGGCTTGCAAGAACTGATGTCTTGGAAATGAGCGCAAAATGCTAAGCCTACCAATTGGCAGTAACATCGCGCCTCCAAATCCCTGTAAGGCCCTTGATAGCAATACATTGGTTAAGTTCGTTGAAGCAGCGCACAGAACTGATCCGGCAACAAAGAAGAAAATTGCACACAGGTAGACACGGCGAATTCCAAATCGGTCGCTGATCCATCCCGATGCCGGTATGAGCATGGCCATGGCCATGGAGTAAATAACCACCACCGATTGCATTTTGAGGGGGCTTTCGTGCAGTGAAAGCGCCATGGATGGCAGTGCGGTGTTGACAATGGTGCCGTCAAGGGTCTGCATGAAAAATCCGCAAGCCACTAACCAAAGTAATATGTTTAAGCGCCGTTGCTCTTTTGGCTCGGTATCATCGATTTTCATGGGTTAAGCATTTTGCGCCTGTGTGCCAAGATCAAGGTTTTGAGTCTTCCCATGTCAAGAATTTAGTTGGAGTCTCTAGATCGAGTTTGTGGAGGATGGATCCACTAGTTTAGCAGTCTGGATAAAGGTGGTTGAAGCTGTCGAGCTCAGCTCGCGTCTAAGTAGATCACAAAAGTATTCGGCTGCTGGTGTCAAGGGGAGTCCACTTCGTGTGACGAGCACAATGTCAGGTGCGGGCAAGACCTCTTTGAGTTCAATCACTTCCAATGCATTTTTGGTTAGGTGAAAATCATTCCATTGAACTGGTAGCAATGCAATGAGATCACTGTGCGTCAAAGCGATCATTACACTCAAGGCCGAAGAGGCTTGAAACATGACCTTGGGTTGTGGGAGTTTGTACTTGTGAAAGAGTTCAAGTAAATCGTTTTCTGCATCAAGACTTACTGAGGTAGTGGCCCATTCTGCCTGACTGAGCTCGTGTAGATGTTTGGCGTGAATCAAAGGATGACCTTTCCTTGCAATCACGGTGCGAGTGTTTTTGAAGACCGACTCACTTCTAAGGCCAGGAGCTACTCCCTCCTCTGGGGATGCTCCTAAGTAAAAATCTATTTGTCCCTCTCTAAGTCCAGATTCGATCGCCGGGTACAAACCCTCAATGACTTTGATTTTGACTTGAGAAAAGCGTTCCCTAAATTTTGGTAATGCCTTGGGGAGTAAGCCCAAGTGAGGCATGATGGATAGACCCATGACCACCGTTCCACTCAGTGCGCCTTGGCTTTGCTCGATCTCTTCCTTGGCCCTCCTGAGATCGTTTAAAACTTGTTTGGCCCTTTGATAAAACAATTGTCCGGCAGCTGTGAGAACCATCCCTTTGGCCTCTCTTTCAAAAAGGGTGGTTCCCAAGTCCTTTTCTAACGATCGGATGCTGCGGGTGAGGGCCGGTTGGGCCAAATCTAAATGCCTTGCAGCAGCTCTTAAGCTGCCTCTTTCTACAATTGCCAGCATATCGCGTAATTGATTTAATTTCATAATATTTAGCGTTTTTTAAATACTTTTAGTTGATTTTGTTGATTTTTGCTGTTTTCTTTGATTGAATTGATGTATTTAAAATCAGTATTCTTTTGATTGATTACTTTTTGGTATCGCTTTATTTATTTTGCCATCTTTTGAGTATCTTTTTAAATCGTTACAGTTCTGACTAATTCGTTTAAGAAAGGGGCAATTTGATTCCCACTTCGGCGAAATACTTAATTAATTGAAAGCAGACTAACTGGGAGATTGAGTCATGAGCGAAAGAAGAAAAGCATTGGTTACAGGCGGCGCCACAGGAATTGGTAAAAGCGCTGTGTTGGCACTAGCAAAGGCAGGTTTTGATGTGGCCATTAACTATGCCTCTTCAGCCCAAGCAGCCCAAGAGACAGCTGCTCAGGCTCAAGCACTCGGAGCAAAAACATTGTTGATTCAATGTGATGTGAGTGTGGATGCAAGTGTTCGCTCCATGCTCAAGCAAGTTGAGGATGGCTTTGGTCACTTGGATGTGCTCATCAGCAATGCGGGTACCACAGCGAAGTGGAAGGTCAAGGACTTGGAGAGCTTGGACATGGACGAATGGGACCGAACATTTGCAGTCAATGTCAAAGGGATGTTTCAAGTCGTCAGAGCCAGTGTTCCGCTTTTGAAAAAGGGTACCAATCCTTGCGTGGTCAACACTGCGAGTATTGTGGGTCTGCGACCAGGTCCTCAGCCATTGCCATACGCCGCAAGTAAAGCAGCTGTGGTCAACCTCACCAAAACCTTGGCTTGGAACTTGGGCCCTGATATCAGAGTCAATGCGGTAGCTCCTGGTTGGATGGAGGGCGAGTGGATGGAGCGCATGTTGGGTGACAAGTACGACGATTTGATGGGTAAACGTGCCAAACAAACCCCACTCAGAAGATGCGTAACTGCTGATGATGTCGCTCAGACCATGATGAGTTTGGTTGAATCCAATCGATTTGTCACTGGAGAGGTGATTGTGATCGATGGTGGTTTTACAAGCTCTACTTAAGCCGAACATTTCAAATTAAAAAAAGAAGGAGACGCAATCATGTTGCCAGGTTTTGTTCCATTTCCAGATTCGTTTGTTAAGCTTTATCGCGAGAAAGGATACTGGAGAGACAAATCCCTAAGGGATGAATTCTCTCATGTGTATCAAACCTTTGATAAAAGAGTGGCCTTGGTCGATGGTGAAAAGACCTTTACCTATTCAGATATGGATAAAGTCACCACCAATTTAGCGCTCAATTTGCTCGCCATCGGCTTGAAGCCCCTTGACCGCGTCGTTCCAACTTTGCCTAACTGTCATGAGTTTGTACTCCTCTATTTTGCGCTACAAAAGATTGGAGCGATTCCAATTGCAGCATTGGTGACGCATCGCTTTGCTGAGATCAATCAGTTTGTACAACTCTCTGGTGCGACAACCTGCGTGTATCCGGATAAATCGGGTGATTTTGAATTTTCACCCATCATCGACCGCGTTCAAGAGCAAAATGCTTCCCTTGTTTTTAAAATTGTTTTGGGGGAAGCAAAAAAAGGAGAGCATTCACTTCGGGAGTTAATTGAAAAGCCCGCCACGTTAGATCCCAAAGTGCTGAGCGATATTCACATTGATCCACTTGATCCTTGTATTTTTCAGCTCTCGGGTGGTACCACTGGAATACCCAAATTGATTCCACGCACCAACAACGATTACGCATATAACTCTAAAGTTGCAGCGCAAGTTTGTGAGATCAATTCAGATTCTGTGTTGTTGCTTGTTTTGCCCATTGCACATAATTTGCCTCTCGCATGTCCTGGAATTCAAGGCTTCATGTTCAACGGAGCAAAAGTGGTGGTGCACCACAATACAAGACCCGCTGAGATGTTTGCATTGATTGAAAAGCACAAAGTTACGCATTTGAAAGTTGTTCCTGCTTTGTTGATTCGATTAATCAACGATCCCAGTGCACACGATTTCGACTTGTCATCTTTGAAATTCATTCAAAGTGGTGGTCAGCGCATGCAACCCGAAGTTAGATTGAAGACCAAGGCTTTGATACCAGGAGTCTTTGTTCAAGAAAATTTTGGTATGTCTGAAGGTACCTTGATGTTTGTGCGTTCTAGCGACCCAGATGACGTCAAGATGGAGACCTGTGGTCGCCCTGTTTGTCCAGATGATGAGGTCAAGCTCTTGGATGAAGAGGATCGTGAGGTGCCTATGGGTGAGGTGGGTGAGTTAACCGTTAGAGGTCCCTATACCCTAAGAGGCTACTATGGTGTGCCCGAGTACAACGCACGTCAGTTTACGACAGATGGTTTTTATCGATCTGGCGATCTCATGAGAATGCACCCATCTGGTAACTATGTTGTCGAGGGTCGGAAAAAGGACTTGATCAACCGTGGGGGCGAAAAGATCAGTGCTGAGGAAGTGGAAAATCTGATACTGATGCATCCCAGCGTTCAAAACGTTGCTTGTGTACCCATGCCCGATCCCAATATGGGCGAAAAAATGTGTGCTTTTGTGATCTTGAAAAAGAATCAATCTTTGGTTTTAAAGGAATTGGTGGATTTTCTTTTGACCAAAGAAATCGCGAAATTTAAATTGCCAGAGCGACTTGATGTGTTGCCTGATTTTCCAGTTTCTACTTTCGGCAAGGTGTCTAAGAAGGCCTTGGGTGAGTTGATTACAGAGAAACTCAAAGCCGAAGCAGCCTGAATCTATTCCGTAATTTAATTAAAACTCTTAAACATTTTTAACATCATTTCATCATGCGAATCATTGACCTACACTGTTACCCTGGCACTCAAACCTGGATCGATTCACAAGGTCCATATCCAGCAGAGCTGGCGCGTTATTGGAAGCGCGAATGGGTTGGAAAATCAGAGGAGGATGTCATCGCCGAGTTCACCAGTGCTGGTGTAGATGCATGTTTGGTCGCCCTTGATCTTGAGACCACGGTTGCAACGCCTCCTTGCACCAACGAGTACGTGCACGATATGTGGAAGCGTCACCCCGATCGGATTGTTCAATGCTGGGGGGCAGTAGAACCTGCGAAGGGTGAGATTGCGATTCGACAAGCCAAAAAAGCGGTGACCGAGTTGGGTTTCATTGGATTTCACTTTCACCCCATCATGCAACATTTTGCTGTCAACGACAGACGTTACTACGATCTCTTTGAAGTCATCAACGAGCTGGGTGCCGCTGTGATGATTGACGTGGGAACAACTGGCATGGGTGCAGGTATGCCAGGTGGCAATGGTGCAAGGATTCGGCATGCGCATCCATCTCACATTGATGACTTGGCTGCGGATTTCCCAAATTTGAAAATCATCATGGCCCATCCAGGATGGCCTTGGGTTGAGGAGACGACTGCAGTTGCCTTGCACAAAGGAAACGTCTATTGGGAAATGTCTGGCTGGGCTCCTAAGCATTTTCCTGGGAACTTGAAGGTCGATATTCGCGGTCGTTTGCAAGACAAAATCATGTTTGGTAGTGACTATCCAAGTTTGCCTTACGAGCGAATTTTTAAAGAGTGGGCCGAGTTGGGCTACAAAGACGAGGTGATGGAGAAGATCATGCACGGTAATGCAGAACGTGTCCTTGGACTTTAAAGTTAAATCTGACTCATATCATCACAGGTAATTAAATGACTTCAAAAAGCGCTTTGCAAACAGATAACGACGCTCCTATTTTGGTTGAGAAGAAGGGGGGAGTTGTGCTGTTGATTTTGAATCGACCGCAAACACGCAATGCACTCAGTGGTGAGGAGATGTTCAGTGCATTTGAGAATATCTTCTCCGCTTTGAATGATGATCTTTCTGTTCGTGCTGTGGTCCTCACTGGCATAGGTAGTGCATTTTGCTCAGGCGGTAATGTTGCGGAAATGCGGGACAAAGAAGGCATGTTCAAAGGAAATGCACAGGAAGTTGCTAAAAATTACTGGGAAGGAATACAACGCATACCCATGGCTTTTCAAACTCTCAAGCTACCCATCATTGCCGCAGTCAATGGGCCCGCTATTGGAGCAGGTAATGATTTAGCTTGTATGTGTGACATCCGAATAGCCAGTGAAAACGCTATTTTTGCAGAGAGTTTTGTCAAAGTTGGAATTGTTCCGGGTGATGGAGGCTGTTGGCTCTTGCCGCGAGTGGTGGGTTACGCTAAAGCAGCGGAGATGGCCTTCACGGGTGAGAGCGTCAACGCGCAAGAGGCAATTCAAATTGGGTTGGTCTCCAAAGTGGTCCCCTCTGAAGAGCTGTTGAATGAGGCGATGGGATTGGCTGCGAGAATTGCAAAGAATCCTCCCCAGGCTCTTCGTTGGACCAAGGAATTGCTTCAGCAGTCCAGAACCAGCACTTTGTATGATGCCCTCAAGCGTGCAGGTGAGTTTCAAGGCTTGGCTCATCAAACCGCAGATCACCAAGAGGCAATTTCGGCATTTTTTGAGAAAAGATCCCCTGTTTTTGGTCAGTCCCTGTGACCCAGGCTTAGCCAGATCGATTAATTGATATTTCGAATTGAACGTCGACATTTGAGATAATCTACTCAAACTCACTACAAAAGAGGTTATTCCATGTCTGAGCCCACTTTATTGATTGAATATCCCAGTGATGGTGTGGTCGTGATTCGATTGAATCGCCCCGAAGTCTTGAATGCACTTAACTTAGAGTTGCGTCAATCATTGGCCAAGTACTTTGATGATTTTGAAAAAGATCCAAAGGTCAGAGTCATCATAATGGCCGGGGGGCCAAAGGCTTTTTGTGCCGGTGCAGATTTAAATGAATACGTTGATGCAACCCCCTCTGAAATCGTGAGTCGCCAGATGGGACGGTTATGGAACTCCATCAGTGACTGCTCCAAACCAGTCATTTCAGCCATTCGAGGTTATGCATTGGGTGGCGGTTTGGAGTTAGCCATGACCGCTGACATCATTGTGGCTTCAGAAAAAGCCAAGCTTGGTCAACCTGAGGTTCTGGTTGGGATCATGCCGGGGGGAGGTGCCACTCAGCGCTTGACCAGAGCCGTTGGAAAATTTAAAGCCATGAAAATGATGTTGACCGGTGAGCTGTGCACCGCTCAAGAAGCTCTGCAGATGGGACTTTTGAGCGAAGTAGTTGCCGACGAATTGGTTGAGTCAAAAGCGCTAGAGTGGGCAACTCTTATGGCTCGAGGCCCACAAGTTGCTTTGAGATCGATTAAGCAATCTATTTTGCAGAGTATGAACATGCCCCTCAATCAAGGCTTGGAGTTTGAGAGAAAGTCTTTTCAGCTGCTATTTGATACCAAGGACAAAACCGAAGGCATGAGAGCTCGCTTGGACAAGCGAGACTCCAAGTTCGAGTAAGTCCAGTGCGAGAGAGCTGTGAGTGAGTGCGTTTAATGCCTGTGTTCAAGCAAGTTCGGTTGCCTTTGTGAAAAGCGGCATCACATCGGCTTCAAATCTTTCCAATGAATCCTTGGACTCTTGAAAGCTTAAATTGCCAAAGGCAAATCGAGTCAAGATGTAATTTGACCCTGATTTCTCTATTTCTTGCTCCAACAACTCACCCACTTGTTGAGCTGTTCCAGCGATTACGATCCCTTGTGCTCGAGCTTCTTCAAAATTCTCTGGAATTGAATAACCTTTTAAAGGATGATTGTTGGCTCTCCACAGGTATTGAAAATTCGAATACCACGCGTCGAACCCTTTTTTGGCGATGCGAATAGCTTCCTCTTGACTTTGTGCCACTACGATATGCCTTCCCAGGCCCATCAGCGGGAGTTCTGAGCGGGATGCATTGTGATGCTGGCTCCAAACTTCACGATAGCGATCTGTGATTGCTTTTACAGGTGCAGCAGGACCCTGGCACACAATGTTCACTGCGTTTTGTGCAGCCCAAGGCACCGCATCTGGACGCGACATGCCATACCAAATGGGAGGGGTCGGTTTTTGTAGGCATTCAAGTTCAATGGGCACACCCTTGAATTGGAAATATTTTCCCTCGTAGTTGATGGTCTTCTCTTTCAAACCCATCATGACTACATCATAGGATTCAATGTATAGTTCGGTTGAGTTTTGTGCATTCACGCCAAAAAAAGCCATTTCATAGGGCGAGCTTCCACGCCCGATTCCCAGCTCCAAGCGCCCGCCACTCATTTGATCGAGCATGCAAACTTCCTCAACAATGCGTATGGGATGCGCCAAGCTGAGTGTGTAGACCAAAGGTCCAAATCGCAGTCGACGGGTGCGCTGTGCCACAGCTGCCAAGAACACGCTGGGAGAACTGGCCATACCCAGTGGGGTACCATGATGCTCTGCTATGTGGTAAGCGTGAAAGCCAGCGCGGTCATAGATTTCAGCAAGTTTGAGTCGATTTTCAAAATGCTGGTGAAGGTCTACGCCACTTTTGTCAAGGTGATCAAAAATTCCGAATTTCATGGGTGTTCTTTACTTAGGGTGGGTTTAGGTTTGAATAACCTTTGGGTTTGAATCAAGGGTTAGATAAAGGGTCAATGCCATCGATCAATACAAAAGCAATGCGACACACTTCCGATCCCCGATTCACCCACGCATGATTGGTCCCTTGTTGAATCATGATGTCACCTGCCTTGAGATGAACCTCTGAATCATCAAGTAACATATCGATCTCTCCTGACATGACTATGACGTAGTCAATACTTGGAGTCCTGTGCATGAATGCATGTCGTGCAGGCTGATCTGAGTGGGCTGTATCTTTGACGCCCATCTCCTTCAATATGTCAGCTTGACTGATGTTCTCACTCTCAGGGGTGACTGGAGGAAAATCCACTACGCGCAAAACAGATCCATTTTTAGGAGGTGGCACTCCCATGATTCTGTCTGCTCGGTCTTGGCGAAGATCCATTTTGGCCGGTGTTTCATCTGTTGCCCACATAAGCGTACTGACCAACCCGGTACCGGGTCGAACTTTGCGGTTCGGAGCCAAACTGTCCATTTCTATGATGGCTTTTCCGGACTGATCGTGTCCGGTGATGATCCTTCTGATTCCGTCTTGCATGATTTTTTGTGCTTTCAAATTTATGAGATTGAAGTTAAAACATTATTTTTTGGGTCCAAGCTCAATCGATGGTGGCGCCGGAGATTTTGATCGCAGGCGCCCATCGCTTGTTTTCTCGTGCGATGAAGTCGGGCATATCGCCAGGTGCGATTGGCTCGGCAGGTTCGATACCCGCTTTTTCTAAAACACTTGCAAATGCAGGTGTGGATTGATAGTGTTTGATGAAGTCAGCAATTTTGTCTACGATGGGTTGAGGCATATTCGCAGGCCCTGCAAACCCTATCCAACCCGACCAGTCAAACCCATTAACTGTATCGGAGATGGGAGGCACATTAGGCAACAGGGTTGAGCGCTTGCTCATGGAGGAGCCCAAAACAACCAGCGCTCCTGTTTTGATGTTAGGTGCGATCAAGGTTCCGTCAATGAAAGCCATATCTACCTTTCCAGACAAAAGGTCTAGCATGCCGCTATTGCTGCCTTTGTAGGGAATGTGAACGATATCTAGATTGAGTTGTTTTTTTAACGTCTCCATAAATATGTGTTGGGGAGAGCCGTTTCCTGAGGAGCTGTAGCTAAATTTGCCGGGGTTTTTCTTCATGAGCTCTATCCACTCCTTCATGTTCTTTGTGCCAAGAGAGGGGTGAGCGGTTAGGTAAAGATTGGTGATGGCAAGTCTTGCGATAGGTGTCAGCTCTTTGCTGGGATCAATGCCCGCTTTCGGATTCAATTGGGGAGCCATGCTAAATGTTGTGACCGTTGGCAAGAAGAGTGTGTACCCATCGGCTGGAGATGTTGACACCACTTTGGCCGCCAAGAGTGTGCTGGCTCCAGCTTTGTTGTCAATGACAACACTTTGCTTCCAAGTGTTTTGCATCTCCTCGGCCATTGCACGACCCATGACATCCACTAGCGAGCCCGCAATAAAAGGGACCACCAATCGGATGGGTTTATTGGGATAGGTTTGAGCAAGAGAAGGGCCTTTTGAGTCTTGAGCAAGCGCGCTAGACACTGATATGTTCAGTGCCAAAAAAAATGTAAGTCCGATCAATAGCTTTTGCATTAACCAAGTTAAGGAAGTGTTTTTCATTTGAGTATTGAACAAGTGCAATTGAGGTGTGACAGTGTCATTGATTGATTTGGATATTGGCTTTTTTCACAACATCCCTCCAAGAAATGATTTCTCTCTTTAAAAGGGCTTGAAATTGCTCAGGATTGGCATTGATGGGATAGACCCCATCTTTTTCTAAAAGTTCCTGAGCTTCTTTGGAGTTCATTGCAAAGTTAATTTCACTGTTGAGCTTATTTGTGATGTTTGATGGCAAACCTTTTGGGGCCAAGATGCCGTGCCACACATTGACTTCAAAGCCTGAGACGCCTGCTTCAGTGATGGTTTGTACGTCGCTCAGCACTGGGGTGCGCTTGATCGTGCTCACGCCAAGAGCTTTTAGTTTCCCAGATTTGATGAATGGCAATGC
>CAIKYO010000296.1 GCA_903831655.1 uncultured Burkholderiales bacterium
TCTTACCATCACATTACTGTTCAACCTTATTCTCCCCACATCGGTGCAGTGGTGCTTGATGTTGATCTGACACAAGAACTCTCACCCTTGCAGGTACAAGAAATCAAGAGTGCATTTACGCAGTTCCAAGTTTTGTTTTTTAGAAATCAAAAAATTAGTTTTGAAGATCAGATACGACTTGCAAGCCACTTTGGGCCATTGGGTCAACATGTCGGTAAAACCACCATTAGTAAAGGGACTGATAATCCTCTTGTACGCAAATTTCATTATGACGAGAGCTCCGAGAGAATATCTGGAGAGAACTGGCACAGCGATCAATCGTGTGCACAGTTCCCCCCACTGGGTAGCATGCTCTATAACCATACACTACCCCCCAATGGTGGGGGTGATACCATGTTTGCTAGCACATATGCAGCTTATGATGCTTTGTCAGATCGCATGAAAGCTTTTTTGCATGGGCTAACTGCCACACACGATGGCACTCGGGTATTTGGTCCAGGTACACCAATTTCGACTCACCCTGTGATTGTTCGACATCCTGAAAGTCATCGACTTGGTATTTACGTGAATTGGGATTTCACTTCGCATATCAATGAGCTACCCAAACCCGAGAGCGATATGATCCTTAATTATTTGTATCGCCACATTGGTCGAGACGAATGGTCATGTCGTTTTAGATGGGAACCTCATTCGATTGCTTTTTGGGATAATCGATGCGCTCAACACAAGGCCATTTGGGATTATTGGCCAAATGTTAGATCAGGTTTTAGGGTCCAAATAGAGGGTATTCAGGCTCCAATTCCTGGATAGTTTGGCCTTGGGTGGTTGCAATATGCAATTCAATGCAACCGATTAGATGTGGCTTTGTACAAAGTTTCCTTGCATCTCGTTACCTCTTCCTATTAGTTCATGACTTGGCTGTGCCAAGTCATCAGTTCGATTGAGTGTTGGTAAAGAGGATTGGGAAGTGTCCAAATGAATCCGTACCAACTAAGGTAACAGTGCCACTTGAAGTTGTGGAGTGAGTAGCTACGATGGGAGTGCCATCTAAGGATATAGAAACATTTAAAGCGGGAACATTTTGAACTGGGCTTGGCTCGCTTGGGTAGCCTTGAATCACAACTCCAGGTGGTGGAGTCCAGCGGGTACTTTCTGTTAAATCGCCAGGCACCAACCAAGTGGAACTTGAATTGTTGTCTTGAAGTGGAGTGTGATCGGTGACAGTTTTTGTTTTCGAAGCAGGAGAACTCATTTCAATTCCTTGAAATTTCAATTCTCCAGATTATAAGTAATGCTAGGCTGGTTTTCTGACAATACAAGCCTCATTGAACCAATGCCCCTAAATACTGAAATTATTTTTTTGGGCTGGTTGTCATTAGGCCGTTACATTGATGAAGTTGCCAGAAGCGGGGAGGTTTTCTAAATTTTGCCCCAATGCGGAAATAAAACTGCTCATGGATGCATTTTGAGGATTGACTCCCAATGTGCTGACCAAGGTCTGAAAACTCTGATTTAAAGAGCCCAGTGAATCAGGGGTTGCAATAACTCCTGTTGATAATTGACTATTGTTGGCGTTTGGTTGTGCCGTCGAATCCTTGTTTTGAGATTGAGGTTGAGGGTTTTCAGATGTATTTTCCCCATTTGAGTTGGACATCGATGTGATGCTAGTCAAAGTACTTAGCAGGTCACTTAATGGGGAGGTTGTGCTTGCGTTACTGGATGGGTTACTTGTGGATGAACCCTTGCCTCCTCCATAACCCCCTCCATGATGGTGTCCCATTGCTTTACCTGAAGACTTTGATTTGGCGCTTGCAAAGGCTTCGGACACCACCGCGCTTTGGGATGGAGCTGTATTTGCTTGGGTCGCAGGACTAGGGCTTGAGTTTCTTTGTTGTATGGCCAAGGCCATCAAGTTTTGCATGAATGCATATGCCGCTTTATTGACTTGATCAGATTGGAGCTTGTTGGTGTTGGAGCCCAGGGCTCCAAAACTTTTCATTAAAGCATTGGCCAGGGCACTGTTGGGATTGTTCGAGTTTGTACCCAAGTCGCTTGAGTTTCCCGTTGCGATGGGTTTAGCTCCCCAAGAGGCCAATTGTTTTTGGGCTTGTGTGAGATTGCCTGTGCTGAGTTCTTGTCCCAATTTGGCCAAAGGGCTATTGGCGTTGAGGTTAGGGGTGTTTTGCGTGAGGGTTGAATAAGCCAGTTGTGCGGAATTGAGATCGCCTGAGTTAATGGCCGACTTGAGAGCTGCCATGTCTTGTTGGCGCAGTTGATAACTTGCTTGCAAACTTGCTTGTCTTGCGCTTGCCGACAGCGAGCTTGACATTGAAAGCGCCATTCCTAATCCCATACCGGATCCAATCTAATTAATGTCTGGCCCAATTACATCCAATTGGGCTAAAAAAGCCAATTTCACGCATTAGATTCGGACCGAGTTTTTTAAACTGAAGTGTTTGGGGGTAATAAAGATGAAAATTAGGGAGATTTCATCTATTGCTGTTCACTTTATTGATTTTGAACAGCAAATTTGGTTCTTCAAACCATGTTCACAGGGCTGGCAAGCCTTAAGTGGTCAATGAAGAAGGTGCTTGGCGACGTGTAATGAATTCAAAATGCGTTAACATCAATCAGCGAAGGGCGGTTCTTTGGAACTTTCCAGAGATCGAAGACTTCTCTCAAGGTGTCAGTTCAATTTCTGCCCAGACATGGCGGCAGGCTGTCATTGGCTTTAAAAATTTAGGATTTCCGATGGTTAAAATTCTTTTCAACTATTTGATTTTTTTACTTGTTACGCTGAGCAGCCCTGTGTTTGCGCAAAGCACAGGTGAAGAAATTGCAAAATACCGTGAGATGTTGGCCGATGGCAATCCCTCTGAGTTATTCGAGGCCTCCGGCGAGGAGTTGTGGCTCAAGCCCATGGGGCCAAAGTCACAAAGTTTAGCCAATTGTGATTTAGGACTTGGTCCAGGTGTGGTTGAAGGAGCTTTTGCCCAGTTGCCAAGGTACTTTAAAGACACTCAGCGCGTACAAGATTTGGAGTCAAGGCTACTCACTTGCATGCAAAGTCTCCAAGGGATTGAGAGCCAAGAGGTGATAGGTGAGGAATTTGGACGCGGAAATAGAAAGAACATTGAGGCCATCGTTGCATATGTGGTGACGCACTCTAAGGGGATGAAAATCAATCCACCCATGAATCACCCCAAGGAGAAAGAATTCTATGCCTTGGGTCAAAAGGCTTTTTACTATCGCGCTGGTCCAATGGATTTTTCGTGTGCAAGTTGTCATGGTGCGCCCAATCAGAGAATTCGGTTGCAAGACTTACCTGAGATCACCACACCCCAAGGGGCCGCTTTGGCCTGGGGTACATGGCCCGCTTACAGGGTCTCTAGCGGTGAGTTTTGGACCATGCAGCGCAGGTTGTCCGATTGCTTTCGCCAGCAACGCTTTCCCTCGCCCATTTACACCTCCGATGTCACCATTGCCTTGTCTGTGTTCATGGCTCAAAACGCCAAGGGTGGCCTGGTTCAAACCCCAGGCTTGAAGCGTTAAGGATTTAAGGAATCATGATGAATATCAACAAGTTATTGCCCTTGGTGGTGTTACCACTTCTCTTGAATACACCTGCGCTTCATGCTCAAGACTTGGAGCTCAAGCGGATGATGGAGTCGAGTTTTCAGACCAAAGGCATTGCCAACACAGACCGGTTGGTTCAAGACGAGAACCAGAGAGCTTGTTCGACTTTACTCAAAGGTCAAGCTCAAATTAGCGCCAAGCAGCAAGCAAAATTAGAAAAAAACAATTTGAATTTGGTGGTTTATCCCTCAGATGGGGTTTACTTGGGTAACTGGAAAGAGGGTGAAAAAATAGCTCAAAGTGGAAAAGGTGCCACTTGGTCAGACAAGGCAGACGATGTCAATGGGGGAGGTTGTTACAACTGTCACCAATTGGACAAAAAAGAGATCTCTTACGGCACGATTGGCCCAACCCTATACAACTATGGAAAAATTCGAGGACAGGATGAGGCGGTTCTCAAATACACATGGGGCAAGCTCTACAACTCCAAGGCGTACAACGCTTGCTCGGTGATGCCTAGATTTGGTCATTTCAAGTTGCTCACCGAAAATCAGTTGCGAGACTTGATGGCTTTGCTCTTGGATCCGCAGTCACCTGTGAATCAGTGAGGATTTGAATGAATCGGCGTGAATTCCTAAACGCCCTTGCACTCGCCAGTGCGAGTGGTCTTGCGCTTAGGAGTGACTTTGCACAGGCAAGGAGCGATGCTGAGCGTTACTACGATTGGCCCAAGCGGGGCAATGTGCATTTGCTGCACTTCACAGATTGTCATGCGCAACTCAATCCGGTGTACTTCCGCGAACCCAGTCAAAATTTAGGCGTGGGTGGTGCTAAAAACAAATCGCCTCATTTGGTAGGTGAGTATTTTTTAAAAGCACATGGCATCAAGCCGGGAACCCCCGATGCGCATGCTTTTTCTTCCCTAGATTTTGAGCAAGCGGCCAAAATCTACGGCAAGATGGGTGGCTTTGCTCATTTAAAAACGTTGATTCAGCGCCTCAAGCTCTCACGTCCTGGGGCCTTGTTGCTAGATGGTGGGGACACGTGGCAAGGCTCGGCCACAGCGCTTTGGACGCAAGCACAAGACATGGTTGACGCCTCTTTGCTCTTGGGTGTTGACATGATGACGGCTCATTGGGAGATGACGCTTGGAGCGCAAAGGGTTGAGAGCTTGGTCAAAGGTGATTTGAAAAACAAGATCTCTTTTTTAGCCCAAAACATCAACACCGCTGACTTTGGGGATTTGGTGTTTGAGCCCTACGAAATTCGTGTCTTAAACGGTGTGCCCGTTGCCATCATTGGGCAAGCCTTTCCCTACACCCCGATCGCAAACCCAAGGTATTTCGTGCCTGATTGGACCTTTGGTATCCAAGAGGAAAACATGCAAAGGACGGTTGATGAGGTCAGACGCAAAGGCGCTCAAGTGGTGGTGGTGTTGTCCCACAACGGCATGGATGTGGATTTAAAGATGGCATCTCGTGTGTCTGGAATTGATGCCATTTTGGGCGGACACACCCATGATGGCGTGCCGAGCCCTGTGAAAGTCAAAAATTCGAGTGGAGTGACCTTGGTGACCAATGCGGGATCCAACGGTAAATTTCTAGGTGTTTTGGATTTTGACGTCAAAGCTGGACGGGTGATAGATTTTCAATATCGCTTGATGCCCGTTTTTGCCAATCTCTTGCCCGCAGACACAGAGATGGCCAAGTTGATCCAATCCATTAGAGAGCCCTTTGAGGGTAAGTTGTCAGAAAAACTTGCCACCACTGAGTCCACTCTTTTTCGAAGGGGCAACTTCAATGGCAGTTTTGATCAATTGATTCTGGATGGTCTCATGCAGATGAAGGATGCGCCCATTGCCTTCTCCCCAGGTTTTAGGTGGGGTACAACCCTTTTGGGAGGTCAGTCGATCACCATGGAGGACTTGATGGATCAAACGGCCATCACTTACCCCAACACCACGGTAAACTTCATGACAGGCGAGGCCATCAAAGGGGTCTTGGAGGATGTGGCCGATAACTTATTCAACCCAGATCCATACTACCAACAAGGGGGTGACATGGTGAGAGTGGGTGGTCTTCATTACACCATTGATCCCGTGGCCAAAATGGGGCAAAGAATCTCTAACATGCGTTTGGGAGAGGATTTGATCCAAGCTCACAAGAGCTACAAAGTGGCAGGTTGGGCCTCCGTTTCTGAGCAGGCTCAAGGCGTCTCACAGGAGCCGATTTGGGATTTGATGGCCAAGTATTTGCGATCGATTAAAACCGTTCAGATTAAGTCCTTGAACTCTCCGAAGGTTCGTGGCATCGAACAAAATTGGGGTTACTTAGGCTCATGAGCTTCAAAGTGATGTATGCAGACAAAACCATCTGAAATTAAAATTGAGCTCCTCAGTGATTTGCAAAAATGGCGGGCATTCATCGCAATTGGAGAGTTGGGTAGTCTCACGCGTGCAGCCATATTTTTGAATACCACTCAATCTTTGTTGAGCCGACAGATCAACGCGCTGGAGCGTGAGTGCAGCATGAGACTTTTCAATCGCAACGGACGTGGTGTCGAGTTGTCTGAGCTGGGTTTTGCGTTATTTCCTCAAATCAAATCACTGTTAAGCAGCGCGGAGCGAATCGAGCACCACATTCGAGATGAAAGCCAAGAGCCCAGTGGTACTGTGACCCTTGGATTGTTGCCCTCAATTGCTTTGCCAATTGTGAGTCGTCTTTATAAATTCATTGGTTCTCAATATCCCAAAATTCACTTAAAAGTACTGGAAGGCTCTAGCGGTCAACTCGAAGAGTGGCTGAGTGACGACCGGGTAGACCTTGCTGTTTTGTACCGCTATGGAAGCAAAATACCTGAGATGGAACAGATCTTGGCCGTTGTAGACAGCTACCTCATTGGTCAACCCAATGACAGGGTCACTTTAGCAAAAGAAATTTCATTCAAGTCCATGAATGAACTCCCCTTCATCTTGCCAAGTGAACCCAATGGTTTAAGGACCACTTTAGATCTCCTGGCCAGGCAAAACAAAATTAAATTGACTTCTGTGGTTGAAGCGGACTCGTTACCTTTGCAAAAGGATTTGGTATCAAAGGAGGGGCTTTATACAGTTTTACCACTCCACGCGGTTTGGAGTGAAGTGGCCGATGGAACTCTTCAAGCTGCGCGGATCAACGACCCCGAACTTCAGCGCATCATCTCCATGGCTCACTCAAGAACCAAGGGGATACGCAAAAGCGTGAATGTCGTCTCTCAAAACATCATCGAATTGGTCGATGAAATGGCCCAAGCTGGAATGTGGCGATTGAGTGATTTAAGGGTGAATACCTAGTACGTCAAGTGCATAGCAGATATGACCAAAGTGCTTTGAGTGCACCGAACCTTGGGGCATAGAATGCCTTTTACTGCAAGCAATGGTTTTTGCAGCTCGGAGTCCACGAAGCGTAACGGGTGAGTTCATTGGTGGATTTGATTCATCCGCAATTTTAAGGATTCACTTTGAGAAAGCTGCTCTCACACATCAAAGTTTTGGATTTGAGTCGAGTTTTAGCAGGACCCTGGTCTGGGCAGATCTTGGCTGACTTGGGGGCTCAGGTGATCAAGGTGGAGCGTCCTGGGTTGGGAGATGACACGAGGTCGTGGGGTCCTCCCTTTTTGCGCAATCTGGATGGCTCCCCCAGCAAAGAGTCCGGCTACTTCCTAGGGGCCAATCGAGGCAAGCGTTCCATCACCGTGGATATCTCTCAAGAAGAGGGTCAAGAAATCATTCGTGAGTTGGCCAAAGAGTCAGACATCGTGCTTGAAAACTACAAGGTTGGAACCTTGTCCAAATACCATTTGGACTATGAAAGCTTAAAAGCCGTCAATCCTAAAATCATTTATTGTTCAATCACTGGATTTGGACAGAGTGGACCCAAGGCGAATCATGTGGCCTACGATTTTTTAATTCAAGCCATGGGCGGCATGATGAGTGTGACCGGGGAGAGAGATGAGCTCCCAGGCGGTGGTCCACAAAAAGTAGGAATACCCATTATCGATCTCATCACGGGTAGTTATGCAACGATCGGCATGCTCGCTGCTCTCGCCAATAGAGAGGTCACTGGCGAGGGTGAATACATCGACCTGGCCATGTTGGATGTTCAGGTCAGCTTGTTGTCAAATCAGGCCATGAATTTTTTGATGTCTGGGAAAACACCAAAAAGGAATGGCAATGCCCATCCCAACATTCAACCTCAAGATGTTTTTCGTTGCGCCGATGGTCAAATGGTTTTGGTGGTTGGCAACGATCGACAATTTGAAAAACTCTGTGAAGTCATTGGTCAACCCGAATTGACCTCGGATGAAAGGTTTAAGGACAATGCTTCAAGAGTTAGAAATCAGCATGCATTAAGACCCATCTTGGATCAAGCCTTTTTAGAGCATGATCGAGCACATTGGACACATGCCTTTGAACTTGTTGATGTGCCCTGTGGTCCGATCAATACCGTCCCAGAGGCACTTGAGGACCCGCAGGTGGTTCATCGTCAAATGGTCAGGCAGTTGCCTCACCCTGTGACGGGTCATGTGTCTCAAGTCATGACTCCCTTTCAGTTCAAAAACGCAAGCATTAGAGATGATCAAGCTCCTCCTTTGTTGGGAGAACATTCTGATGAGATTCTCAAAGAATTGGGTTTTTCGCCAGAAAAAATTGAGATCCTCAGATCGAAAAATATCATTTAAATCAAAGTTTTAAGGAAGGAAATTCCATGTTTGATTTCAAAGAATTGGAAGTAACAGTTAAAGACCATATCGCATTGGTTTTACTCAATAGTCCTCCAGTCAATGCGCTGACGCGAACCATGAATGATGAATTGACGCAAGTTCTGGATCAAATATCTGAACTCGATGAGGTGAGAGTGGTTGTTTTGAGTGCCATTGGAAAAGTGTTTTGTGCGGGTGCCGATTTAAAAGGACGTCAAGAGGTCATCAAGGGACCCGGAGATTTGATGGCTCACTCAAGGCGAACTCGCGAATGTTTTCACGCCATTCGTGAATGTGCAAAACCAGTGATTGTCGCAATCAATGGCCCAGCGCTTGGTTCTGGATTGGCCATGGTGGCATCTGCAGACATTTTGATTGCAAGTGAAAAAGCCACCTTGGGGTTGCCCGAGGTGGATGTCGGCTTGCTAGGGGGAGGGAAACACGCTTCACGTCTTTTCAGTCATTCTCGCCTTAGGACCATGTCATTGACTGGACAGAGGATGGATGCACAGGAAATGTATCGACTGGGTTTGGTTGAGTGTGTGACACCCACAGATGATTTATTACCAGCGGCCATGAACTTGGCTGGCATCATTGCAAGTAAGAGTCCTGTCTCCACACGAATGATCAAGCACACTTTAAACGTGGTTGAGGATTTGAGCTTGAGGGATGGATATCGATATGAGCAGGATATGACGGCTCAAATTGCCAAGACCCAAGATGCCAAAGAGGCGCAAGCTGCATTTAAGGAAAAAAGAGCACCACATTTTGTGGGTCAATAAAATTTCAACCATCCAAATTTCATGATGAAACTACACTGGTCTCCGAAATCACCTTATGTGAGAAAGGTGATGATTTGCTTGGAAGAGTTGAATGCACTAGAGCGAGTGCAATTGGTGCGCTCGGTTGCTGCCATGACCAAGCCCAACGCTCAAATCATGATCGATAACCCACTGTCGAAAATTCCAACTTTGGTGCTCGATGATGGTTCTGGTTTATTTGATTCGGTTGTGATTTGTGAGTATTTAAATGATCTCATGAGTGGGGGCTTGTTTCCCCAGTCTTCAAGTCAAAAGTGGGCTTGTTTGCGCTGGCATGCTTTTGGGGATGGCATTTTGGATGCTTTAATTTTGTGGCGCAATGAGAGGGAGAGACAAAACCCTTCTGCGAATCTGATCAATTCTTTTGAGTTCAAAGTGTTGTCTAGCCTTGATATGCTGGAGTGTGAGAGCGCATTGCTAGAACAATCCAATTTTCACATTGGAGTGATTTCGATCGTTTGTGCGTTAGGGTATCTTGACTACCGTTTTGCCGCCCTTAACTGGGCTGGTCGTGCCCCAAAGCTAAATGCTTGGTATTTGAAAATCAAGCAGCGCCCTAGTCTAAGCAACACAGAACCTGTTGATGGTTGAAGAAAAAACACCAATAAAACTTCAATTAGATACCAAAACTTAGGAGACAACATGAAAATCAAGAAGCATTTTTTCAGTGCGATGATTTTATTTTTTAGCTCGGCTGCTCTTTTTGCGCAAAGCACATTGCCTACTAAACCGATCAAACTCATTGTTCCTTATCCCGCTGGTGGACCCGTCGATCAGTTGGCAAGGACCATAGCTCCAAAGTTGGGTGAGGTGCTAGGGCAGGCGATTATCTTAGATAACAAAGCCGGGGCGAGTGGAACCATCGGTTTAGATGCTGCCATTCGAGCAGAGCCAGATGGGTATACCTTTGGTTTTGGCATTCCTGGAGCAATTGCGGTATTGCCACATTTACAAAAAGTGCCCTACAACGTTGATGAGATCAATTATGTGTCTGTAGTTGCCAGGGTTCCTCAGGTCATTGCTGTGAGTTCCAAAAAGGGGTTCAACACATTGGCTGAGGTGATTGCCTCAGCCAAAAAGGAGCCCAATAGGTTGAATTACGCTTCAGCCGGTAATGTGACGACCCCGCATTTAGGCAGCGAGTTGTTGTCTCAAGAGGCAGGTATCAAAATGACCCACGTTGCTTATAAGGGGGCAGCACCCGCTGTTACAGCTCTTTTGGCGGGAGAGGTTGGTATTTCCTTTTTGTTGCCTTCATGTATGAGGCTAAGGGTGCGTTGGATGACACTCCTTATAGCAGTCTCAGCCCTCAGCAGCAACAATTTAGTTTTTGGGGTCCCATTCTTGCTTGTAGGTTCAATAGGGGGTCA
>CAIKYO010000297.1 GCA_903831655.1 uncultured Burkholderiales bacterium
AGGCTCGCGCCGGGGGGTGCGCGGGCGCTGACCATGCTGATGAAAAAGGGGAAGCACTGGCTTCCCCGTGATCAGACCTGGAGCGGGAGACGAGTCTCGAACTCGCGACCTCAACCTTGGCAAGGTTGCGCTCTACCAACTGAGCTACTCCCGCGTGGAAATAAATTATAACTTATTTTTATCTTCTTTGCACCAACTATTCACTAATATTTTCAATATCAATGTTTGATTGAAGTAACACCTACCTCTGCTTCTTTGACAGGCGTTGCTGGAACAACCTCCTCGTCAGGCAAGGGGACAGGCATCGTCACCAAAGCCAATTCGAGGACTTTATCAATCCATTTGACAGGAACAATTTCTAGACCATTTTTAACATTTTCAGGAATCTCCTGAAGATCTTTGACGTTTTCCTCAGGGATCAAGACAGTTTTGATGCCTCCACGAAGGGCTGCTAGGAGCTTCTCCTTTAGGCCTCCAATGGCGGTCACTTCACCCCTTAGCGTAATCTCGCCCGTCATGGCCACATCCCCTCTCACGGCAATGCCAGTGAGAGCGGACACCAAGGCAGTGGTCATTGCAGCTCCTGCACTAGGACCATCCTTAGGAGTTGCACCATCTGGTACGTGAATGTGAATATCTTTTTTCTCAAAGGCCTCGTCCTTGATTCCTAGACGCTTCGAGCGTGAACGAACCACAGTCCTGGCAGCCTCAACGGACTCTTTCATCACGTCTCCCAAGGAACCTGTTCGTGTGATCGTGCCTTTTCCGGGCATGGAAGCCGCTTCAATCGTGAGCAAATCTCCACCCACCTCGGTCCACGCCAAGCCAACAACCTGGCCCACTTGATTTTGAGATTCTGCGCGTCCGTAATTGTATTTTCTGACCCCCAAGAACTCATCCAAGTTGTCCGCATTGACCACAACTTGAGGCGTCATTTGTTTGAGCTGTAGAGCTTTGACAACTTTCCTACAAATCTTAGACAATTCACGCTCGAGGGAACGAACACCCGCTTCTCGCGTGTAATAGCGGACCACATCGCGAATCGCTGACTCTTGGACGGCCAGCTCTGAATCTTTCACTCCGTTGTTTTTCATTTGCTTGGGCAGCAAATATTTGGTAGCGATGTGAGTCTTTTCATCTTCGGTATAACCCGACAAACGAATGACCTCCATCCTATCGAGCAAAGCTGGAGGGATGTTCATAGAGTTGGACGTCGCAACAAACATCACGTCACTCAAATCAAAATCCACCTCGACATAGTGATCACTAAAGGTGTGGTTTTGCTCAGGATCCAACACCTCAAGCAAAGCACTGGAGGGATCCCCTCTAAAGTCACTTCCCAACTTATCGATTTCATCGAGTAAGAACAATGGATTGCGGGTGTTAATTTTGCTCAAATTTTGAAGCAATTTCCCGGGCAAAGCACCGATGTAGGTTCGACGATGACCGCGAATCTCAGCCTCATCCCTCATTCCACCCAATGCCATGCGAACGTATTTTCTCCCAGTCGCTTTTGCAATGGATTGTCCAAGAGAGGTCTTACCCACCCCAGGAGGACCCACCAAACAAAGAATAGGAGCCTTTACTTTTTCAACACGTTGTTGGACAGCCAAATACTCAAGAATCCTATCCTTGACCTTCTCTAGTCCGTAGTGATCTTCATTCAAAACCGACTCGGCATTTCCCAAGTCGTGTTTGATTTTTGTCTTTTTGCTCCAAGGCAAATTAACCAAAACTTCAATGTAATTTCTAACAACCGTTGCCTCTGCAGACATTGGTGACATGAGCTTGAGTTTCTTTAATTCACTCTCGGCTTTTTTCCTGGCTTCAACAGGCATTTTGGCCGTTTTGATCTTTTTCTCGATCTCCTCAATGTCTGCGCCCTCTTCTCCCTCGCCAAGTTCTTTTTGGATGGCCTTGACTTGCTCATTCAAGTAAAAGTCGCGCTGATTCTTCTCCATTTGGCGCTTGACTCGACCGCGAATTCTCTTGTCAACATTTAAGATGTCAACTTCGCGCTCCAACTGCTCAAATAAATTTTCAAGCCTGGCTTTGACATCTGCCAAATCGAGAACCACTTGCTTGTTCTCAAGTTTCAAAGGCAAGTGAGCTGCAATGGTATCGGCCAAGCGACCTGGGTCATCAATGCTTGATATTGAGGTCAGTATTTCAGGTGGGATTTTCTTATTGAGTTTGACGTATTGGTCGAACTGCTGCATGACAGCTCGCCTGAGTGCTTCGATTTCCGTATCGGACTCAGGCAGAGCCACCAGTTCTATGGGCGTCACATTGGCGGTGAAATGCGCCTCGCCGTCCTCAATGACGTTGACCAAGGCGCGTTGCTGCCCCTCCACCAATACTTTAACCGTACCGTCTGGAAGCTTGAGCATTTGCAAAATGGTTGCAACACAACCCACCTCAAACATATCTCCCACAGATGGCTCATCCTTGGCAGCCGCTTTTTGTGCAACCAGCATGATGCGTCTCTCTTGGGCCATGGCTGACTCAAGTGCTTTGATGCTTTTAGGGCGCCCAACAAACAATGGGATCACCATGTGCGGAAACACCACCACATCTCTCAGTGGCAAAAGTGGTAAATCCAAGGGGGTAGAAGGCAGGGGAACTTGTCCGGACATGGTCAAACTTCCATCATAAAAAAGAGATCTCACCCCAAAAGGGGGACCTCAGTTGCTCAAGCTTTTTTGGCTTCCTCGCGGTAAACCAACAAAGGCGATTTTTTCTCGTCAATCGTGCTCTCATCGACCACGACTTTTTCAACGTTGCTCACATTGGGTAACTCAAACATGGTGTCAATCAGCGACAATTCAAGTATGGAGCGCAACCCACGAGCCCCAGTTTTTCTCTCCAATGCTTTTTTTGCAATGGCTTTCAGTGCAGCGGGACGAATCTCCAACTCTACACCTTCCATGGACAACAGTTGAGCATACTGTTTGACCAATGCATTTTTAGGCTCAGTCAGAATTTGCACCAATGCATCCTCACTGAGTTCACTCAGCGTGGCCACAACGGGCATGCGGCCTACCAATTCTGGAATCAAGCCAAACTTGATCAAATCCTCGGGCTCGACCTCGCTAAAGACTTGCGTCAAACTGCGCTCTTGCTTGCTTTTAACCTTGGCTCCAAAACCCATGCCAGACGATTCGGTTCTGCTTTCAATGACTTTTTCTAGCCCAGCAAAAGCACCACCGCAAATGAACAAAATATTGGTGGTGTCGACCTGTACAAAATCTTGATTGGGGTGCTTCCTGCCTCCTTGAGGTGGAACGCTGGCCATGGTGCCCTCGATCAACTTCAAGAGCGCTTGCTGAACCCCTTCGCCAGAGACATCCCTGGTAATAGAGGGGTTTTCAGATTTCCGAGTGATCTTGTCGATCTCATCGATGTAGACAATGCCTCTTTGTGCTTTTTCAACATCGTAATTGCAAGTTTGCAACAACTTTTGGATGATATTTTCTACATCCTCACCCACATAGCCTGCTTCGGTGAGGGTGGTTGCATCGGCCATGACGAAGGGTACATCAAGCATTCGAGCCAAAGTCTGAGCCAACAAGGTCTTGCCAGAACCCGTAGGTCCAATCAACAAAATATTTGATTTCGCAAGCTCGACGTCTTCTTTTTTGGCTTTTTCTTTGTACTTAAGTCGCTTGTAGTGGTTGTAAACAGCCACCGATAAAGATCTTTTGGCGATCTCTTGACCGATGACGTAGTTATCCAAATTCGCTTTGATCTCAGAGGGCGTAGGCAACTCACCCTTCGCACCCTTGATCGCCTGAGCTTGGTTGGGCAACTCATCTCTGATGATTTCGTTGCACAAGTCAATGCATTCATCGCAAATGAAAACAGAAGGTCCCGCAATCAGCTTCTTAACCTCATGCTGACTCTTACCGCAAAAAGAGCAGTAAAGAGTTTTTTCGTTTGAGGAGCCCTTTTTTTCGGCCATGTATTTGTCTTTGAGTTAGTTGGCTCTAATGATAACCAAAAAGAGAGCCCGTAGACGCGCAAGCGTCATAAATGAAACAAAAATTATGCCCCCATTTCCCACCCCAATTGAGGGGAAATATGAGGGCAAGAAACTCAAAGCTCAAGGACGCTTTTCGATGACCTCGTCGATCAAACCATATTCCTTGGACTCTTGAGCTGAGAGGTAGTAATCCCGCTCGGTGTCGCGTTCGATTTTCTCAAGGGGTTGGCCTGTGCGTTCAGCCAAAATGCGATTGAGTTGCTCCCTGGTCTTCAAAATCTCTCGGGCATGGATTTCAATCTCAGTTGCCTGACCCTGGGTACCACCCAAAGGCTGATGGATCATGACCTTGGAATTGGGCAGAGAAAATCTCTTGCCCTTGGCACCAGCAGTCAACAAAAACGCACCCATGCTGGCAGCCATGCCAATGCACAAGGTTGACACATCGGGTTTGATGAAGTTCATGGTGTCAAAAATGGCCATGCCTGCACTCACCGATCCGCCAGGAGAGTTGATGTAGAAGGAGATGTCCTTGTCAGGATTTTCACTCTCCAAAAACAACAACTGCGCCACAACCAAATTGGCAGTTTGATCATTCACAGGACCCACCAAAAAGATCACACGCTCTTTGAGCAACCTTGAGTAGATGTCGTATGAACGCTCTCCACGACCTGACTGCTCAATGACCATGGGAACCATACCCAAGCCTTGAATATCTAAATTACTCATCGTATTAGCCCTTAAAAATCAGCATTCAGAAAATATCACTGTCCCATCAACTCATCAAAGGATAATTCTTTTTCTATGACCTTGAGTTGAGACAGGACATATTGTGTGACATTTTCTTCCACCACCAAAGCCTCAACCTCAGCCATGTTTCGCTTGTCGTTGAGGTACCAGTGCATGACCTCCTCAGGTCTTTCGTAGCTCGATGCCAAATGCTCGATGTGCTCTTTGATTTGCTCAGGCTTGGCGTACAAGTCCTTCATCCTCACCAACTCAGAGACCACCAAGCCCATGCGCACGCGTTGCTCGGCTTGTGGACGGAAGATGTCCTCTGGAATGGGTGCAGTATCAGCATCTTTGATGCCACGCTGCTTTAACTCAGCACGGGCGTTCTCAACCATGCGGTCCAGCTCAGACTGAACGATTGATTTTGGCAGGTCCAATTTGGCTTGTTTGACCAATGCGTCCAAGACCACTTGCTTGTTCTTGTTGAGCAGTCTTGATTTAACTTCACGCTCTAAATTTTTCTCAATGTCCGCCTTCAAACCCTCAACTGTGCCTTCCTTGACGCCCAAAGACTTGACGAAAGCTTCGTTCAACTCAGGCAAATGAGAGGCTTCAATCTTTTTGAGTGAAACCATGAAGTCTGCCACCTTGCCTGCGACATCCTTGCCATGGTAATTTTCTGGAAAGCTCAAGGGGAAGGTCTTGCTCTCGCCCAGCTTCATGCCCAGCACAGCGCTCTCAAATTCCTTGAGCATTTGACCTTCGCCAACGACAAACTGAAAATCGGTGGCTTGTCCGCCTTGGAAAGGCTCTCCATCGACCTTGCCCTCAAAATCCACCGTCACACGATCGTCGTTAGCGACGCTTTGGTCCATGGCTTTTTGAGTAAAGGTGCGACGCTGCTTTTTAAGAATGTCGATGGTCTTGTCAATTGCCTCTTGGTTCACGTGGGCGGTGAATTTTTCCACCTCAACTTGACTCAAGTCACCCAACTCAACTTCAGGGTAAATCTCAAAGACCGCATCAAAAGCAAACTGACCTTCATCGGCATTTTCTTTCTCAACAATCTTGGGAGCGCCAGCAACGCGTAAATTGGCCTCCTGGGCTGCAGCGGCAAACGCCTCTCCAACCTTGTCGTTCATGACTTCATACTGAACAGAGTAGCCATAGCGTTGAGCCACAATATTCATGGGCACTTTACCGGGCCTAAAACCATCAATCTTGACTTGTTTGGCCAATTTTTTCAAACGAAGATCAACCTCGTTTTGAATGGTCTCAATGGGCAAGCTCAGGCTGACTTTGCGCTCTAATTTCTCAAGAGTTTCAATCGTAACGGACATTTTTATTTTTCTCCAACAGGGTGTAGTTCATGGAGTCCTAAAGCTCAAAGCATTAAGACAAAAGGATAGGGTTAAATCTAGTTTGGCTGGAGTCAATTCAACAACAGCTTCAATGCTCAACAAAGTCTGCTCGGCAGCTTGTATTGAGAATATGTGCTCATTGCATCGATATCAACGCCCCTTTGCCGACCTTATCTACTTTTTTCAGAAATATGAAAGCAGCAAAAAACCAGGAAAGCAATTTGCAAACCTATTAAAAGTGTGCAAAGCCACTCAAAACCCAGCTTATTAACAGGGAAAAGATTGCGTTAATTCTATCTCACGCTCAGGTTCGTTTATGGCGCAAGCGACCAATATGGCTTAAATAGCCACAAAGGGACTTTGACCACAAAAGACAGGACTCAAACAAAAGACAAACTTTTGTACTCATCCACAATCAAACCAAGCCTTCATCATTGACCAAAGCGTGGTGCGACTGACTGGACTCGAACCAGCACAGCATTGCTGCCGACAGGACCTAAACCTGTTGCGTCTACCAATTTCGCCACAGTCGCACGCTTCAACTCGGTATTCTAAGTGAATTTACCCCATTTACTGGCGTCAAGCACTGAGTTGGTCTGCAATTCATAGGTAACAATGACACCAACTCCATCCTTTTTCTTCATTCTTGATTGAATAAACCCCGCATTCGAAACAAAGAAATTTGACCATGTCCTTGCATTGTGAAATAAGCAGGTTAGGATGCTGGGGTGAAACATTACGAAAACTTCCCCGTCGCCTCTTGGCTTTGCCCGCCAAACTTGAGGCCCCCAATTCAAGCCATTTATAACTTTGCCAGAACTGCCGACGATATTGCAGATGAAGGCGACATGAGCCCTGAGCAACGCATCGAGCTGCTGCGACTCTTTAGAGAGGAACTTCGCCAATGCGGGGCAAAATCTCCCGATTTCTCACCCGATTGGAAGTGGATCTTTGAGCCATTGGCCAAGCAAATGCAACTCCACAACTTACCCACCATCCATTTGGTGCACTTGCTCGAAGCTTTTGAACAAGATGTGGTGTTTACTCGGGACGCACTTCGCTACGAAACACACGCTCAACTCTTAGAGTATTGCGCCAAATCAGCCAATCCCATTGGCAGACTCCTCATGCACTTGTATGGGATCAGTGAGGCTGACTCCATCAGAAGAAGTGACGCCATTTGCACCGCATTGCAATTGATCAACTTTTGGCAAGATTTAAGTGTCGACATTCCAAAAGGTCGACATTACCTGCCTCTAGACAGCGACTTAGATCAGGAATTGAGCATCACGCACGCACTCATGATTCAAGGCACGGCTTTGGCTCACAGGGTGCCTGGGCGAGCTGGCTGGGAGTTGCGACTCGTTATACAAGGGGGGCTCAAGGTGCTACAAAAATGTCGATCCATGAACACGCGCCTCAAACGCCCCAAAGTGACCTTTTGGGATATGCCTGAAATTGCTCTCAGAGCTCTACTTCAATAAGCCCCCAGTCTCCACGTGGGACAATGGGCTCACAAAAGAAGCGTTTCAAGACTCAACCCCTTTGATGCGACCCAAGAGCGATGGCACAATCTGAGGCATGACGCCACAAACCTACGTTCAAAACAAAGCCGCTTCATCAGGAAGCTCGTTTTATTACGCCTTTTTATTTTTGACTCCCCAAAAGCGTGCGGCCATCACTGCCTTTTATGCTTTTTGCAGAGAGGTCGATGATGTCGTTGATGAAGCCCTTGAGACCGGGGTGGCCCAGGCCAAGTTGGCTTGGTGGAAACAAGAGGTGCTCAACGCCTTTAACGGGCAAGCTCAACACCCCGTCATGCAAGCCTTGACCCCACTGGCCGACACCTTTCAGATCAAAGCCCAACAGCTCAATCACATCATTGAAGGCTGTGAAATGGATTTGACCCAAACCCGCTATCTCGATATGCCCGCCCTGAGAAATTATTGCCACTTGGTTGCTGGCGTTGTTGGAGAGGTCTCTGCTCAAATTTTTGGTCAAACCAGCCCCCTCACCACCCAATATGCACATGCCCTGGGTCAAGCTTTGCAAATGACCAACATCATCAGGGACGTGGGAGAAGATGCCCTCAGAGGCCGTATTTATATCCCCATAGACACACTACAACAATTCGATGTCAAAGCCCATGAGATCCTAAACCGCATTGACTCACCCCGATTTCAAGCATTGATGCAACACTTGGCCCATGAAACCCACCAACTCTATGAGCAAGCCTTTGCCCTTTTGCCAAAAGAGGACTGCAGAACTCAAAAGCCTGGTCTCATGATGGCCAGTATCTACAAGACCTTGCTCAAAGAGATAGAGGCCTCAAGATTCCCCGTTTTGCATCAACGCGTTGCCCTTACCCCCATTCGCAAGTTGTGGTTGGCATGGAAGGTCCAAGCCCTGGGTGTGTATTGACAAGACATTGAGCTTGATGCTTGTACAAAAACCAACCCTACACATCATCGGAGCCGGTTGGGCAGGGCTGAGCGCAGCAGTTCGAGCTTGTCAATCTGGCTTTGAAGTGCATCTTTATGAAAGCGCACCAACTTTGGGTGGGCGCGCTGCATCACACATCAAAAACCATCAACCCCTGGACCATGGGCAACACATTTTGATTGGGGCCTATGAATCAACCCTCAAACTCTTGACACTCTTGGGGGGGAGTCATGCTCAACAATTCAACCGTTTGGGACTGGCCATCTTAGATGCACAGGGCCAAGGGTTTAAGTTGCCCTTGGACCGCTTCGGCTTCAAAGCCCTCCGAGCTCTGCTCCAAAACAAAAGATGGCGCTCGATCGATAAGCTTGGTGTGCTGTGGACCGGCTTTTATTGGCTTTTGAATCCCGATACCCGCGCACTGCTCAAAGACATTGACAGGGACGACCTCAGCATGGGGCGTGACATGAGCGTCAAAGACTTTTTCGCCCCGATTCCTGATCGAATCATGGACGATTTGATCGAACCCCTGTGTCTATCCGCTTTGAACACGAACATCCACGAAGCAAGTGCCCGACTCCTCTTGAGAGTGCTCAGGGATGCCTTTCAAGATCTACCCCGGTCCTGCGAGTTGTTGATCCCCAAAGTACCTCTTGGAGAACTCTTGCCAGGACCTGCTCGTTTGTGGCTTGAGCGCCATGGGGCACACATTCACCCATCCAAGCGAGTGAGGTCGTTGCTTGAGTTCAAGAGTGAGGATATCGTTGTGTTGTGTACCTCAGCAAAGGAGGCGGCAAGACTTTGTGCTAGTGTAGCAAGCGATTGGGCGCAATGCGCTCAAGCGCTTGAGCATGAAAGGATTTGTACGGTCTACCTGCGATCACAAGCCGACTCGAAGAGCCAAGTGCTACCAGATTTGATTGCTCTTGATGCACGTGAACCCGGGAGCGCACAGTTTGCCATCAAAAACCATCACTGCTCCACTGAAGACAACATTCAGTGGGCCTTTGTCATCAGTGCAGCACCTCAACTTGAAAATGAGAAATTTGAGGACATCATCATCCGTCAAGCCCAGCATCAGTTGGGTCTCGTGAACATTGAGGTGCTCCAATGCGTGTGCGACAAGCAAGCCACCTTCAAGGCCAAATGTGGCTTGAAACGCCCACCCCAATTTGTGGGGCAAAACATTTGGGCCGCTGGTGACTATGTGATGGGACCTTATCCCTCCACATTGGAAGGTGCGGTCCGCTCGGGTCAACAAACCATCGATCTGATTGAACAAGAACTTCTAAGAGCTTTGCCTAGACACCCAGCATCTCGCACAGCGGAATTAAGCTCGAAAAGCTCAAGCAATTGAGCTTTGAACTTGCAACTTGCCCCTGTCGATTGATCCACACGGGCAGCATCCCCGCATCTAGGGCACCTTGGACATCGGTATGAAGATCATCTCCGACATGCAAAACCTCTGAACAAGAAAGCCCCAAAAGAGCGGCACTGTGCTGAAAAATCTTGGCATCGGGTTTGGCCACACCAAATCGCTCTGCGCTCACCGCATGTGTAAAGAGGTGATCTAACCCCACTTGCCTCAAGTCCGCATTCCCATTTGAGAGCGCCAACAATGGAAAGCGGGCCTTCAGTCGCTCTAGGGCAACGAGTGAATCGTCATAAAATTCGACCACTTGTCGGGCTTGAAAAAAAACCGCAAATGCCGCCTCCACACCCGAGGTGGACTCACCACTCAAGCGCAAGACTTCATGAATCAATTGTTTGCGGATTGCACTAATTTCGTGCATAGCGTGCGCTCGCTGAGCCACAATTTGAGCCCTAAGAGCGGCCACCCTTTGTGGGTCTTCATAAAAGATCAATGCCTTTGGGGCAAACTCCCTGAACCAAGCTCGCAAAGCCTCCTCAGCCCTCACCAAGGTGGGCCCAATAGGCCATAAAGTGTCATCCAAATCAAGGGATATTGCTTTTACACAATCAATATTCATGGTATTCAATGCGAAAATACTGCATGCTTAAAAATCCTCGTTTTTTAAAAGAACCCGACTTCAGACACGGCCAACCCAAACGAACTGCTGTGCTCTTGTGTAATCTAGGTACGCCCCAGGCCCCGCAGCCCAAGGCGTTGAGGACCTATTTGGCAGAATTTCTGAGTGATCCTCGCGTGGTCGAAATTCCTCGCTGGATTTGGCTCATGATTTTGCATGGCATCATTCTAAGACTTCGCCCAGCAGCCTCAGCACTTAAATATGCCAGTATTTGGACCCCTGAGGGCTCTCCCCTTAAAGTGTGGACCGAGCGCCAAGCTGAGCGCTTGCAAAACGCATTCAATCAATCCAATCACCAGGTGTTGGTGCGCTCGGCCATGCGCTATGGACAAAACAACATTCCATCCGTCTTGGGTGAGCTCAAAGAGGCTGGGGCTGATCGCATTCTCATCTTGCCCGCATACCCCCAATACTCAGCCACCACCACTGCAAGCGTTTTTGACAGCGTTTCAATTTGGACCCAAAAAACCAGATTGATCCCTGAACTGCGCTTCATCAATCGATACCACGATCACCCGGACTACATCTCCGCCTTGACTCAAAATATCAAGTCTCATTGGGCCACACATGGCCGTGCAGAGGTCTTGGTCATGAGCTTTCATGGCGTGCCTCAACGCACTCTAGAACTGGGAGACCCCTATCATTGCGAGTGCCATAAAACGGCTAGGCTGGTCGCCGAATCCTTGGGGCTTGCAAAACACGAATACAAGGTCACCTTTCAGTCTCGCTTTGGCAAAGCCAAGTGGCTGGAGCCCTACACAGAACCGAGCGTGCGCACCATGGCTAAAAATGGCGTCAAAAGCATCCAAGTCGTGTGCCCGGGCTTTACCAGTGATTGTCTTGAGACGCTTGAAGAAATCGCCATGGAAGTTCGCGAGGCTTTCCTGCACGAAGGAGGAGAGCGATTTGAGTACATTGCGTGCCTAAACGACAACGAGGCCTGGATCGAAGGACTCAAAGGAATTGCTCTGGAGCACCTCCAAGGTTGGCCCCTGGGCAATCCAGAGGAAAAAGAGTTGGCGCTCAGCAAAGAGTTGGCCACCTCACTTGGCGCAACGGCTTGAGTCTGAGCACACCTCTCACGCGTCGTAGCGCTGCCCCAACTCCAATAATTCCTGTGTACCAATCACAGAATTGAGACCATCAAAGTCGAGCATTTGGGATTGGAATGGCAGCGTCGTTTTGTGAGCTTGTAAGCTCTCAAAATAATGCTGCAAGGTGTGGGTCACAGCCCTTGCTGTACCACCAGGAAAGATCACGATCCTAAAGCCAATCGACTCCAATTCAGTGGCGCTCTTGACGGGTGTTTGCCCTCCCTCCACCATGTTGACCAAGAGCGGGATTTTGTGGGCGAATTGCTCACAAACCACCCGCATTTGCTCAGGTGTTTTGAGAGCTTCGACGAACAAGGCATCAACCCCACAATCCAAGTATGCATGAGCTCTCTCAAGGGCTTGCTCGAACCCCTCGACAGCCAATGCGTCGGTTCTTGCCATGATGCAAGTTGACTCGCTCACTCTGCTGTCCAACGCCGCTTTAAGCTTACCCACCATTTCTGCCTGTGGCACCACGCCCTTGCCTTGCAAATGCCCACACCTCTTGGGGAATGTTTGATCCTCCAATTGAATCATGCTCGCCCCACAACGCTCGAACTCTCGGACCGTTCTTTGCGTGTTAAGGGCATTTCCAAAACCAGTGTCTGCATCCACAATCACAGGCACACTCACCCGCTCAGTGATGTGTGCCAGAGTCTGAGCCACCTCAGTGGCTGTGGTGAGCCCAATGTCTGATCGCCCCAATTTTGTGTAAGCAATCGATGCACCTGAGAGGTAGAGGGCCTCAAAGCCGCTTTGTTCGGCCACCAAAGCGCTTAGTGCGTCATAGACTCCGGGTGCGAGCAACACGCGCGACTCTGAGAGCCTGTCTTTGAATGAGGTCTTGGATTGCTTCATGGTGTTTTATCTCTTATAAAAAAATCAATTCTCTTGGGACTGGATGTGTTGGGCCACACTTTGAGCTGCAATCAACCCACCAGCCAATGCACTCAAGAGTCCGTTGCCAGACAAATAGCCCCAAACCGCACCGCCGGAGACACCACGTGCAGCTCCACCTGCAGCCCAAAGATTCTTAAAGGGCTGGCCACTCGAGTTCAACACGTGACATTCGCAATCAATGTTCAATCCGCCTTGCGTATGAAACAAGGCACCCGTTACATGGATGGCGTAAAAGGGTGGGGTCAACCGCCTCTTGAAAATTCGCTCTGCAGCTGAGGACTCTCTCTCGGCGTCAGACAAAAAAGAGGCTGCGGGATCCCCCAGGGGCCAATTGAGCTCGTGAGCCAGCACCTCATGATCACAACCAATGAGCTTGGCCAACTCGGTGACACTCTCACAGCGTTTGACCGCTCCCAATTGCTCGGCTTGAACAAAATCAGGAAAACCCCTGGCCAACTCCAACAGTTCGGAGTCAATCACAGCCCATGCCTGTCCACCCGGTTGAGACAGGACCTCGACAGCGGCCTCGGAGTAGCCTAGGGTCTCGTTGTGAAAGCGTTTCCCTTCGGAGTTGATTTGAACGCCACCTTGCATCATGATGGCCCATGTGATCAAACTGCCTTGAGGGATGGCCCACGAACCATGCCCTTGGTAGGCTCCCATGTCCTTCAAATCAACATCCAGATCTTTAGACCACAACACAGCAGCGCCATCATTGCCATGGTGACCGGCATAAAAAGCATTGGCAATGGCTGGCAAATACTCGCGCACGAGTTGTTCGTTTGCGCCAAATCCGTTGCAAGCCAATATCAAAGCTTGAACTCTGACGTACTCCATGCTTTGGTCAGGCCTTCTAAAACCCACACCCACAATGCAGTCCTGCGCATCCAAGACCAACTCCTGGGCATGCGCATGGTTGAGCAATGTGACCCCTGCTCGCTCAGCCGCACTGAGCAAGGCAGACATCAAGCCCGCCCCCGTTTTCTCCTTCACCGCATGCATGCGATATTGACTGTGTCCTGGGTACAAAAATTGATCCAAGACGTGCCACTCAATGCCGTGATTCAACTCCAAAGCATCAATGGCTTTTTGAACGGCGTGGCAATAAGCTTGCACCAAATGAGGAGCCGCAGTACCGTGCGCTTTGGATTGCACATCCGAAGCAAATACTTCAATCGAGTCTTGGATACCAGCGCGCTTTTGCGCCACCGTTTGCGCAGCTGGAACGAACCCAGAAGACAACGCGGTCGATCCACTGGCGACACCATCTCGCTCTAACACCAAAGCCTCTACCCCAAGATCTTGCAACATCAATGCCGCAGTCAAGCCACATGCACCCGAGCCGATGATTCCCACAGGGAACTCGGGCCACTCGCTGGCGCTGTTGCCAAATTCTTGAAGGCGCCTGACTTGGTAGAGCTTGTTCAAAGTGCGCTTCCTGACTGAACTGGAATAACAAAATCTATCACGCGCTCAGCTCCTGCAAAGCCTCAGCGCATGAAATGACCCGGCCCACATTTCGCATGTCGGCCAAAGCGGTGTTGTGCAACTCAGGCGAGAAGGCAGCACATCCGTCGCTGAGCACGGTGATGTCATAATCTCTCAAATGGGCATCGCGCGCGGTGCTATCGACCCCGCCATTGGTCACGATCCCACAGAGCACCAAGTGCTTGACCTGGGCTTTTTTAAGAACCCAGTCCAATTGGGTGTTGAAAAAGGCTGAATAAGCCACCTTGTGAACACACACATCAACCCAAGGCTTCAAAGGCTCAACCAACTCTTGCCCCCAAGAGCCTGGTGCAAAGTCACCCTTTTTGAGAAAGGGGCGCAAATTGAGCAAATGCTCTGAGATCATGGGCTCGCCCGATCCATCGGGCCAAAGCGTAAAGAGACTCGCACAAACCAATCCACCCTTGGATTTGATGGCTTGGGCAATGTCTTGAACCCTTTTGGGCAACAAAGCAGCAGACTCATTGGTGGCCCCTCCTCGTGCATAAGCACCCTTGGGATGCAAAAAATCATTTTGCAAATCCACAATCACCAAGCCTATGCCTTGTTGATCTTCTTTTAAAACCTGACCCAGATTCTTAGCACCCATGACAGTGGTCCATTTCTTTTCTAACTGTTTTTCTCAATCAACAAATTACCCAAAGCATCTACCCTTGCAGAAAAGCCAGGCTCGAGCCACAAAGTGGTGTCGGCTTGTTCAAAAATACCAGGGCCTTGCAAATGAGCACCCACAGGCAAATTGAGTCTCGCATATCGCGGAACTTCTAACCAGGCTCCATTGTGGTAAACCCTTTGGTGGCCCAAAATCTCAGTTGATCCGCCAGCCTGGGGCGCCAAAAGAGAGAGGTCAAACTTGGGTCGAATACCTATACGGTGATAACGAACGTTAAGCACACGCACCATCAAGCCATTCAGTACACGGCCAAAACTCTCATGGTAGGTCTTTTCAAAAGCCGCTTGAATCTCCCCCAACGTGACCTCTTCGCTGGCAAGCGCAACATTCAATGTGTGCGTTTGACCTGCATACAGCATATCCAGCGCAATGCCCTCTTCAATTCGAGTGAAATGCACTCGAGATGCTTCAAGCCTAGCCTGTGCCGATTCACGCAACGCTTTCACACGTTTGGAAAAATCAGACAAATCCAATTCCATGAGAGATCGATTCAAGGTTTGAACCGCATCAAATCGCATGTCTGCCATCACACACCCAAGTGCAGAGGTGACACCGGGGTAACGAGGCACAATCCCCACACTCACCCCAACCTCTTGGAGCATGGCACAAACGTGTAGCGCTCCACCACCTCCAAATGGCATGTAGGCAAACTGCCTTGGATCATGTCCTTTCTCAATGGAGACCAAGCGAATGGCTCCTGCCATCTTGGCGTTGGCAAGTTTTAAAATCGCCTGAGCAGCCTGGTACACATCAATGCCCAATGGCTTGGCCACATGCTCCTCAATGGCCTTGTGAGCCAAATTCAAATCCAATGCTTGAAGCAAACCGCCTCCCAATGGACGTGAGGCAGCGATCCTACCCAAAAGCACATTTGCATCGGTGACTGTGGGTCGGGTGTTTCCCTGCCCATAGCAAGCTGGCCCGGGTCTGCTTCCTGCAGACTCTGGACCCACTTGAAGCATGCCACTCGCGTCCACGCTAGCGATGGATCCCCCTCCAGCGCCTATGGTTTGAATTTGAATCATGGGGGAGCGCACCACCATGCCAAACTCAATGGAGGTCTGAGCAGCAAGAGACGCCTCTCCCTCACTTACCAAGGAGACATCAAATGAGGTGCCACCCATGTCACCGGTGATCACATTTTTAAACCCAGAGGCAATCGCAATTTGGGCACAAGCAATCACACCTGCAGCGGGGCCTGAGAGCGCGGTTTTAACGGGCAATTCTGAGGCTGTTTGTGCAGACATCACACCCCCATTGCTTTGAACAATCAAGAAATCCCCGATAAACCCCTCGGCTCTTAAATCACTCTCCAAGCGGGCCAAATAACTACCGACAACGGGTTGCAAGGATGCATTGATGCTTGCGGTTGAGGCTCTCTCTAACTCGCGTATTTCGGGCAACACCTCACTGGCAGCCGTCACATATTGATTGGGCCAAACTTGTTTGAGTGCTTGAAGGGCTGAGTTTTCATTGGAGGGATTTGCATACGCGTTGATGAAAAATATGCAAACCGCTTCACACCCTGCATCCAAGAGTTGTTTGGCACACGCTTTGACCTCTTGAGGATCCAAGGCCTCTAAAACGGTTCCATCGGCCAACACCCGCTCATTGACCTCCAAGCGCAGATCCCTAGAGATCAAAGGAATAAAGTCACCTCTCAAACCCCAGGTGTGGGGCCTGTCTCTGCGTCGCATTTCAAGAACATCTCGAAATCCTTTTGTGGTGATCAAACCTGTTTTGGCCACCTTGCGCTCCAAAAGCGCATTGGTTGCAACTGTGGTTCCATGAACAAGGGTCGCAATTTGAGAAATCGATTTGGAGGAATCGCCTTCGTTAATTTGCCTCACTCCATTCATGAAACCCAATGCTTCTTGACCGCGTGTGGAGGGGACCTTGATCACCCGAGCCTCACCTTTTTGCTCATTGAGAACAAATAAATCGGTAAAAGTTCCGCCCACATCAACACCGATGATGTAGCGTGTATCTGATTGAGCAGATGTTTCAATGGATGAGGTCATGCCGCACCGCCTTTCTTTTGTGCGCTCACATAACCCAATTCAAGGTCACGCTCAATGGCCTCTTTGCTCCTGAGCTTGGAGTCTCCCCATGCCCCTCCACCTGGCGTACTCAGGCGAACACGTTCACCCTTTTTAAGCCGAATGCCATTGGCTTTGGCGCCCATGGGCGGCTTGATCCATTGACCATTTTGTTGATATTCAAATACATTCAATGCTGCATTGCCCCCTTGTGCGATCCCTTTGGGAGGCGATTTGGCGCGCTCGCCAAACACAAAGGCTTGAGCACTTTCTTCCAAGAGCTCAATTTCATAGACAGCACCAAGCCCGCCTCTGTGCTTGCCGATGCCAGCCGAGTCTGCCCTCAAGGCCCATTGCGTGAACCTCACCGGATAAGCTGCCTCCAAGATTTCCAAGGGCGGTATGGTGGCCGTTGAGATGGGCGCGTTTCCATGACTGAGTCCGTCTCCTTGGTCGTGACCTCCGTGGCCTCCACCAAAAAAACTAAACATTACCCAAGGCTGACCTTTCCTTTTGGCATCACTTCTTTGTCCTGCGATGGACAATGCATTGATGGTGCCATAGGCGTGCGCCACAGCCAGCGAGGGGTTGGCCAAGGCCATTGCGCTGAAAATGACATCAATCATTCTCAAAATGGTCTCTGTGTATCCACCCACAGGCTTGGGGCGGTGCGCACTGATGACGAGTCCATCTGGAATCACAAACTCCACAGCATCCAAGACTCCCGCATTGGCAGAGACGTCAGGAAAAATGTGTTTCAAGGCGACATAACAAGCGGCCACTGCTGTGGCGCGTGAAATGTTCACAGGACCAGCACATTGCGCAGAAGTTTTGGAGAAATCCAAAACCAGGCGATCGCCTTTGATGGTCATTTGCAGGGATATGTTGAGCAACTCATCGCTTACGCCATCGTTGTCCAAAACATCGGTGAAGTCGTACTGACCATCAGGCAAATCTGAAATGTGAGACTTCATCAACTGAAGCGTTCTGCGCCTGAGCTCACCAAAGGCAGTTTGCACCATTTCCTCAGAATACTCTTCAAGCAAATCATCCAGCCTCTTGACCCCCAAATCGAGAGCCGCCAACTGAGCATTCAAGTCTCCCCACAAACTATCAGGCAAGCGGGTGTTGGCTCGCAAAATGGCCAAAACGTCTTGAACCAGCTCACCGCCTTGAACGATTCGAACCGGTGGAATTTGAACCGCCTCTTGCCAGCACTCGGTTGCGACAGGGTTGTAGTTACCTGGAACGGCTCCTCCCACATCGTGCCAATGGGCAGCGGAGGCCAAGAAGCAAAAGAGCTTTCCGCCCCTAAAGTAAGGCCTCACCAACTTAAAGTCATTGGCATGTGTTCCTCCCTCGTAGGGGTCGTTAAAGAGCCAGGTATCGCCTTGACTCATTCCGCCTCGCTCTGCGGCAACACCTTGTGCCGAGCGAACGGCAAAAGCCATCACGCCCACAAAGATGGGCAACCCAGATTTACCTTGGACCAAAGTGTCACCACTTTGCGCGTCATACAAACCATGACATGCATCATGTGCCTCAGCGATGATGGGATTAAAAGCACTTCGATACAGTGTGGCGTCCATTTCATCGGCGATTTGCTCAAGCCGCCCCTTCAAGACCGCCAACGTCACAGGGTCCATGCCATGAGCGTCACCTGATTGATTTAAATTGTGTTGCATAAGATGTGAAAATTAATAAATCTCTAAGGATGGATCAGGTGTTTTTCATTTTTAGTTTCAAGACATTCATCAGTCCCTTTTGCTCAACCATGTCCATGAGGAAGTCGGGAATGGGCTCGCATGCCAAAGCCTCTCCATTGAGCTTTTGAAGCCTTTGCCCCTCCAAGACCACGAGCTCGCCATCTTGGAGCTCCTCGGCCCTTGGGCAGGTGAGCAAAAGCAATCCTAGATTAAATGCATTTCTAAAAAATAGCCCACTGAAAGATGGGGCTATCACAGCTTTCACGCCCAAGTGCACCAACAAACACGCGGCTTGTTCACGTGAGGATCCAACACCAAAACCCTGACCTGCAACCATGACATCACCGGGTTTGACTTCAGATGCAAACTCTGAGCGAACGGACTCCAGTACATGTTTTGCAATGACCTCAATGGTGTACTTCATGTACGCGCCTGGGGCCAAGGTATCGGTGTCAATTTGGGAGCCAAATTTCCAGACCCGTGAAGGCGATATTGAATTCAAGGTGCTCATGCCAAGACCTCACGAACATCGGTGATCACACCCCGAAGCGCGCTGGCCGCCACGGTCCAAGGTGAACCCAAAAACACTTGCACACTGGCAGGCCCCATTCGAGCTTTGAAGTTGCGTGCAGTGCTGGACATGACCGTTTGCCCCTCGTCAAATGTTGCGCCATAACCAGCACAAGCACCACAAGAATTGGGCAATACCACCGCACCAGCTTCAACCAAGGACTGCATCACCCCTTCACGCTCAGCTTGTTGTTGATCCCTTAGACTTGCAGGGGCCACCATCAACTTAACGGTTGAACTGATTTTTTTACCTTTGAGCACTTGAGCTGCTGCTCGCAAGTCTTCGAGCTTGGCGCCTGTACAAGCTCCGATGTAGGCCACATCAATGCTTTGCCCCACATGTTCACCAACATCTTTGGTGTTGGCCGGGGAATGGGGAGCAGCGACCTGGGGAGCCAAGTGGCTCGCATCAAAATCAAAACATCTTTGTTGAGCACCCTCATCGGTGTGCCACCAATGCAAGTCCTCCAATTGATCTTGCCTGACACCAACGCCCATTAAATATTCTTTTGTGATTTCATCCGCAGCGATCAAACCAGCTTGTGCGCCCAACTCAGCACTCATGTTGGTGAGCGTCATGCGCTCTTGCATGCCCAGTGCCCTCACCGCGGGCCCCGCGAACTCAACCGCTTGGTACTCACCACCATTCATCCCCAAAGTGGCAACCATGTGCAAGGCCATGTCCTTCGCACAGACCCCCTTTTGAAGGGTCCCAGACCAATTCATTTGAAGCGTCTGGGGCACTTTGAGCCAAATCTCACCTGTGACCACCACCCCCAACATCTCAGTGGCTCCAATGCCAAACATATAGCAACCAAATGCGCCTCCGGTGGGCGAATGAGAATCGCCTCCGACACAAAAAAGGCCCGGCCTTAAATGCCCCCGCTCTGGGAGAACGACGTGGCAGATGCCCTCAGAGTCGATCACGTGAGGCAATTTCCATTCTTGAGCCACCTTGCGTGTGATGTGAACGATTTGCTCAGAGTCCGCATCTCTTGCTGGAACATAATGATCCAGGACCAAAACAACTTTGTTTTTATCCCAAATTTTTGCCCCCAGTTCCTTGAGCCATGGATCGAGTCTTCTGGGGCCTGAGGAATCATGGAACATGGCCAAATCCACCGCACAGTTGACGATTTCACCTGGAACGACCAGGGAGCGTGAAGAAGCTTTGGCAATGATTTTTTGCGCCAAGGTTTGAGCTTGTTTCATTCTGGCTTGGCTCCAGAGAACTTAACCACCTCACTCCAGCGAACGATATCGGCTTGCACGAATTTGGCAAATTCCTGGGGTGAGTTTCCAACAGGTGAAGCCCCTTCGGCCTCGATTCGCTTTTTAACCTCAGGCGATTGAACCGCCCAAATAGCTGCTTCACTGAGGCGCTTTAAAACCTCTGGCGACATCTTGGCAGGTCCAAAAAGGCCAAACCAGGCATTGGACTCAAATCCAGGCAAGGTCTCTGAAATACTTGGAACCTCGGGGAATTCGGGAAGCCTCTTGAGCGAGGTCACAGCCAGTGGCTTTAATTTTCCAATTGCAATGTACTGCTTGGCATTTCCTATGTTGGCAAACATCATCTGCACTTGGCCTGCCAAGACATCTTGAATCGCAGGAGCCGTTCCACGGTAGGGGATGTCAACGATGTCAACGCCCGCTTTCATCTTGAAGGCGTCCCCTGCCAAGTGCAATGAAGACCCCATCGCTCCCACTGCAAAATTCAATTGATTGGGCTTTTTCTTGGCCAATGCGATCAACTCTGACAAGTTGTTAGCAGGCAAGGAGGGATGAGCCACCAAAATAGAGGGCGAGGTCGAAACCATGGTGATGGGTGTGAAGTCTTTCACGGGATCAAATGGCAAGCGAGGATAAAGACTTGCGTTGATGGCGTGAGAGGTAAAACTCATGAGCAAGGTGTTTCCATCAGGCTCAGCGCGGGCCACCGCCTCAGCTGCCAAGTTGCCACCTGCACCCGTTTTATTTTCAATCAACACCGTCTTGGAGAGTGCCTGTCCTAGGGCTTGCGCCAAGGCTCGGGCCATCGTGTCGGTGGTGCCACCGGCTGGTGCACCCACCAAAATTCGAACGGGAGAGGTCTCAGAATGAGCGCCCAATGCGAGTCCCAACGAAAGCAAAATGAACATCGACACACGGACGCATACACCCATGAAAGCATTGTTTTTTCCTCCAGGGCTTGAAGGGCTAGTAAACGCTTGGAATTGATTAACAAAAATTTGAAACATACTCACCTCAAAAATTCAGGGGTTAAACACCCAGATAAGCTTTTCGCATGGCATCACTGGCCAACAATTCACTTGGAACGCCTTCAAATTTGATGATGCCGTTTTCAAGCACATAAGCTCGCTCGGCAATTTCCAAGGATTGACCCACATTTTGTTCCACCAATAATATGGACAGACCCGAGGCCCTCAAGCGCTCAATCAAGTCAAACATCTCTTGAACCAACTTGGGAGACAAGCCCAGGGAAGGCTCATCCAAAATCAGCAACCTGGGCTCCGACATCAGTGCTCGACCAATCGCAAGCATTTGCTGCTCACCTCCACTCATGGTCCCAGCCAGTTGATTCATGCGCTCCTGAAGACGGGGAAAGATCTCTAAAACCTTGGCCTTGTTGGCGCGCAAATTAGGAGCACCTCGCTCATAGGCACCCAAGTTCAAATTTTCTGAAACACTGAGATCTGGGAAAACCTTTCTACCCTCTGGCACTTGAATCAATCCAGCTTGCACAATTTTCGTATAGTGCGCATGACTCAAATCTTGACCGCCAAAGATCACTTGACCTGATTTGTTCGATAAGAGACCGCACAGCGCATGGTTAAGTGTTGTTTTTCCTGCCCCGTTACTGCCCAAAAGTGCAACGAGCTCGCCCTCATTCACTTGCAAGCTGATACCACGCAAAATTTCTACCGAGCCATAACCCGCCCTCAGCTCTCGCACTTCTAAGATAGGTGACTTCATGTTGTCTCCTTTTGAGCGAAACGCTTGAGTTTTTGTGCAGTACCCTGCCCCAAGTAAGCCTCAATCACCGAGGGATCTTGCGTGACCTCGTGCGGCAAACCCTTTGAGATCAATTGCCCTTGGGAAAGCACCCAAACGTACTGGGCCAAACTCATCACCGCTTGCATGACATGCTCAATCATCAACACGCTCACCCCACTGTCACAAATCCTTTGAATGACAGGAAGCATGTCTTGAATTTCTTGAGGGTTGAGCCCAGCAAGCACCTCGTCCAAAAGCAAGAGCTTGGGTCGAGTTGCAAGCGCTCTGGCCAACTCCAATCGTTTGCGACCCGCAACTGTGAGCTCTCCAGCTTTTTGATCAAAAATACCTGACAGTCCCACTTGAGAGGTGACCTCTCTCGCCCTGGACAGGGCCTCTTTGCGGGATGCACAATGCAAGTGAGCGCCCACGGCCACGTTCTCACCTACCGTTTGGGCAGCAAAGGGCTGCACGATTTGAAACGTTCGCGTGAGTCCTGCAGCTGCTCTTGCGTAGGGGCTCAAAGAGGTTATGTCTTGACCCGCCAATTCCACGCGCCCCAAATCGGGCTTCACGAAACCGGAAATGATTGAGAAAAAAGTGGTCTTCCCTGCTCCATTGGGGCCAATCAATGCACCCAGAGTCCCTTGCTCAAGCTCAAGACTCACGCCTTGCACAGCCTTTAATCCACCAAAGGAGACGCTCACATCTTCTACATTGAGTAGCTTCACGATTTCTTCCCTTAAGAATTCAGCTTGGAATCAACGGCAATCCCGCCTCTTGACTCAGGCTTGGAGCTCAGTGAAGAGAACAAGCCAATCAAACCCTTTGGTAAAAACATGATGATCGCGATCAGCAACGACCCATAAACGACCATATTGATTCCTGGTAATTCGCCCAAGAAATTACGCGTCAAACTCGATAACAATTCGAGTGCAAATGCACCAAGCACCGGCCCCCACAACGTTCCCATTCCACCCACAATGGCACCCACCAAAGCAGCCACTGAAGTATGAGCGCCGTATGCGAGGTTGGGGTCTATGTACTGAAAGACTTGTACATAAAAGCACCCTGCAGCACCCATTAGAGCCGCAGAGATGGAAATAGCGAAAAACTTGACCTTGAGCGGATTGACACCCAAAGCCTTTGCCGCATCTTCATTATCTCGGACTGCTTGCAAATATGCACCGAGTCGAGAATTCTTCAACCAAAGCGTGATTGCCAATGCAATCACATTCATCGAGAGAATTAACTCTATGAAGCCGGTTTTTGATGAGAACTGCATGTTGCTAAAAGACTCCGACAAAGGAAGCATCAAACCAACACCAGCGCCGGTAATCGAACTCGACAAAGAAAGGATTCGAAATACCTCAGCAAACGCCAAGGTAATGAGAGCGAAGTAAGAGCCCCTCAGACCGTAGCGAAAAGAAATCCAACCCAAAACGCCACCCAAAAGGGAAGAAATAGAAATTGCAAGTGCAAGTGCAACCCAAGGATTCACACCATATTGGATTTGAAAAATTGCTTGGGCGTATGCGCCCGTTCCAAAAAAGAGGGCATGGCCGAAGGACAACTGCCCCCCAAACCCACCCAAGATGTTCCATGACTGGGACATCAAACAAGCAAAAAGCGCCATCATGAGTGCATTAAGTAAGACGCCAGAATGGGTGAACACAGGCAGACACGCAAAGCCAACGGCGAATAGGACGATCAACCTAAAATCTTTCATCGTTTGGCTCCAAAAAGACCTTGAGGCCGAATCAACAAAACGATAATGAACAGAATAAAAATACCAACTTGACCTAAGGAGTCCCCCAAAAAGAGCCCTCCCAATGACTCCACCACGCCGATGAGCAAACCACCCACCACGGCTCCGGCAAAACTACCCATACCGCCCAGCACCACCACTGTGAAGGCGACGAGCACAAACCCGCCCCCAACACCAGGATTAACGTAATAAGCGGGCAACAAAAAACAAGCTGCAGCGCCTAAACAAGCCAACCCAATTCCAAAACTCATGGCATAGACATGCTCAACATCTATACCCATTAAGCGAGCACCTTGTTTTTCTTTGGCGACGGCGCGAATGGCCAATCCAATTTTTGTGTATTTCATCATTGCGATGAGCAACAATGACATGCAAGCAGCGCCCAAGCAAGCAATGATTTTAGGCAACGCAATCATGGCTGGACCCACTGCAACGGTTGTGAGTGTGTAGGCAGTTTCAATGTTTCGGGTATCGGATTTAAAAAACAGCAGAGCTAAATTTTCAAGAACAATGGACAAGCCCAAAGTCACCAACAAAATATTTTCATCCTTACCATGACTGGCCCTGTCGATGACCAAGCGCTGCAAAGCGTAGCCAAGAACAAACATACCTGGCACCATTAGAACCAATGCCCAATAGGGATCCAGCCCCAAATTCACTTTTAAAAAGTAAACACCATACAAGGCAAGCATCAGTGCCGCACCATGCGCGAAATTGATGATGTGGAGAACCCCATAAATGAGCGTCAACCCAAGGGCAATCAAGATGTAAACAGCCCCAGAGGTTAACCCATTGAGAAGGGATGAATAAATAATAGCTACGTCAAACATGCGCCTGAACTCATGGTAAATAAAGAGGCTTGCATTTTCAGCAAGCCCCTAGAGATGAGAAAACTTAAAGCTCGAGAGTCAAATGCGTTGAAAGACCAACTACATCAAACCCTCGACTCTTGTGTTCAAGGCTCAAGCATTCAACGGGAAGATGGGTTCTGCCTCTCTGTATTCCCTGGGCACAATCACCTTGATGTCACCTTTGATGACTTGAGTCATCAAGGGTTGTGCACCTGTGTTTTGGCCGTTGATGAACTGTGTGGGACCAAAGGGCAGGAAGTGATCGCTAAAAGTGCTCTTGTTCAAAGCATCAATGATTGCGGCACGATCGGTAGATTTTGCGTGATCTATCGCATCTGCCAACAACTTCACTGCTGTGTAGGTCAACCACACTTCATAGCTGTAAAAAAGTCCTTTCGCTTCTACCCGTTTTTTAAGCGCGAATGCACGCTTGTCTTTGGGATTAAACCAATGGTTGCAATCAATAATGCCGTTGGCTGCATCAGGGAACTCTTTGACAAATTTGTAGCTAGATGCTGCGCCCCCTAACACCGAGTAAATGGCCTTGGGCACGACCTTTTGCTGTTTCATGGTGCGAACCAAGAGCGCGTACTCATCAAAATAATTGGCTGGAATCACGATATCGGGATTCACTTGCTTCATGCGCAACACAATGTTGTTGAAGTCTCTCGTGGGGTTGGGGTGCTTTAAAACCTCTTTGATTTCATAGCCATAACCGGGCAACTCCGCGGACAACAAATTGGCGGTTCCAGTGCCAAACAGTGATTCCTCATGAATGATCATCACTGTTTTTGCAGGCTTACCAGCGGCCGTATTCAGTACGTGCAAATTAGAAACTGCAATTTGTGCGCATTTTTTGTAACCAGGCCCGAAGCGGAAGGTGTTTTTCAAGCCACGCTCCATGATTTGGTCAGCAACACCAACGTCAACCACGTGAGGCAAGTTGTATTTGGCCGCAGTTTGTGTGGTCGCGAGACAAATGGCGGAAGCGTAAGCACCCACCACCGCACATACACCAGCATCGTTCATTTTTTCAACTTCAGCACTTCCGCCTTGAGGCGTGGACTGAGCATCTCCAAGAAGGGCTTCAATTTTGGCTCCACCTAAGGAGCGAATGCCACCGGCTGCATTGATGTCCTCAATGGCCATCAATGCCCCAGTGCGACACTGCTGACCCGAATAAGCCAAAGCACCTGTTACAGGGTGGATGATTCCAATTTTTACGCTTTGCGCTTGAGCGCCTCCGACCATTGGAAAAGCAAGCGTTGAGGCTGCAGCCACGCTTTGAGAAATGAATTGACGACGAGAATTCATCAAAATCTCCTTTGAGTGATGGGTCAAATTTATTGAAATACTTTAGTAGGTAAGCATACATTAAAGACAAAGGGTTCTGTGGCTCAGGCCTTTAAAAATTTTATGAGTCGTTTAACGATCTCGACTCACTGAGTTGCAATCAGCAAACTCTCGGCTAGCTATCAACCCTATGGAAATAGGGAGTTTTGAATTTAAGAATTGAGACGCAAAAATGTCAGAAGCAATCTCAATTCCTGAATAGATAAGAAGGGCTATGGTCAGCCCCTTTCTTACTGCAGCGGCCAAGCTCAGGCTCACCCTATGGTTTTTCAAAATCAAGTCAAGATTGCATTAGCTTTTATGCTGTCCTTTAAGCAAAAAATGAAAGCTTAGAAATCCACCCTCAAAAATTAATACAAAAGATTTCATAAAACAAACGATAACCAGTGGCCTACTCTTTGCTTTGATAAACACATTGATAAATTTCTGACACCCCTACCATCCCTATTCATTTGAGGTAAACATCAATGATCACCAATGTCAACCAAGCCAATGCCAGTTGGACCATTCAATCTGGCAATGCACAACAACAAAGACAAAAAAGTTCGCAAGATCTTTTTTCAGCCATAGCTTCTGGTGACTTAGCGAGCGCACAAAAAGCTTATGCAACACTCACACGATCAGGTCTAAATGGGGGCTCTACGCCTGCATTGAATCCCAACACACCGATTGGCCAAATTGGCAAAGCTCTTGAAAGAGGAGATATAGGCTCCGCGAAATTGATTGCTGGAAGTCTGCAAGCCCTCCAGCAAAACGGACCAGCTGTATCTAAGTCTATCAAGAGTGCTTTTAACAACGTGTCTTCGGCATCTTCAGGTGCATCAAAAGCTTTGAGCACGCTCAGCAACCTAGAGCAGTCTATTCAAGCAAGCGAAAATTCATCATTAAGTGCGAAAAACCCCTTGAGTCAATTTGGACTAGGAAGTAAATTCAACTCTCTGGTTTAAGCCGTTAAAGCCCCTTTTTTTTGGGTTTTTCGCGATTTCAAAACGAGCTCACAGAAATAGTGAGCTCGTTTTGTTTTTACTGAAGAATTACATTTAAATGTCTGGTTGTGCTGCGCTTTTAAGCTATCGTGTGAACATATCAAAGGCGAGCTATGCAATGAAGATTCAATCCAAGAAACCTCACTTTACCCATTTTCAATTCGTCTTGATGATTTCGCTATTGGCAAGTGCATCGAGCGTTTTTGCCCAGTTCGGTGGTGGAGGGATGGGGGGCGGTATGGGCAGACGTGGAGGCATGGGACAAGGTCACTCCGACGTGAGCAACAACAACTCTGGCTCTATTGCCAATCCAGCGAACGCGATTCCAGAACAGCTCATTCAAGAGCTTTCTGCACTTGAATACGATTTGAGATTGACTCAGGATCAAGTGCCTCAGTGGTTGATGTTTTCAGACAGAGTTAGAGCCTACATCGATGATCAAATCAGAAACAAACTTAAAGAACAAAGCACTCAAATGTCAGTACAGGGTAAAACCTTGGGCTTGCAATATTTAGAGCAAGTCGTCAACACCGAGCAAAATAAATATTCGGATTTAGAAGACATTCAAATCCAAGCCAAATTACTCTACCCAAACCTCAATGCAAATCAAAAGTTGCTTATGGACCTGAGAATGTCAAAAATAGTCTCTCCTAACTTATACCTTTATCTTTCACCCGCTAAGTAAAAACTTCAACTACTGCATTTGAATGCAGCATGAAAACCATCACAAAGAACGCGTCATTAAGCGATTACTTAAAGAAGTGAATATTCCTGCGAAAAATAAAATTTCGCAAAAGTAATCTGATCCATCAACAGCAATCAATCAATTTCTATTGAAGTTGAAGCTTTCCAATGATTTCGGGAGTTGACCAGAAGACTCAAAAGGCGTTACAGCTTTTTCAGTCGTTACACCCCCCTATTTTTATCAAAAGAATTAATAATCTATCTACTTTATTTGTATTTCAATTTGCTTTTCCTTTTTTTTGACCCCCTTGCAAATTCAAGTTTTGAATTTGGCTTAATCAAGGTTTCGACAGAAAAATCAAAAGCTTTAACGAAAATCAAAAAAATACTCACCCAAGGAATTGAAATGCTAAGTCTGAACACAAATAACAATGCCTTGATTGCACAAAACGCGATCAATTCCAGTTCAAAAGATATTTCTACGGCCATGCAAAGGCTATCTACAGGGAAAAAAATTAATTCAGCTGCTGACGATTCCGCTGGATTGGCAATCTACAACGCAATGAACAGCCAGGTCATGAGCTATGCGTCAGCTCTTAGCAATGTTCATCAAGTGATCGCGATGAACTCTCAAGCAAGCAGCGATCTTCAAAACATAACGACCATATTGAGCAGCATGAATGCACTGGCAATCAGTTCTGCCTCTTCCAGCACAAACTCAGCCACAAAGTCCATCAATCAAACCCTATTCAGCCAATATCGAAGTCAAATAGATTCCATTGCAAATGGATCAAGCTATAACAACTTAAATCTTCTCAACGGCACTCTTGGCGCAACTTCTTTTCAAATCAACACCAACCAAGGCAATCAAATATCGGAAATCTTCCCGGTTGCTTTATCCTCCAATTTAGGAATTCTCTCTCCCGTTGGGGTCACTTCATCCTCGATCAGTACAAACGCATTAACGTATGGTGATTTGAGCATTAATGGTTACACCGTTCCAACCTCTTTGGCCAGCAGCGACAACCTCTCGTTCTCTAACAATTCGGGCTCTGCCATCGCCAAAGCCGCCGCCATCAATTCCATTAGCAGTTCATCTGGGGTTGCCGCATCTGTGAATCCCAACACTGTCTCAGGCTCAGCAGTGACAACCAGCGCAACCATTTCAGGAACACTAACTCTAAATGGTCAAGCCATTTCCATCTCTGAGTCATCGAGCAATAGCATTGATTTGAACAGACAAGCCGTTGTCTCATCCATCAATGCAGTTTCAGCTCAATCCGGAGTCATCGCAATCGATTCCGGGGACTCCACACACGGAATTTCTCTACAAGCCAAAGATGGGAGAAACATCACCATCGCGTTTGATGGCGTGCTCACCAACTTAAACACAGGCTTGGCTGCTGCAGGAACCTACGCAGGTAGCATTACACTGACCAGCACCTATGGCAATTCGATCAATTTGGGCAGTACTCCGAGCGGAAACATAGCCAACGCAGGTTTCTCTATTGGTAATTTTTCAGCTAATTCTGCGCAATATTCAACCTCTAAACGCGCCGGTGTAACCTCAGCCCCATTGACTTTATCTGCCAACGATTTGGTAATCAACGGCATTTCGATTGGAGCACCTGTATCCACGTCTGACACGGCAACTGTATCGAACCTCTCCTCCACCCCAACATCAAGCGCTATTTCATTGGCTGCAGCCATCAATGCTGCAAGCTCTACAACCCAGGTCAGCGCAATTGCAAATCCCAACGTTCTGATTGGAAATGCTTTTACGGCATCGACGGTCACCTCCATCTATTTAAACGGCCAAGCCATCACTGCAAGCCTGAGCGCCAGCTCAACCCTTTCTGACGTGGTGACCTTGCTCAACAAAAACACAGGCACAACTGGAGTTACAGCGTCAAACAACGGAAGTGGCTTGACTTTGACCGCACAAGACGGAAGAAACATCTCCATTAGCCTTAACTCAACATCAGGCGACGGCGGCTCTCCTCTAGGACTGGCAGGTCTATCCATTCCCAGCAACTCAATAGTTAATCCGATTACCTTCATTTCGTCTGTAACACTCAGCTCGGCCAGTCCTTTTTCAGTCAGCAGTGGTTCTGCAGGCAACACCAATTTCAAGGCCTTAGGCTTTACAGCGGGTACTCTTGGAGGATCCTCCAACTCAAAAAGTCTGACAAATCTAGACATTTCAACTCAATTGGGGGCAAAAATCGCCATGAATGTTTTGAAGTCTGCGATGTCCACAGTCTCCAATCAGCAATCCATTTTGGGCGGCACCGTGAACTCAATGGGTTTTCAAGAAGACTATTTGGTTGGCACTCAAACCAATGTCAGTACCGCTATGAATGACCTGATGTCTACGGATTATGGGCAAGAAACCACTCAATTGGCGAAATCGCAAATCATCCAACAAGCCGCAACGGCAATGCTCGCTCAAGCCAACCTCAATAGCGATTTGGTGCTATCCCTATTGAAACATTAAGGATTTAGGCTGAAGATATAGAATGTTACTGATTGTTTTAAGCCAAATAGGCTACAGGAGCATTTTCAATGAATTTCGGTCTAACCCCAGAGCAACAAACATTAAAAGAACATGTCAAAGCTCTGCTTGATAAGGTTTGTCCACTCGATTATGTGGCTCGTTGTGATGAGCAACTAACCCCCCCTAGAGAAGCGTTCAAAGCACTTGCCGAACATGGATGGCTCGGCATGATAGCACCAGAAGAATATGGAGGCGCAAATGCTTCAGCAGCTGATTTGGCTGTTTTGCTCGAAGAAACTGGATATCACTTTGAGGAACTAGGACTTTGGCTCTTTAGAAGCTACACATTTGGCTGCTATGCCATTTTGAAAAATGGTACCGAGGAGCAAAAACGTTTCTTTGTCCCAAAGACAGTGAGCGGAGAGTTCACATACGCTTTTGCACTCACTGAGCCCGATTCAGGCTCTGATGCAGCTGCTTTGCGCACTCGAGCTGAGGCTGACGGGGATGATTTCATCATCAATGGACGCAAACAATTTATTTCAGGCTTTGACATCGCAGACTATGCATTGGTTGCCCTGAGAACCAGTCAGCAGGAGAAAAAACAAAAAGGCATTAGCACTTTCCTGATCAACACAAAACTCCCTGGGATTGAAGTTCGACGCATACCCACATTGGGCCAACATGCAATTGGCACCACAGAGGTGACATTCACCAATGTTCGAGTACCCAGATCCGCTTTACTTGGCGAATTGGATATGGGATGGTCTATTTGTGAGGACACGCTTCGATATGAGCGTCTCTGCCTTTCAGCTGCTCGCATTGGAGCGGCCAGGTGCGCATTTGAATTTACTTTAGATTACGCCAAAAATAGACTTCAATTTGGCAAGCCCATTGGAAGCTTTCAAGTGATTCAGCACAAGTTTGCTGACATGAAAGTCATGCTTGATACGGCTCAAACCATGGTTTTGCGCTATGCGTGGTTAATGGATAACAACAAGTCAGAGAGAGCCGATACAGCAGTGCTCAAATACTTGATTGGTGAATCTTACAAGTCCATCTCAGACACATGCCTTCAAATTTTAGGGGGATATGGCTATTGCATGGAATATCCCATTCAGCGCTTTTTCAGAGACTCTCGCCTAGCAACAATTGGCGGCGGCACCTCTGAAATTCAGAAAAACATCATTGCAGGCACACTCGGGCTCAAAGGCTAATCCTGTTCCTAGCCAGCTCCAAGGCTTTTTGCAGTGGGGAGTCCGTGACCACTTCGCTCACCAAACCCCATTGCAAAGCCCTTTGTGCATCAATCAAGCGTCCAGTGAGTGCAAGATAGGACATGACTTTGGGGTTGACCATCAGCCCCACAGATTTGACGATCTGTGCACCTGGAACAAAACCAAAGTTAATCTCTGGCATTCCCAATCGTGCTTGCTCGTGGGCGATCACTACATCTGAACATTGCAAGATAGGTAAAGCCCCACCCAGACAATAACCCTCCACCGCACAGAAGATGGACTGCGGCATCTTTCTCAGCAAATGACACCTCCAGTGCTCGGTTGCGGCCCTCGCTTTTTTCAATAGCTCCGGAGAGCGAGTGGAACTATCAAAAAAATCTTTCATGTCCATACCCGATGAGAAATGACCCCCAACTCCGTAGATCACAAGAGCTTTGATGTCATCTCGATAACGCGTCTCCAACAAAACCTTTTCAAAAGCGAGGGTCAATTCAACGCCAATGGCGTTGCGCTTATCAGCTCGGTTAAATCCTATTAGACGCAAGCCTGGATTAGGATCTTCAATGAGTAACATGAACTAAACGCCTTTCCCAGGCTTGGTCTTGCCTGCCAAAAAACTTGCGACGGCCGCCGCTCTTGCCGAGGTTTCCCCAGCTTGCTTTGATTTCAATTCTGCAAATTTGGCCGCTGTGAAATTCACACTGGCATCCCAACTCATGCTGGGCACATGAGCAATTGTCTCTTTTGTGAATTGCAATGCCAGCGCGTCTTTTTCACAAAAAGAAGTGGTCAAGGACAAAACCTCTTGGGTCAACACTTCGGACATAAAGCTCAAAGTAACAAGCCCGATTCTTTCAGCCTCTTGGGTGTCAAAGGTTTTTGGAGAACGCTCGACACAGCGTTTGACACCCGCCTCTGCTACGCCATGGAATCGATGACTTGCAGGCTCAAAAGTTCGGGTCAATTGATGGACCTCTTCCTCTTGTATGACAAATTGAGCATACTCTTCTGCAAAAACAACATCGCATCCCTCAAGCAACTGAATCCCTGCAAAATGACAAACACCTCGAACTTTTGCAACAACGGGCTGTGGCATGAGTGCCAAATCCCGGTGACAACATTGTTCAAATCGATCCAAAATGGCGCGAACTTTTGCGTCGGGTTTGATTGAACCTTGTGAAAAATCTGTAGTCAACAAACCCTTGCAAAAATCTACCCCAACTGAATCAATCACGAGCACTCGAACCTGAGAGTTCTCTCTAGCCGATTGAATAAAATCACAAAAAGCATCCATCATCTCTGGGGACCAAAGAAAGTCATTGTGGACACTTCCTAGGCGAATCGTCATCAAACCTTGCTCCAGCTTTACTTGAACCAAGGGATCTGACTCTTCATGGGTAAGAGCAACAGGTTCTGTCATGCGACTATCTCCCTACACACTAAAAAATTTCAATCGTTAACTCTAGCACACAGATTTACACGCAGATTTACTAACAGGTAAAAGCACCAGTTGTATCTTTTCTTGCTTTCAATTAACCGCATTGTTAAGACTCCGCATTTGACTACTTTTAACCTTTTCCAGGTTCGTGCCACGCACATGGGTATGAGAGGTTATGCCGTTGACGAGGCATTAATCACATGATCTAATTCTCTGGATTAACCCCTCTTAGACTCTCTCACTCATGCTCCACAACCGTGAAACTCTCCTCGTTGAACAACGGGACCGTGTAGTTATTGTTCAACTCAACCGTCCCGATGTGATGAACGCCATCAATATGCGCATGCGAGAGGAAATGAGCGAATTGCTGAACGAACTTCGCAAAGACGATTCTGTCGGTGCAGTGATATTGACTGCGACCGGGGAAAAAGCTTTTAGTGCAGGAATGGATTTGCGAGAATTCTCCAAGCATCTCGCCAACACACCCTTGAGCGAGTTGCGTCGCTTTAGATGGGAACGTTCTGAGGGTATTTCCAACTTTGATAAACCCATCATTGCCGCGATCAATGGCATGGCCATTGGTGGGGGAGTTGAGCTTGCTTTGCTTTGCGACGTTTGCTTCGCGTCCGAAAAAGCCACTTTCGCCTTTGCTGAAGTCACACGAGGATTGATTCCTGGCAATGGTGCAACCCAGCGCCTTGCTCGAAGAATTGGTCAATCAAGAGCCATTGAATTGATCTTATCGGCAAGAACCGTCAGCGCAACAGAGGCTGGCACGATGGGGTTGGTTGACCATGTGGTCGAAGCAGATGCGCTTTTGAGCCAAGCACTGACACTTGCCAACCTCATGGCAAACAATGCCCCCATTGCTGTCAGAACGGCAAAGGCAGCTATTGTTCGCGGGCTAGATCTATCTCTTGAAGCAGGCTTGAACCTTGAACGAGATTTAGCAACCTTTCTCTACACCACTGAGGATGCAAAAGAAGGGCCTCTTGCTTTTTTAGAAAAACGTCCAGCTCATTGGAAAAACCTTTGAGGTCATTCGTCCTCCCTGATTGAAGTATTGATCATGTATCGAACGCTGCTCTTCGCTCCGGGCACACGCCCTGAGTTACTCAATAAATCTCAACTTGGCAATGCCGATGCTTTGATTTTCGATCTCGAAGATTCTGTTGCACAAAATGCCAAAGATGAGGCAAGGAAAAATATTCGCGAAGCCTTGCACGAAGGTTCTCAAAAACCCGTCTTCCTTAGAATCAATCATCCACGCGCTGGTGACACAAAAGCAGATCTTGAAATCATTGCCAGTCTATCAACCCACCAAAATATCGCAGGCGTGATTCTGCCCAAGGCTGAATTGGTGAGCGATATTGAGCAACTTGATCGACAACTTCAAGACATTGAGTCACGTTGTGCATTGGCGCAGGATTCACTTGCTATCTTGCCCTTGGTTGAAACTTGTCTGGGTTTGCGCAATACATTTGACCTTGCCAATGGCTCATCTCGCATCTGTGGAATGTCATTGGCCAGCGCAGAACAAGGCGATTTCATGGTTGATCTTGGAGGGAAATGGACCCCAAGAAGCCTGGCATTGACTTATCCTAGAAGCAAAATGGTCATTGATGCCAGGGCCAGCGGACTGCAATGGCTGGTCGATGGCGTGTTCATGAACTTGAAAGACCTGGACGCCCTTCGTGCTGAGTGCCTAATCGCACAAGAGCTTGGCTTTGTCGGGAAAATGGCCATTCATCCAACTCAAGTTGACATCATGCACGAGGTGTTTACCCCATCAACCGAGGAGATTGAGTTTGCTCGCGGTTTGATTTCAACCTTTGAGGAAGCGGAAGCAAGAGGCCAAGGCGCCGTGCGCTATCAGGGCATGATGATTGATTACGCCAACGTGCGCTTGGCCAAGCGCACCCTGGCCATGGCACAAAGATAGTGAGTCTGAAACAATGATCTCCAACATCCAAACGATTACAACTCTCGATGAGACTTTTGCTTACGGCATGATGAGGTGGAAGTATCCACCTCTACGTGACCAATCAGATGTTGAATTAATTGAAAAAACCCCTATTGAGCTGCGCATACCTCGTTGGGATTTTGCTCTGAATTTACTTGAAGGTTGTCGACTCAATCCACAAAAAATTGCAATTTATGCAACCCACAATGGAGATATCGATGGACCTGTCATCAACTGGCGTTTTTCTGAACTAGAGGAGCAATCCATTCGGATTGCAAACCTTTTGCGCTCGAGCGGAATCAATGCCGATGACCCTGTCGCTATCGTAAGCCCAACAGTTCCTGGTCTTTTTGCCACCTTCATTGGTGGCTTTTTAGCTGCAAGACCATTTCCCATCAACTGGATGTACGATTCCGTTGCAATCGAAGATCTGATCACACAAGCAGGCGTTAAAGCCGTCATTGCCCTTGGCCCCACACCAGGCTTTTCAATTTGGGAAAACGTCACAGCTGCCATCTCTAAGATTAAAAATGCACCCAAACTTTTCTCGGTTCACGACCCCTTTGGACAACCTTACGAACACGATTTATTGACCGAAGCAAAGCACTTTACTGGCAGCAAACTTGATTTCGATCGACCCACAGCACAAAGGTCTGACATTGCGTGCTATGTTCACTCGGGTGGTACCACCGGTCACCCCAAAATTGTGAAAATCCTACACGGTGGTATGGTTTACCGACAATGGGCGGCAAATCAAGGCTTGGCTTTTACACCCGATGATGTCGTGCTCTCAGACACTCCACTCTTTCACATTGGTGGGTTATTGGTCCGAGGCTTGGTGAGCACTGCAGATGGACAAACCACTGTCATACCCAGTCTCTTTGGCGCAAGGGATAAGAAATACATCGAGAACTACTGGAGATACGTGGAGCGTTTTGGAATCACTCAAATCTCTGGGGTTCCAACCACCTTGTCGGTCCTCTCCAAGCAACCTCCTAAATCCGAGAATATTTCCTCACTGCGTCCCTACTTTGCCACTGGCTCGACCGCAATGGCTGTTTCCGTTCAAGAACGCCTCTTACAAAACACCGGTTGCAACACCTTGCAGAGTTATGGACTGACGGAAAATACCAGCCACGCAGCCTTGGACCCACGAGATGGACAATTCAGGAGAGGTTTTTCGGGTTTGCGAATTCCTTACACTGAGCTCATCATTGCCAAAATGTCTAAAGATGGAGAGTCCATCGAGCGCAGGTGCAATACCAATGAAGTGGGCATGGTCGTTGTAAGAGGCCCAGGCGTATCGGGTGGCTATTTAGATCCTCGACAAAACAAGGGGGTATTTTTATCCGGCGGTCTCTTGGTGACAGGAGATCTTGGTTCACTTGATGAGGACGGCTTCATTCGCATCAGTGGCCGCCAAAAGGACATCATCATTCGAGGTGGACATAATATTGAGCCACAGGTGATAGAAGACGCACTGATGCTCTCTCCTCATGTCGCCTTGGCTGCTGCAGTTGGAAAACCCGATGCACATGCGGGTGAACTCCCCATTGCTTACGTTCAACTCCAACCCAATACCCATATCTCGGAGCATGCATTGCTTGACTTTGCAAGCTCTCATATCAATGAGAGAGTTGCCATTCCAAAAGAAATCATTTTTCTTGATCAAATTCCGTTGACCAGTGTTGGTAAGCCTCAAAAGCATCTGCTCCAAATTGATTCAGCCAAGCGTGCGTTTTCCCAAGCACTTGAGGGCATTCGAGGACACTGGACCTTAGATGTTGAATACGTGGGAGGTGGATTGTTTCTCAAAGTATCCATTCACCCCTCAGAGATTCAAACGAGACAAGAAGTAGACAAGGTACTTTCTGCCTACGCTATACGTTATGAGATTTTGAGCTCGTGAGAATCCTCGACATTCGTGAAATCAGCGTCCCGTTGCGCTCCAGCATGCGCAATGCAGTCTTTGATTTCAGTGAAATGACGACCTCAGTTGTCGCTGTACTTACCGATTTACGTCGCAATAACCAACCTGTCATTGGCTTTTCGTTCAATTCCACAGGTCGCTATGCATGCGGTGACGTGATGCGAAAACGAATGATTCCTAGGCTGTGCGAGGCCGATCCACAGAGCCTCCAAGACCCGGTTACGGGTCTCCTCGATCCAGCTGCTGCCTTGGCTTGCATGATGAAAAGGGAGAAACCAGCAGGCCACACAGAACGATCCATCGCAGTGGGCACCATTGAACTTGCAATCTGGGACGCTTTGGCAAAGGCACAAGATTTGCCTTTGCACGTTGTCTTGGCCAATCGCTATAACGGTGGTAGATACCTAGACAAGGTGCCTTGCTATGTAGGCGGGGGATGGTATGCCCCCGGAAAAGGACTTGAACATTTAGAGGGTGAGATTCGGCAGCGCTTGGACGAGGGTTACACGACCATGAAAATCAAAGTGGGCGGCGCGAGTTTGAGTGAGGACATTGCTCGCTTAGAGACAGCCATCAAAGTTCTAGGCTCTTCTGAGCGCTTGGCAGTCGATGCCAATGCAGGGCTGGATAGAAATCGATCGTGGGAATATGCAAAGGCTCTCTCCCCCTATGGTCTGAGATGGTTTGAGGAGGCCACGGATCCTTTGGACTTCAAACTGATGTCAGAACTCGCTGGTGAATATCCGCATGCTTTGGCAACGGGTGAAAATCTTTTTTCCACTCAAGATGTTCGCAACCTGCTGCTCTATGGTGGACTTAGAGCGGGTCAAGATATTTTGCAAGTTGACATACCTCAATCCTACGGGATTGTTCAATTCACCAAAACTTTGAATGTCCTCCAAGAGCATTCTTGGTCCAAGCACCAAATCTTCCCTCACGCAGGAAATCTCATGACCCTCAGTGCCGTTGCTGGTTTTGGTCTTGGTGGGTGCGAAGCCTATCCCGGTGTGTTTGGACCCTTTGCAGGATTCACAGACGACGCAAAAATTGAAGATGGAATGCTCTCCATCTCACAGCGGCCAGGCGTTGGATTTGAGGGACAAAACGCACTTTTTGAAATCATGTGCAAAATATTTTGAAAAAGGAGAACTCCATGTTATTTCGCGCTTCAAATCAAACCTCGAAAATTGCGAGACGAACTCTATTGTCCTGGTTTTCTGCGAGCATCGTCACTCCACTCATGGCGCAAACCAAATGGCCTAACAAAGTTTTGCGCATCGTCATTCCCTTTGTTCCAGGTGGTCCACCCGATGCCATCGCCAGACTCATTTTGCCGAGATTGTCTGAGAATTTAGGCCAATCCATTGTCATTGACAACCGAGGGGGTGCAGGCGGAAACATAGGCACTCAATTGGTGGCAAAGTCGCCCGCTGATGGCAATACCATTTTGCTCACCACCACCGCCTTTGCAATCAATACTCAGTTCCCAGAATCCAATTACAACGCAGAAATGGATTTCCTACCGGTGACCATCACAGCTACACAACCACATGTCGTTGTGGTTCACCCTAGCTTAAACATCAAATCACTCGCTGAATTGATCACCATGGCTCGCACCACGCCGATGGCTTTTGCCACCCCTGGAAGTGGTACTGCACCGCATTTAACGGCTGAGAGACTCTTTAACCTCATCGCCAAAGTAAAAATGACTGCCATTCATTACCGAGGAGCAGGGCTAGCAGTTGGCTCGGTCGTAGCAGGCGAACCCAAAGTTGGGTGCATGGCGATTGCGGGCCCACTTCAAAACATCAAAGCCGGTAAGCTCCAAGCGCTGGCTGTTTCCAGTCCAAAGCGCCTCTCAACTCTGCCCGATGTACCGACTCTGGCTGAGCTAGGTTATGCAGATATGCTGGACTCAACTTGGGTAGGAGCTTTCCTACCAGCCGGTACACCAGCCAATATTCAAGCCCGGTGGTATGAGGCCTTCTCTAAAGTTCTTGCAATGCCAGATATACAAGAAAAAGTTCAATCCTTTGCTTTTGACATCATGGCCGAGTCCCCCTCTCGCTCGGGAGACTTTGTGAAAGAGGAAATTCAGCGTTGGGGGGATGTCATTCACAAAACCGGTATCAAAATCGAATAACACTTTTGGATCGTGATTTCAAAAGGTCAGTCAGTGACCATTAACCAATGAGCGCAGAACAACAGCAAGTTCAGCCCTCAGCTCGATGCCTGCAAGGTAGCAATATTGAAATTTGCTAAGCCAGCAAAACACAATGGAAATAATCTTGTTACGAATCTGGATAGATTGAAAAAAGGGAGCCTCAAACTATCGGTCTATACACTAGCCCTTTCGGACATTTGGCCTTCCTTTATAGCCACCATCAATCCCAATTGAATAAAAGTTCTCTCGTCCATCGTCAGTTGTTTGTAGGTTTTAGTCATGCAACATTTTCCTTTAATAAAAGTTGCACTTACTTTCTGAGCGCACCAACCAATTTTTTTTTGATTTTGCGAGAAAAAAGTTCCATTCTTACTCTACAAACTGGGACTTTCCCTTGGTTGTAATTGGATACAACCTTGGTCAACTTGAAAAGGACAACACTGGCACTTGCATTTCAACTAACCGTTAGGTTGTATCAAGGAGATAAAAATGCGAGTAATTCCTATTGGCGCTGAAACTGGCATCCAAGCTGATGCATCAGGCTGTGATGAAGAGAGTGGCGTGGTACAGAAAGTGAACATGCCTTTGGTTCGTCGAGAATTCTTAAAGGGTTCTGGGATTTTGTTTGGCATTATCGCCAGCGGTTCTGTGTTGGCGGCATTGGCCCCTTCGAACGCTTGGGCGCTGGAACTCAAAACATTGACATCTGACGAAGGTAAAGTGCTCATGGCCATGGGACGTACCTTATATCCACACAAGAAATTACCAGATGCTGTCTATGCTCTATTGGCCAAGGATTTGGACGGTGGCGCCAACAGCAATGCGGCGACTGCGAAGTTACTGAAAGATGGTGTCGCTAGCTTGAACAAAGCAGCTGGCGGTGATTTTTCCAAGCTCACTAACGACCAGCGCCTGGCCATTATTCACCCCATGGAAGACACCCCCTTCTTTGCCAAGGTTCGCGGTCAATGCATCACCTCTTTGTACGACAACGATATGGCTTTTGCTGCTTTCGGTTATCCCGGCTCGGCTTGGGAGAAGGGCGGTTACATCACACGCGGATTCCAAGACCTGAAATGGTTGCCCAATCCACCTGCTGAAGCCAGCCCCCCACCCTTCCTCGGTTAATGGACTGAACGTCAATTTTTAAAAAATTGGAGACTGAAATGGCTAAATTTGATTACAACGATGACTCTGTGGTGGTTGTCATTGGTTCGGGTGCAGGTGGCGGTACGCTCTCAAATGAGTTGTGCCAAAAAGGCATCAAAGTAGTTTGCTTGGAGGCGGGTGCCCGTCAATCGAGCGCCAGTTTTATCAACGACGAATGGAAGTCGTTCAGCCAATTGGCTTGGCTCGATCCCCGCACCACCTCAGGTTCTTGGCGCATCGCCAAAGACTTTGCGGGCTTACCTGCTTGGATTTGCAAAACTGTGGGAGGCACTACCACCCACTGGGCTGGTGCATCCTTGCGATTCCAAGAACACGAATTCAGAACACGTCAGGTTTATGGAGATTTGGCGGGAGCAAACCTCTTGGACTGGCCCTTAACACTTGATGAGCTCGAGCCCTATTACGCCAAAGCCGAAGACAAAATGGGTGTGACACGCACCAATGGAATTCCTGGTTTGCCTGGGAACAACAACTTCAAAATCATGTACGCCGGCGCTAAAAAACTGGGTTACGGAGAAGTGCACACTGGCCGCATGGCGATCAATAGCCAACCGCGCGATGGACGAGGTCGCTGCATGCAATTGGGATTTTGCTTCCAAGGTTGCAAGAGCGGTGCGAAGTGGTCCACGTTGTACACCGAAATTCCCAAGGCGGAAGCCACCGGCAACTTCGAACTTCGCCCCGAGTCGCACGTGACACGCATCGAGCACAATGCCGAGGGCAAGGTAAACGCAGTCGTGTATTTTGACAAAAATGGCAATGAACACCGTCAAAAAGCGCGTATCGTTTGCGTCGCTGGCAACTCGATTGAGTCGCCTCGACTACTCTTGATGTCGGCCTCCAATATGTTTAAAGACGGTTTGGCCAATTCATCGGGTCAAGTGGGCCGCAATTACATGCGACACATGACGGGCTCTGTCTACGCTGCGTTCAAAGACCCGGTTCACATGTACCGAGGCACTACGATGGCAGGCATTGTGCGTGATGAAGCAAGACACGATACACGTCGTGGCTTTGCGGGCGGCTACGAACTGGAAACCCTGTCGTTGGGAGTGCCTTTCATGGCAGCCTTCTTGGATCCTGGCAAGTGGGGAGCAGACTTCGCTTGGTGGATGGAGCATTACAGCCAACTCGCAGGCATGTGGATTGTGGGCGAAGACATGCCCCGTGAAACCAACCGGGTGACCTTGAACACCAATGTCAAAGATAAGTGGGGCAGTCCGGTCCCCAATGTCCACTTTGACGATCACCCCAACGACATGGCCATGCGTGAGCACGCATTCAGCCAAGGCGAGAAAATTTACCAAGCAGCCGGTGCCATTCGCACCTACCGCACACCGCCTTATCCATCGACCCACAACTTGGGCACCAACCGCATGAGCGCCAAGGCCAGCGATGGCGTGGTCAATAAGTGGGGCCAAGCGCACGACATAAACAACCTGTTTGTCAGCGACGGCAGCCAGTTCACCACTGGTGGATCTGAAAATCCTACGCTAACCATCGTAACATTGGCAATTCGCCAAGCAGACTACATTGCCAAGCAAATGAAAGAGCGTTCCATTTAAAGCAGCCCAACCATTTGGTTAAATTTTCTCAAGGAGTTCCCCATCATGTGCGAATATTTTGTCAAAGCCGACCCGATTCAATTCGAGCAAAGAACCCGATCGATTCGCATCAAAGGCGTGCTGACCAGTATTCGACTGGAAAACATGGCGTGGGACATATTGGCTGAAATGGCCGAGGTCGAAGGCTGCACAACGAATGCACTGATCTGCCAGTTTCACAGCGAAATATTAGAGCACCGAGGTGAGGTGCCAAATTTTGCTTCATTTCTGCGGGTCACGTGCATGCGGTACTTGCGGAGGGCGCTTTTAAGCGCCGAGCTGAAATTACAAAAAATCGAAGGTGAACAAGAGCCAGAGTCCAATGTGGTGATGGCTAAGTTTGCAACCTGAGCGTCTGATCACAAACTCGTTTTATAAGAATCTTCCTAAAACCCCATGAGCTTCAATACAGAAAATTTACCCGGTGTGAGCGCCTTAGCCCCTTCGCAGACCGAAGGATTTGTTTTAAACCACAGCATGCTGCGAATCAAAGATCCAGCAATAGCTTTGGACTTTTATACCCGCGTCATGGGTTTACGGGTGCTGCGAAAATTGGATTTCCCAGAATCGAACTTCTCGCTGTATTTCTTAGCACACCCTATCCAAGGTCAACCAGTGCCAGAGGATCAAAGCGAGCGCATGGCCTACACCTTCAGTCAAAGGGGCATCTTGGAGTTGACCCACAACTGGGGCACCGAGAACAACCCCGACTTCAATTACCACGATGGAAATTCACAGCCACAAGGTTTTGGGCACATTTGTTTTTCTGTGCCAGACCTCGACAAAGCCACAGCTTGGTTTGATGAAAACCACGTTCAATTCATCAAGCGTTCCGACCAAGGCAAGATGAAAAATGTAGTTTTCATTAAAGACCCTGACGGTTATTGGATTGAAATTGTTCAAGCTTCCTTGCTCAAAAATCTGGGTAATTGAAGCCAATGCAAGCACCAAAACATGAAAAAATACTCATTTAAAACTGCGCTGCTATTGGTTTCAATAAGCGCCGTTATAGTGCTGCCACGGTCATCTTTGGCGGCAACCCAAGCTGGAGAAGCCTTGGTGAGGAAAGGCGATTGCTTGGGCTGCCACGCGGTATCGGTTAAAGTGGTTGGCCCGGCTTTTCATGACGTCGCAGAAAAATACGCCGGTCAAGCTGATGCCAACGCCGTCTTGGCGGCCAGCATCAAAAACGGATCCACAGGCAAATGGGGCGACTTGCCCATGCCGCCTCATCCGAATTTGTCACCGGCGGACTTGAAGAAAATTACAGACTGGATTTTGAGCATCAAATAACTTACTTTGAATTGATGATGCAACCAAAGCAGTCACTGTGGTGTGCTGCAGACAACTGCAGCTATCGTGGCAAACTTGGCGTAGCAGTCGACCCACTTTTGTGATGCTGATGCACGACAACTCGTAAATTACTGCGCGGTGTGGATCCAGTTCTATGCATGCGGCGCAGGCAACCGTGCGAACTCCCCCATGTTATTCGTCACCAGCACTAGGACTTAGCAGCGGGCGGGCGCTGCAATGTGCTTGTCGTTCACACAGATATTTTGGTAAGGCTGTGGGTCAAAGCAGATTTGAGTTGGAGTCGTCCCAAGAGAAGTTGCCAGCAATTGCTGCTATTGAACGCTAGCACATGGGCAAGTTTGAGCGAGGCGTGAATTTCCCAAATTTGGTCATGATTTTTAAACAGGAGAAAAGCTTTGACCATCAGTCCCGGGATATGGGTCGACCCTGCAATCGATTTGAAGCAGTCAAAGTCGGAATCAGAGAGATTGAAAAGCCAGCAGACGTGAACGACTAGACTTAATGGGTCGGCAAATCTTAGGCAGAAAAGAAATACGCCCCAATAAGGGGCGTATTTACTTGCTATTTGGCGGCCCAGAACATACTTCATCACAAAACGCCTGAGGTGCGGAAATCTCAGGTTTTTTGCTTTTGGTCTGCGGGAGGGATACTAACCACCATCACTCTTGAGTGACGGCAAAACCTCGCAGCCACGGTTCAAGGTGGGCAATATTAAACGTGCAAGCCTCGAACATCTGCAGCATCTCTTCGTGAATAACCAATGGTGGCCTCTTTAAGCACCAGCCGTTGATACGCAGAAACACGTCGACGGCCGCAAAAGCAATACGCTTGTTGCCATCCACAAAGGGATGATTAATAGCAAGGCTTTCAAGCAAAGCTGCAGCCTCAGCGATGATATCGTCGTAGTAACCCGTTTGTGGTCGAAACAGGGCTGCTTCGAGGGCGCCTGGGTCACGAACACCACCCGCGCCGCCATACCTTTGTATTAAGATCGTGTGCATGCCGAGCACATCGGCCACGGTTAAATCATCGCGCTGCAAGATCTATTTCGCAAGTTCTCGGTACAAATGATCAAAA
>CAIKYO010000298.1 GCA_903831655.1 uncultured Burkholderiales bacterium
GGATCTCAGTGAAATTATTGATGTTTGTTTTGTTATTTTGTGTTCAAATTTACACTCTTTTACTTTCTATCGACACTAAAACCCTCTTGAACCAATAAGTTATTGAGGTTAACTCGTGTGATTATTTAAGTTTGTAAATTCAGTTTACCTAATCCATTTTGAGGAAAAAATGAGTATCACTTCTGAAACGCATCGAATTGATGATTCCTTCATCGGAAAAATGTTCACAGACCCCATCTCTTCTGTATTTCGGTTTTGGGTGAACATCATCAACTTTTGGATTTTTGTATCTTGTTTGTCCCTAGCCGCAGAAACGCTTGAGCCTTTTGCATCAGAAAATGTTCACTGGCTTCTTTTGATCGAATATGTTGCAGTTGCATTTTTTACATTTGATTACTTAGGTAACGTCTATTTTGCTAAAGACAGAATCAAATACATTTTTAGCTTTTGGGGCTTGGTGGATTTGATTTCTATCTTACCCACCTTCCTTCAGGTCTTGAATTTCGCAGGACTTCAAGGGACCAAGGTTTTGCGAGTGCTTCGAGTGGTAAGGGTGCTTCGAGTACTCAAAATGGCTCGAATTGCTTTGCAAAACATCATCAATAGTGTTGAATCCTCCAATCCCATCATCACCAACTTAAGAATTTACTTCATTGCGTTGTTTTCAGTGGTGATGATTTCTAGCACATTGATGTTCTACGTTGAAGGAAATTTGTACTCTCCTGATGCCTTGGCCACAGGTCAAGCTGCCTTGGATGCACAATTGAAAGACCATCCTTTGCCAGAGGGTTCCCCTCCTGAGGCTTCCAAGTTTTTCCCAGTTGACCCAATTAGCGGAAACATCGTTCCTGAGGACAAGCGCTTCTTTACATCGATACCTGCCTCAATGTGGTGGTGTATGGTGACACTTACAACGACTGGTTATGGGGATATGTTCCCCGTTACAGCTGGGGGCCGAGCGATCGCATGTGTCACAATGTTACTTGGCTTGGTTTTGTTTGGTATTTTGTTGAACATTGTTGGTAAAACGATCATGGTGATGCTCTTTGGAGAGCAGGTCATGGAAGATGCGGAGCCACCCGCAAAACGCGATACGATTCTTCGTCTGATGGTTCAAAGAAATTGGATTACGCACGACAAAGCTGAATCGATTGAGCTCTTGAGTGAGGAAGAAATCAAGAGCAAATTCCATCAAATCTAATTACGTTAACCGCTTAATCATCACAAGTTTTCTTGTGTTGCTTAAGCGGTTTTTTTATGTCTCGATTGTTCTTGATATTATGTCTTTTAAGCTTGAGTCGTCTCGTCTCAGCTCAAACCTACACCATACAGTGTGAGTTAGGAGGCATCATTCCTGAGATGAACAATTTAGAGCTCAAGGTAAGACCCGTTACCATGGAGTCTCATGTCATAGGAAATAATATTTTCTTCAATATCAATGAGCCAAAAATCTTTGCGATGATCGTCAACTCCATCGAGACGGTTGACAACGCTGGGACCAATCTTTCAACGATGAAAATCTTGGGTGCTAGAACCAAGAACAAAGAAAATGGACGTGAGAGTCAAATCACATTAGACAGGAAAACAGTTGAGTTCAACGGCTACCATGATGTTTTGTTTCATCAAAAAGTGGTCAGAATTAACATTCACGGCAACTGTCAAACGCCTGTAGCCAATTAAATCAAGTCTTATTTTTTTGGGTTTTTAATACTCAATGCTGAAAGAGCAACTGTGACAGTGTTCATGGTAAAGACAATGTGTTGTCTTAGAAGCTCCAGAGATAAATCTACATTTCTTGTAAGTATGCAATTGAGTATTTTTGTGTGCTCATCGTGCTTGATACGCTCTGTTTGACGGTGACTTGCAGAATACCTTCTATAGCGCTCGGCGTTGTCAAAGAGCTGCTCGACCATGACCTTGAGTAACGGGGAATTACAGCCTGAGTAGACTGCCAGATGAAATGAACGGTGGCGCTCTGTCCAATTGTTATCTAGTGCGACATGTGTCTGGCCTAAGCGTTGCTCAATGAGGGAGAGTGCATGAGCACTCGCAACCATGTTAGCCTCCCAGACGTCATCTCCATTTTGAATGGCATCACGCAATGCCTCTGATTCAATGATGAGACGAACACGTGTCAAATCTGATATGCCCTCCACCGTAAGCGGTGCAACCCTAAACCCCCTGTTATCAATGGACCGGACGAGTCCTTGTTCAGCCAATCGACTCAATGCCTCTCGAATGGGAGTATTGCTGATCTCAAAGCGTCTACCCAATTCCTCAACTCTAAGTCTTTCATCGGGCTCATACTCGCAACGAACAATGGCGCGACGAAGTTCTCTGTAAGCCAATTCGGCCAAAGGTAATTCATCATCGATTGTGCTTGGATTCATGCTTATTTCGCTTGATTCATTTTTTTTCAATCATATTCCAGAGCAAGCCCAAATGAGACATGCCTCGGGTAAATACCATGCTTAAAAGTGGTTTTTGTGCACAATAATTAATTTAATGCGTTAATGCAATGAACAGATTAAAAATCAAAAGGAGTCTTTGTGAAATTAATTTCCTACTTACACAATGGTCATGAGTCATGGGGAGCGGTTATCAATGACCAGGTCATTGACATGGCAAAGACAACGGGTCTACATACATTGGCAGAGTTTTTAGGAAGTCCTTTATTTGATCAACGTGAAACATTGGTCGAAAAAGGACACGCAGTGGGTCCCTTTGCTGGAGTGGAGTTACTGCCTGTGATCCCGAAACCAGAAAAAATTGTTTGCGCAGTTCGCAACTACATGGATCATCACCAAGAGGCTTTAGGTGCAGGTTTAAAAGTAGAACTTTCTCAAGAGCCGCCAATCTTTTTAAGGGTATGGCGCTCTCAATGTGCCCACAACGCACCTATTGTTCGCCCTAAAGTATCTGACTCTTTGGACTGGGAGGGTGAGTTGGCCGTGATCATTGGTAAGGGGGGACGCAACATCTCTGAGCATGATGCTCCTAACCACATAGCTGGTTACTCCATTTACAACGATGGCAGCGTAAGAGAGTACCAATTCCACGCAAAACAGATTGCTGCGGGTAAGAACTTTGAATCTACAGGAGGTTTTGGGCCTTGGATGGTGACCTGTGAAGAACTAAAGCACGATCAAAAGTTGAAACTAGAAGTGCGATTAAATGGTGAAGTCATGCAATCTGGAGATACGGGTCAAATGATCTTTAGCTCTGCTAGATTGATCAGTTATGCATCAACCATCTTCACTCTTGCACCTGGAGACGTGATCATCACGGGTACACCTTCAGGAGTTGGATTTTCTAGAAAGCCACCCCGTTTTATGAAAGCTGGGGACATCTGTGAGGTCGAAATTGAGGGTATAGGCATATTGAGCAACCCGATTGTTGATCAGAAATAATCATGCTTGTGAGTGATTTTCAACAAAGAAAATGAAAACACTTATTCTTGAGGAGACAAAATTGAAACGTAGAACTCTCATTGGCTACGGTGCATTGGCTGCGGCTGGCTTATCAGAGCCAGCCTTTACAGCATCCTATCCAGATAGGCCCATCAAAATTGTCCAAGGCTACGCTGCAGGTGGAAATGCAGATTCGATTGCTAGAGTTGTAGGAACAGATATGTCCCTCGCTCTGGGTCAATCCATTGTGGTTGAAGCCCAAACTGGTGCAGGTGGAAACATTGCAGCAGCATCTGTTGCTCGCTCAAAACCAGATGGCTATACGCTTCTCTTGGCCATGGGAGGGCACTCCGTTGCAGGGGCTATCTACAACAAATTGCAATACAAAACGGTAGACGATTTTGAGATGATCTCTACCATTACCTATTTTCCATTCCTCCTGGTCGTTAATGCCGAATCCAAATACAAGTCACTTGCCGATATTTTGAATGATGCGAAAAACAAACCTCAAAGTGTTGGTTATGGTACGGCTGGTGTAGGGACGGGACACCATTTGGCAGGAGAGTTACTGGGCAAGCTCGCTCATGTTGAGTTTTTGCATGTCCCTTATAGAGGCGATGCAGCCTCCATTACCGCACTTTTGGGCAATGAATTGCCTTTCATCATCACGCCACCCACCGCAGCTCTTGCCAATATTAAATCTGGAAAGCTCAAGGCCATTGCCGTCACAAGTCCACAACGATGGGCCGGTCTTCCTGATGTGCCTACAGTCGCTGAGCAAGGCGTCACAGGCTACGATGCCCGATCATGGGCAGGTCTCATGGCTCCAGCAGGAACCCCGCAAGCCATTATCTCAAGACTCAACGAAGAGGTTCGAAAATCTCTTCAACGCGCATCCGTCAAATCTCAACTTGAGGACATGGGTGGAGAGGTGAGGGCGAGTAGTCCTGAGGAGATGAAAAGCATGGTGTCAAGTCAATTGCAAAGATGGACTCAATTGGTAGCCGATTCAAATATTCCCAAACAGTGAGATAAACATGTCCTTGATCAAGATCAGAAAACGAAGCTTAAATATTGAAACCACTTATCACGAGGGCGGACCCGTAGCTGATAAACCGCTTAAATTGGCTGCCGCTTGCGCTGTGATTGAGAACCCATATGCCGGTCGATATGAGGAAGATCTAATGCCGTTTATGGCCGAACTGCGTTCCTTGGGAACGGGTTTAGCTCAAGAATTGGTTGACACACTGGGCAAGGAAAACATTGAGGTCTACAGCAAAGCGGCTATCGTGGGTGTGAACGGAGAACTTGAACACGGAGCAGTCTGGCACGAAGCAGGGGGTTGGGCGATGAGGGCTCTTTTGGGAGAACCCAAAGCCATGGTACCTGCAGGCAAGGCCGTAGCTGCTGCTGGATACCGTCTCATGGTTCCTCTTCACTACATTCATGCATCCTATGTTCGAAGTCACTACAACTCAATGGAAATTGGCATTCAAGATGCACCAAGACCCAATGAAATATTGTTCGCTTTGCTCATGGGCACCGGAGGTCGAGTTCATTCGCGCTTGGGTGGTTTGACCAAAGAAGCAGTTTCAGTTCATGATGGTCAACGCTAATTAAAGAGATTAGCACCCATTATTTGAAGATCAAAGGGAGTCCGAAATGACAAACGCTTATGCACCCAATTTGTCTCATGTCGGCGTATCTTGTTTTGATGTCGATTTGATGGTTGATTTTTATACTTCTGTTTTTGGTCTTCATTTGACAGATGAGGGGTATGGAAGAACATTCCCCTTTAAGCTCGCTTTTTTGAGTAGCCAACCTAACCAGCACCATCAATTGGCATTGGCTCAAAATAGGCCAGAGGGAGCCGTTAGCACGGTCATGCAGTTGTCTTTCAAAGTGGATCATTTAAGTGCTTTGCGCCAAGCAAGGACAAAGGCTTTGGATAAGGGGGCAACCAACATGAAGGGCATTAGCCATGGAAACGCCTTGTCCATCTACTTTACCGATCCAGAACAAAACACGGTGGAGGTTTATTTAGACACACCTTGGTATGTAGCTCAACCCCATGGTGACCCCCTTGATTTAGACAAAAGCGATGAGGAAATTTGGAGAGAAGTTGAAAATGTGGTCAAGGCTGATCCGACCTTTAAATCAGTTGAGAGCTGGTCGAATGATTTCAAGGCAAAATTAAAACATCATTAAATGTTTTGATCTTTTTTGTTCGCAAAATTAATCAATTCCTCGATAGCAGATCTGATTCCATTTTCATTTTTCATGGCTTGTGAAATCTGAATTGCTTTTTCTCGGTAATTTGAGTTTGAGAAAATGCGTGAGAGTAATTTTGTCAGACGTCGAGTTGACATTTCACTCTTTCTCATAAAGCCTGGTGACACGCCCAAACGCTTTAATTCGTTTGCCCAAAAAGGTTGATCTGCAATGTGAGCCACCACAATGCTTGGACAACCCGCCAGCAAACTCGATTGGGTCGTGCCTGCTCCTCCATGGTGGATGACAGCCGAGCATTGCGGAAAAACCAAATGGTGTGGAGCACGTTTAATGATCAAAATATTGGGATCACTTGGAAATAGAGATAAATCATCAGCAGGTAGTTGAAAAATTGCGCGGCAACCCAAATTTTTAACGGTCTCCCTCCATATTTCATAAACGCTGTACCAAGAAACCTCATTTGGAACCAACATGCTACCGAATGTGAAATACACAGGAGCTTGGGGATGGTTTAGAAAGATGGCAACGTCCTTTTCAAGGGTACGCTCTTCACTCAATGCTGAGGGGTTCAAGAAGCCACAAACCCTAAATGTCGAAGGCCAAGGAATGGCCGGTGGACAAATTGCTGAGCTCACCGCAATCAAATTCAATTCATCGTTGCTCCATGCTTGAGTCAAAACATCTTGGTTGGGTTTTTGATGGTTCGCGACTCTTAATCGATTGATTTGTTTTAAGAAAATTCGATTGATCATCCACTGAGCAATTTTCCACCACAAGGGGATGGCCCATCTTCCAAAATTGACCGCACCAAAGGGAGCTTGGTGGCGATTGGGCACAATGTTATGAACCGGGTAAAGGGTTGCTACCGGAACATGTGCAAGTTCAGCAGCAAGTTGAGTTGGGTAACAAAAAATATGCCTAATCACCAAATCGCTAGATGCGCACAACTCTTTTGCTGCATCAAACATCACTGTCTCTGCAGGAAAGAGAAAATATTGGTTGATGATCTTGAGTTGCTCACTGGGGTCACGAATTGCTTTAAAGGCATCCCCCATTTTGGCCAACATGTCCACGCCGGGCAATATGGGATTGGGGACATTGATGAGCTCGAAACCGTGGTGCTTCGCAATTGCGGTGTAATCTCTCTCAGAGACCTCGGTGATATAGAGTTTGACCTCGTGACCTGCCCTCACAAGTCCTGCAGCCAGGGCAATGAATGGGTTAACGTCGCCTTCACTTCCCCACGTCTGCAGTCCGATTTTCATATTTAAAGCTTTTAAACTAAGATCACCAAAAGGTTAAAAGCTATTTTATGACTTAACTCAGGCTCCACGAATCCATGCCTTTTTTATATCTTTACTCTTTATTCTGACTGCCACTCCAATAAAGAGCAGTCAGCGTAAATGCAAAACCACTGATGACAGTCGCCGTAGCCAAATCAAGTCCTGAGCCGCCCTTCTCGGCACTTTTGGCCAGCCAATCTCCAACATCTGTCCCGGCAACTCTAGCCAATGCGACCCCAAACCAATAAAGTGGGGTTAGGATTAATACATTCTTGAATCCCAGAAGCACCAAGGTCACCATTGATATCGACAAGATGAGCGCCATTGTTGCAAGACCATACTCATCGGCCAAGTAATCTCCCAATATGGTGCCCAAAACACCTGCAACGGCCATCATGAGCCAGTACACAAAATTTGTATCAGGTACAAAGTGAGGATCAATGGGCTTAGGTCTGCGGTTTTGCCACACAACTGACAAAATGGCCAATATCACAAAGAATGCGACTGAACACATCAGAGGATCGAAATGCAAATCACCAGCCAATATGTCAGCAATGTTGGTAGCCCCTGTTCGTATCACCAAAATCGCAGACCAAAAAAATAACTCTGTTTTGACATGGTTATTCTTTGCGGTTTGCCACACAAGAACAAACAATAAAATCAAAATGGGCAAAGGACCTGCATGTTTTAGGCCCATGAGCCCATCGATTGGAAATAGACCACTGAGCTTGCACAAACGAACGGCCAAATCACCGGTGTTGGTTCCAAAAATACTCGCCAATGAAATGAGAACCCAATAACGAAAGTTAATGAGCGGATTGTGCAATGTGTTCATCGTTTGAAATCTAAATAGTATCGAAAAAACACATTAGATGACATTTGTGTGAATATACAATGACAAATCTTCATGGTGATTCACGCATCTAGCCCTTATGATTTAACACCAAGGCTTACGTCAATGACCTCGTTCTAAGAACAGAAAGGACTCTTCACATGAAATTGCTCAAAATATTTTTTGCAAATATCCTGTGCATCTCATTGCTTGGCATCGTCAACATCGCGCACTCACAGCAACAAAGTATTAAGTTATTGGTGGGCTTTCCACCTGGTGGGGGTACCGATGCGATCGCTCGCTTATTTGCAGAAAAGCTCAAGGAGCCCTTGGGGAGCAATGTCGTGGTTGAAAATAAAGCCGGGGCAGGGGGCCAGATAGCAGCTCAAGCACTCAAAATGTCTCCAGCCGATGGAAGCGTTTTGTTCTTATCACACGACCACACCATCTCCATTTTGCCCTTGGTCGTTAAAAATCCAGGTTTTTCACCTGCTACAGATTTTGTGCCAGTTGTGGGATTTGCGACATTTGCAAACGGAATCGCACTCTCGAGTGGCTCACCAGCAAAAAGTTTCAACGATTACATCAAGTGGGTTCGCACCCAAGGTGGAAAAGGCAATGTGGGCATCCCAGCTCCTGCTTCAATACCGGAATTTTTAGTTCACGTCATTGGAGAAAAATACAAGTTAGATCTACAAGCGGCTCCCTACCGTGGAAGCGCCCCGATGATTGCCGATATGCTGGGAAACCAAATACCTGCAGGTGTTGCGGGTGTGCCTGATTTTCTTGAGAACCATAAATCCGGCAAGATTCGAATGGTTGCACTCATGGGAGAGAAAAGACAGGCCGCCATGCCAGAAGTACCAACGTTTTCTGAACTTGGCTTGGCTGGCTTTGAAGAGTTGGCGTACTATGGATTTTTTGCTCCAGCGGGAACACCTAGCCAGGTGATTGAACGGTATTCTGAGGCTGTGGCTAAAATTTTGTCTCAACCCGATGTCCGTGATCATTTGTCGACCATGGGTCTTAATGTTGAGTACATCCCCACCAAAACATTTGGAAACATGGTTCGCTCTTATACCCAGAGCTGGTCACAGATCATTAAGAACAGCGGTTTTCAAGCGCAATGACCTTGCGCTCAATGAACCTTTGATTCATGCTCTAGCTTGTGGAGAATCACTTTCTTCAGGCTAGAGAAATCGTGTTTGTATCTCTGTCCCTCTTGAATGAAAGAGTAGGTGTTCGCAAATCCATGATGGATGACCAAGGATGTTTGGTACAACTTCTCAAAAAGATTAACCATTTCAATCTCATCGACTTGATTGGATAAAATTTTGTTGATCAGATCAACATCAAATCTTCCTTTGGATTTGTGAGAATGTGGTGCATTGTTCTCATGTGAACTCGAATGATGTTGTCTCGCCGCATGATGAGGATTTGGCTTGGTAGGCGGTTGCGAGTGCTGGCTTGGCTGTGTTGAGGGTTGCGCTTTTGAAGCATTGGGGCTCGCATCCTGCCGGGTCTTGTTGATTTGCTCGAGTTTTTGGTCGTATTTGAGTCGACTGTTTGCATCCATGAGAGTTTGATAAGCCGTATTCAGACGAACCATCAACTGAGTGGCCTTATCCTTATTACCCTTGGCTTTATCGGGATGGTATTTCTGAGCCAAAGCTTTATAGGCTGCTTTGATGACCACGTCCTCAGCCTTTGGATCCAATCCCAAAATTTGATAAAAGGTTTGTGACATGAAGTGGGCCTACAATGGTGCTTTGTTTTTGAAATTCTAAATCAGTGGCAAACTTTGAAAGCAAAGTTTTTTAACCGAGGAACTTTTTTAGATTCTTTATAACTCATTTTAACCAATTTATGTCCAATATTTACTTATTTTCGCCCAGTGGTGCAATTCGCGACAAAAAGGGGTTTAAGCGAGGCGTTTCTTTACTCAAAAGCATGGGGCACAACGTAGAAGTTGACCCTACAGCATTATCGGCATTTGAACGATTTGCTGGAGACGATCAAACTCGACTTGGTGCCATTGAAAGGGCTTCGAGCTCGGGAGCAGATGTAGCCATGGTGACTCGCGGGGGATATGGCTTGACTCGCTTGTTGCCCCAAATCAAGTACGCTTCTATCAAAAAAGCCATCAAATCAGGTACCGATTTCATTGGATTTAGTGATTTCACGGCTTTTCAAGCTGCCGTATTGGCGAAAACGGGCTGCAAGACATGGTCAGGTCCAACCCTCATGGACGATCTTGCTGTCGAGAAGCCCGATGAGCTGACCTTGAACTGCTTGAATGACTTTTTATTGGGAAGAGGCGAGGGTACAGGCTGGTACTTGAAGCGCAAGCCGCTAAACTCCTTTTTGGATCAATCCCCTGCCAAATACTCCAAGTCTGGTTATTTGGCCAAGGACAGTTTGCTGTGGGGTGGAAACTTAACGGTGCTTTGTAGCCTTATCGGAACGCCTTTTTTCCCACAAATCCAGGGCGGTGTTTTGTTTTTAGAAGATGTGGCCGAGCATCCCTATCGCATTGAACGAATGCTTGATCAACTCATGAATGCAGGTGTGCTTGGAGCACAAAAGGCCATTGTCTTGGGACAGTTCAATCGGTATCAATTGAACTCCCATGACAAAGGATTCAACCTGGCTGGTGTGATTCAACGCCTAAGAGCGCGCTTAAAAATTCCAGTATTGACTGATTTGCCATTTGGACACGTCGAGGTCAAAGTCTGTTTACCCATGGGCCAAAAAATTGATCTCTACAGGGATGATGCAGATGTATTGATCCTTTGGTCCGACGACCACCACCATGATCACGATCACTGAACCCGTGATTTGATATTTTCAATGCAACATCCTTTTTAAAATGAATTACTTCAAACTTTTGACGCTTTCCTTTTGTTTGGTGTTCATCACATTCGCCAAGGCAGAGGAAATTGTTGAGCAAGCCTATGCATCGCGCATTGAGATCATTCCCTTTCAAAGTCTGAACTTAACGGATGAACAAATTCTAAAAGGCGACAAAAGCGCAGGGCCTGTGACCCTTGCTGGAGAACTTAGATATCCACTTCATTCAAATCTGAAGAAATTGCCCCTGGTTGTCATCGTTCATGGTTCAGGAGGAATCAACCCTGCAAACGAATCATGGGCTTATCAATTAAACGCCCAAGGAATTGCGACGTTTGGGATCGATAGCTTTTCCGGACGAGGTCTCATGAGCGTCTCCAGCGATCAAGCCAAACTGGCGAGATTGGCAGGGACCATTGATGCTTTTCGTGCTGTTGAAATGCTTCAAAAGCATCCCAATATCGATCCCAACAAAATCGCACTCATTGGCTCATCAAGAGGTGGCACTGCAGTGATCTACACCTCAATGAAGCGTTTACAGCAGTTGTGGGCTCCCAATTTCAAAGCTCTTGCAACCTATCCCTTTTATCCCTCTTGCTTTGATGAACTCGACAGGGATGAGGAGATCACCATGCCCATTCACGCATTTCATGGCGAGTTGGACGATTACGCTTCTAAGGAGCAGTGTAAGAATTGGCTCGCACGCTTGAGTGCCAAAGGTGCCTTGGTCACGGGTGTGGAATACAAAGATGCAGCACACAGCTTTGACAATTCATCTGGAGCCAAGACGCCTACAGTTAGCAAAGGCGCTCAAAGTGCTCAAAATTGCCATATTGTGGAGAGAAATGGCTTGCTCATTAATGTGAACACAAACCTGCCCTTTACTTACCAAGACGCTTGCGTTCATTTGGATCCAAAGACCGGGTTCAACAAAGAAGCAACTCTACAGTCTCATCAATGGGTGATTGAGGATCTCAAAAGGATCTTCTTCCAAGGAAATTGATTCTGATCACTTGTGTCACCAAGGCGTTTTAACGCCAAAATCTTGGGCCAATTGATTCAATTGCTTGATGACCGTGGGAGTGATTCCAATCCCATTTTGCTCTCGCTTGGATCTCTCAAGATAACCTCGCTCACCTGGCATCAAAATATCGACAGCGGGATCCATTTTCGGCAGCCCTTTGATGGCAGCCACTGTCTCATCTAGTTCTGTTAAATAATCCTCCATGTCACAAAACTTGGAGATATCAACCGCGATCACCCAAGCATTTTGATTGTGACGTGTTCCCCCATTCGCGCCCGTGATGGAGCATGAGAGCAATGGATTCATGACCGGTAAACTCGTCATGAGCTCAATCATCAAAGCCAAGCCAGAACCCTTGGGTCCTCCAAGCGGCCTGGGAATGGTGGCTTTCTGAGGATCGGTGGTTGGTGCTCCATGCTCATCAAGAGCCCAATCCTCTTGCAATGGATGGTTTTGGTGCTTGTGTTGGATTAATTTTCCCATGGAGATGATTCCCGAGGACATGTCTAAAAACACAGCCTTTTGGTTCCTTGCCGGCACGGCCAAAGAGAGTGGAGCGGTTGAGACGCCAGCCCCAGCTGCGCCGTGGTAAGCCATCATGGGCCGGGACGCCGATATGGCAATCGCGCAAAGCCCTTTTTGAGCCAACATCTCGGTGTAATAGCCCATCGCTGCTGTATGAGTGGTGTTTCTGATCATCACCAATCCAATGCCAGTTTGTTTGGCAATCTCTGAGGCCAAAAGGGTGCCTCGTTTGACTGCGATTGGACCAGCGCTTTTGTGGGCTTCAACAACTTGAACGGAAAGGCTACTTTGAATCACTTCTGGGACACCCAGTGGATTGATGTGCCCTTTTTTGATCATCTCACAATACATCTGAATGCGACTAACACCATGGGTATCAACGCCTCTTAGATTGGCCCAAAGCAGTGCATCGCTTACATCCCTGGCATGGGCCAAGGGCATTTTTTGAGACACAAACAATTCGGTAACAAATTCACCGAGTGCATGGTGTTGAACGACTGTTTTGGAATTCATTGGCGTTCAATCTTTCGCATCTCAATAACACGTTGCCACTTGTGATATTCGTTAGCAACGAAAGCTTGCATATCCTCAGATGAGCTCGACTGAGGCTCTCCGCCCAGATCGGCCAGTCTTTTTGCATTTTCCTTGTCATCGACAATCGCTCTGACTTCGGTGTTGAGAGTTTTGACAATGTCCGCTGGTGTGCCACCCGTGACCCCTAGTCCAATGAAGGATCGAACCTCGTAACCTGGGAGTGTTTCGCCAACGGTTGGGACATCGGGCAAGGACTTCAGTCGCTCTTTGGTTGTCACTGCAAGGGCTTTGACCTTTCCCCCTTTGATGAATGAGAGTGATAGCGTGGGAGCTTCAAAGAGAAAATCCACTCGCTCTCCAATGAGCTCTGTCATGGCTCCTGTTCCGCCTTTGGTTGGAATGTGAACCGTCTCAATACCTGCGGTGACATTCAAGAGTTCGCTCGATAAGTGGTGAATGCTCCCAATTCCAGAGCTTGCATAATTCAAAGACCCTGGGCTGCTCTTAGCTTTGGCAATGAGATCATTTAAATTTTTAAAAGGTGAATTAATGGGGACATGAATGATGAAGGGATACGAAGTCACCATGGAGATCATCGTGATGTCCTTGACTGGATCAAAAGGTGAACTTTTGGCCAAAGCAGCCTGAGCAGGATAACCCCCAGTCACCAACAAAAGTGTGTATCCATCGGGTTTTGCCTTGGCCACCAGATTGGATCCTACGCCTCCTCCAGCGCCAATTTTGTTCTCCACTATCACGGGTACACCCAATGAATCTGTTAGTTTTTGCGCCATGAAACGTGCCATGATGTCAGCCGATCCTCCCGCAGCAAAGGGACTGATCACTGTAATGGGTTTACTGGGATACTTGTCGGCTGAGTGGACACATGGAAGACAAAATACCAAAAGGAGGGAGAGTATCCAATTGATTTTTTGCATATAAAAAAGTTTCATGGTGTTTTAACTTCCTGGGTGTTAATTCAAAGGTCCCAAGAAAATCTCGCCACAGTACGAGTCACTCAAAGGATCAATGCTGGGAGGCCAATCTTTGGGGTCAGCACTGAAGGTTCTTCTAAAGGTAGAGGGTCTTGGTTTTCCATCCCATCCAATTTGCTCCATTTCCCAATAGAGTTGAATGAGAAAGCCATCGGGATCGACCAAGTAGACATGGTGTCCCATGCCAGGGCTAAAGGCCTGTGGGAGCTCATGGAGTCTACAGCCGCGCTCAGTCAGGAAAGACACCGCATCAAGGAGTTGCTTGTAACTGCCCACCTGAAAACCAAAGGACACAAGGGAGGAGGGGTTGGGCAGATGCAGACCCAATTTGTTTTTTAACACTTGAGGAAACAACCCCAATGCATGGTGCTCTGTGTTGGCTCTGAGAAAGACACATCTCTCACCCTCGATCAGCACCTCTTCGGTCAAACTCAAACCCATGTCATGCGTGTAAAAGTGAAGCGCCTTTTCAACATCATCAACCCACAAGTGTAGAGGTCCAATCTTGGTAATCTTAAAAGGGCGAGCCAAGAGCACGCCTCCAACATCAAATGTTTCCTCTAAGCTGATTTCTTTTTTCCAACCGGAATGAATATCGATCCCCTCATTGAGTGCATGCTCCACCTCAGAGTATTCTGAAGGGTAGGGAAGTTGAGGGGGCTTCATGTGCTTGATGGTGTGCATCTCTGGTGGTTTTGACAAACCACTCCAACCAATTTGCTCTATTCCGTAGTAGAGCTCATTGATGTGTCCACAAGGGTCCACAGGATAAAAGTGCCAGTTTGATCCTGGAGTATCTCTACCTGATCTTAAAATTTTCACATCATTTTTTTGAAACCAATCATGTCCTTGGCTTACCTCTCTGAGTGTGCTGACTTGCCAAGTGATTTGATTGATGGTGAGCTCGGGGTGATCTTTGTAATGAGGATTGGCTGCGTTAACGGCTTTCCTTGGAAACAAAACAAATGAGTGGTGATCGGTTCCATTCCTGGTGAAGTAACCCACCGTGGGACCAACCTCTGATCGCGTTGGCTCTGGAATTCGTGGCCCAAAGTCCAAGGGGTCAGACATTTCAAAACCCAATAAATCACCATAAAAAGCCATGGAATCATTGGGTGAGGCAACATTCAAACCAAAATGGCCAAGTCTGCGGATTTGAAAAGGGCGCTTTAAATTGACGCCATCTACGTTGATGGTTTTCTCTGTCATGGTGAGTGTCTCTAATAGTGAAGTTCCTGGGGATGTCAATTAAGACTGACATGGACTGGGAAGTACTTATCCAGCCAATTGCTTAAAACGGCATGAACGATGCGATTGTTCTCAGACAACATGAAGTGATCCACCTCAGCCATCAAGTGCAATTCAGTAGGCTGACCTGCTCTTAAAAAGAGATCCACAGACTGTTCGGTTGGTGTCACTGTGTCCAGTGAAGGGTGCATCAACAATAGAGGGCGCGGGGCAATTTGGGCAACCACATCATTGGCTTTGAAGTCGTACATGCTTTGAACCACTTCAAAAGGAAACTCCATGAAGGCGCCTTCGGCCAAATTGTTTCTGATTCCAGCTCTTATGGGCACAATGTCAAAGCGAGGAACTTGTATGGAAACGCCCTTTTTGAGCTCCTCTTGTCCACGCTTCATCATGGATGTGAATTTTTCCCATGCTTCGGGGCTTTCGTGCTGTTTTCTAAATTTCTTAGCCCCGTCACCCCATCCACCCATGGAAATACAAGCCGCTGCTCGAGGGTCAACGCCAGCTGTGTAAACACTCACTGCAGCGCCAAAGCTAAATCCCATGATCCCCATGCGCTTGGCGTCGACCTCTGGTCTGTTTTCCAAGTAATCAAAGGCGGCTTTCGCATCCTCGACCTGTTCCAAACAAATCACACGTCCAGGAGAACCTTCACTTTGTCCACATCCTCTAAAGTCAAATCGAAGCGTGACGTAGCCCAATTTTTCAAAAATTTCAGCAGCAACCAAAGCAATGCCACCATTTTTGTTAGAGCCAAATCCGTGTAGCACAGTGATACTAGGGCGTTTTTCGCCGGCTTTTAAATCGTCTGGAATGTGCAAAACACCCGCGAGTTGGAGCCCGTTGGAATTAAATTGAATATCTTGTTGCATGCAGAAATTGAAATTTGTTGGATACTAAAAAAGCACATCAGTGATCTAGGCATGCGCCTTTGATGTGCATGGAAATCTTAGCCATTTGTTCGCTGCAACAAAACCGTTTTAACCCTTGTATATCCCTTATATTATTTGATACGATGTATATTATGTTA
>CAIKYO010000299.1 GCA_903831655.1 uncultured Burkholderiales bacterium
TTAAAAATTTAAAATTAAAAGCTCTACCGTTGACAATATTTTTATTGGCTTCAACGACCTCTTGGGCTGAGGAAGCTGGTCAACCTTGGTTGATTAGAGTTCGAGCTACTCAATTAAATTGGAATAATCAGCAAAACAACGGATTGTCGAGTGTAAATGTTGCTGCTACCAATGTGACTATTCCGGAATTTGATGTTACATACTTCATCAACCAGAATATGGCTTTTGAGCTTTCACTAACTTATCCTCAAAAAGTGGATGTAAATGTCTCTGGAGTTGCCGCGGGTAATATGTATGCACTTCCACCTTCATTGATTGCTCAATACCATTTCACAGATCTTGGTGCATTTAAACCATATTTGGGTCTAGGCGGTAATTTTACTCAATTTACAAGATCTAATATTTTGAATGGGGCTGCATCCGTTAATTCTTCAAGCACTGGAGCGGTTGCACAAATAGGGTTTGATTACATGTTAGACAAAAATTGGGGTGTTAACATTGATGTGAAGTACTTAAAGATAAAAACTGATGTTTATGTTTCAGGAGCTGATAAAGGTCAACTAGGCCTAAATCCTAACAGTTATTCTATTGGCGTTACTTATTGCTATTGATATCAAGCAATCATTGAATTTCATTTCCAGTGGATTTGATGATTTCTTTTTTTATCACTTTTTAAGTATTACATAAACATTTGAGATTTGTCTTGATTTTTCTCTGAATTCAAAAAAGCAGCGTTTTGAATGATTGGTGTGTAATATATGAGCTAATCCACTACCCCACCAGAACCATCTGAAAATGCTGACACTCTGGCTACGAATAAGCTCTGGTACTTGAGTTTGCAACAGCCCATTGGCTGAAGTATTGATGATCGTCATGGTTACACCGGCGAATATCAGCAAAACTGGCAAACCAAAAGCAAAAGGGTTGATAGAAGCAAGTATGAAAATGACGCTGTAGCAAATAGCAAAAGCGCTGCTGATAAAGCGATGGTCCCTCTTGGGGTCTAACGCCAGCATGCCCGAAGCCCCTAACAAATCGCCCACAACTAACGCTCCTAACGCCATGCTAAACTGATATGCACCATCATGAAAAACATTTTTGACCAACAATGATCAAAAGGTAATTAGAGGCGCACAGAGCGAGGCCGAGACAAATACTGTCAGCAGAGAACCCCTCAACTTATGCTCATTGAACACCTCGCACACACTGGTCCCCAAAACACGTCCATCCCAAAGTCGGGCGCTAACTTCGGCTATCGATGGCCCAGTAACTTTGCTTGGCAGAATCCATAACGCCGCCAAGATAAATGGCACATATGAAGCTGAGCTAACCGCAAATGCGCCTGGGAAGCCCACAGTGGACGTCAAGATACCGGCAAGTGCTGGACCCAGAATTCGCGACAAGTTGAACTGCGTGGACTATAGCGAAATCCACATCGCAATTTGATCGCGCTCGACAATGTTGGGAATGATCGATTGAAAAGATGGCATTGAAAGCGCATCGGTCACACCACACCACCAATGACAATAAAATCACAGCCCAAACTTGCACGCTTTCCGTGAGCAACAGCACTACCAGCAAAATCGGGCATAGCATCTGAATGGACTGGAAGGATGCAATCACGCGCCGCCAATCAGACCGGTCCGCGAGGGCACCGCCCAACAGGGTTAGAATCAGCACCGGTGCATTAAGGGAAAAAGCATCCAAGCACTTACAGGATTTAAGATCTTCCACGTTGGGACACTACTGTAATTTTTTGAAAATCAAACATTGATATGAAAAATGTAGCATTTCTTAATGAAATCAAAGGGCGGTTTCAATGAGCAAGTGCAAAGAGTGAGGCGTGGTGCTGTTTAAAGTCAAA
>CAIKYO010000300.1 GCA_903831655.1 uncultured Burkholderiales bacterium
AACAATGATTGCCGTCAAACCTTCCTCTTTGGTGATTCGTTTAAGAGCCAGCAGTAACTCCTCAACAATGATCGGAGCCAGACCCTCCAAGGGCTCGTCAAGCAACAACACCCTGGGATTGACCATCAAAGCTCGCCCAATCGCCAACATTTGTTGCTCACCACCGGACAACTGAAAACCCAAATTGGCTTTTCTCTCAGCCAGCCTGGGAAATAGCTGATACACACGCTCCGTATTCCAGGAATGGGTGTTGGCCTTTTTTTGAGCCACTGCTGCCAAATTTTCATGAACGGTGAGAGACTTGAAAATATTTCTCTCCTGGGGGACCCAACCAATTCCCCCCATGACTGGATCCCTTACTCGCTTAAAGGCAGGCCAGCGTTCAATTGCAACACCATCGAGCTCAATGGTTCCACCATGCCATTGTGTGGCACCAATCAAGGTGTTGATAAAAGTGGTCTTGCCAACCCCATTGCGCCCCAATAAAGCCAAGGTCTCGCCTTCCGCAAGAGACATGGATAAATTTGAAAGCACCACGGCCTGTTTATAGCCAGAGGAGAGGTTCGTGACCTTTAAGACTTCAGACATGCTCAGCTCCTGCAATTTCGGTTGAGCCCAAATAAACTTCTCTCACCCGGGGGTCATGTGCCAATTCTTGAGGCTCACCAGAGCACAGCACCGCTCCATTGACCAGCACAGTCATTTGTTTTGCGAAACTGAACACCAAATCCATGTCATGCTCAATGAGAACAATAGACACATCGCTGGGCAGCTGCGCCACAGTCTGAAGCAGCTCATCTCTCTCCCCACTGGGAACCCCAGCAACAGGCTCATCCAAGAGCAACACTTTGGGCTCGCACGCCAAGGACATCGCAATTTCAAGCAAGCGTTGTTTTCCGTAACTCAACGTACTCACACGTTGATTGGACACATCGCTCAAATGAAATTGTTCCAAAAGTTCCTTGCATCTATCGAGCACACCAGGATGGGTTCCCATCGGTTTCCACCACTTTGAGCCAAAACCTCTTTTATTTGAAACAACCCACAATAATGTGGTCAATGGAGTGAGAGAGGCAAACAATTGATTGATCTGAAATGTTCTCACCAACCCCATTTGCACCCTTTCATCGGGCGACATGTGGGTGATATCTTGACCCATGAGTTCAATGCGTCCGCCACTGGGTTCTAGTACACCAGTGAGCAAGTTGATCAATGTGGTTTTTCCTGCTCCATTAGGGCCAATTAAAGCGTGCCTAGCACCATGGACAATGTCTAAATTGACATTTTGCGTCGCTTTAATTCCACCAAAGTGCTTGCTTAATCCTTGAGCGCTTAGGACCACTTGGGGTGAACTTAATGATTGCGAATTGTTCATGCTGTAATCCCTGCGACCCATTCTTTGATTCGATCTCGACCGGTGAGTACCAAAATCACCAAAAACAAACCAATCCAAAACATCCAGTACTGAGGCGTGATCGAGGACAGTTGAGATTGAATGAGTTTAAATACCACAGCGCCTAAAACTCCTCCATACAACCAGCCGACCCCACCGATCACAAGCATCAACATCACATCTGCAGAGCGATCAAATGAGAAAACATCGAGAGACGCAAAACCAGTGGTTTGAGCCAAGAGGGCGCCGGACAAACCAGCCAAGGATGCAGATATGGCATAGATCACCATCAAACGGCGAGAGACATTGAGTCCCACGGCTCTGGCCCTCAAAGAATTGTCCCGAATGGCAATCAACCCAAAGCCAAAGGGAGAGCGCACCAAACGCCGAACCAATACCAAAACCAGTACACAAATTAACACGGAGTAAATGCTAGCAACCTTGGCGGACAAATCGAATTCAAAGATCCCAAAAATTGGAGCCATGACAACGCCTTGCAAACCATCTGCACCGCCCGTTAAATCTCTCAACTGATTGGCCAACTCAAGACCGATCAAGGAAACACCCAAAGTGACCATCAAACGGGTAAGGTCACTCCCTCTCAAAATGGTGAGGCTACAAATCAAGCCCAAAATGAGGCTTGTGGCAACGACAAATAAGAGGCCAACAATGGGGTCTGGATAGACCAATTTTGAGAAAATACCAGCAGCATAAACGCCCCAGCCGAAAAACGCAGCATGTCCCAAAGACACGACGCCGCTGTAACCCAAGATCAAATCCAAGGAAATAGCAAACAACGCAGTGATGGCAATTTCATTGATCATCATCGCTCGCTCAGCGAATAGCAAAGGTGAGGCGAGCATCAAAGCAAGAACCACCCACTCCCAGGTTTTGGTTCGATTGAGTCTTGCTAATTCATTCGTATTGTTTGAACTCATCATCGCTTGACTCCTTTGGTAAACAAGCCTTGTGGGCGCCAGAGCAAAATCACAATCATGAGAACGTACACAATGAATCCACCAAATTGAGGGATGTAGTATTTACCAAATACATCAGCCACACCCAATAACATAGAGGCATAAAGTGGACCCGTTATGGAAGAGGTGCCACCCACGGCCACAACAATCAAGAAGTAGATCATGTACTTCAAGGGAAACATGGGCTCAATGGACAATATTTCAGCTCCCAAAGCCCCGCCAAGCCCGGCCAATCCTGAGCCAACAGCAAAGGTCAGTAAAAAGATTTTATTAACAGGAATGCCAAGCCCAGAAGCCACGACTGGGTCATCTACTGAAGCTCGAAGTTGTGAACCAAACCTTGTTTTAGAGAGTCCGGTTTGTAAAATCAAGGTCAACACTGCACAAAGCACGACGATGAACAACCTGTAGTTACCAACTCCCAGAGTCCAGGGATCTTGACCCCATTCATGACGACCTTGAAGCCATTCAGGCAAAACCAACGTTTGTTGAGACGAGCCTACAAAGTAATCCATTGTGGCCACCGACATGAAAGACAAACCGATGGAGAAAAGTACCTGATCCAAGTGAGATTGGTTGTACATCCTTCTGTATAAAGTGCGCTCCATGATCGCTCCAAGTATGGAGATCACTACAAAAACAACTGGCAGACAGATCAGAAAAGGGATTTGCAGGTGCGAAAACAAGTACACCATGCAATAACCTCCCATCATGGCAAAAGCACCGTGCGCGAGGTTGATGAAATTCATCAACCCAAGCGTTACCGACAGTCCCACGGACAAAACAAAGAGAAGCATGCCGTAGGCGACTCCATCAAAGAGCAAAGTTAGCATGACTGAATTTGAAAGAAGTTTGAGTTAAAAAGGCCCTTTAAGGGCTTTGCTAAATTCTGCTGATAAGGTGTTTGAGAACCTGTGGGCCTACACAACCACCACTTTAGTAGAAACCCTAAATTTTACCCCATGTCACCCAGACATTAAAACGTCTCAAAAATCAACATTGCTAAGCGTGTTTGAAGATGGTGAATTCAAAATAATTCAAGATTTCAAATCATTTTGATCTCCTAATCGATTAAGATCCAAGGACTTTTTTTGTGGAGAAACCATGTCCAAACCATTAGATCAAATCCTTCCAGCCCGCTATGATCACGTGGGTAGTTTTTTGCGCCCTCAATACCTTTTAGAGGCACGTGCACAAAAGGCCAAAGGCGAGATCACGCCCGAGCAATTGCGCTTGGTTGAAGACAAAGCCATTAAGGAAATCATTGCCTTTCAAGAGGGTGTGGGTTTAAAAAGCATCACCGATGGCGAATTCAGAAGAACCTATTTCCACATTGATTTCTTGGAACAACTCGGTGGCGTAAAAACCGACATTCCAGTGACGATCAAAAAACCCGATGGAACGGAGGAATTGGCTCCTCCCGTGATCAAAGTGGTTGATAAGGTTCGCCACACCAAAGACATTCAGTTGGCCGATTACGAGTTTTTGGCTGCCAATGTGAGCGCTGGCCACACACCCAAAGTCACCATCCCCTCCCCAACCATGCTTCACTTTAGAGGCGGCCGTGCGGGGATCAGCAAGACAGCCTACCCAGAGCTCGATCCTGAGTTTTATGACGATGTTGCCAAGGCCTACGGCGACGAACTGCGATCTTTATCAAAAGCTGGCTGCAACTATGTGCAAATGGATGACACCAATTTGGCCTACCTTTGCGATGAAAAAATGCGCGAAGCAGCTCGCCTAAGGGGAGATGATCCCAATGAATTGCCTCACCGTTACGCAGCATTTGTGAACAAAGTCGTTGCTCAAAAACCAGAAGGCATGACCCTCGCAATGCACTTATGCCGTGGCAATTTCAAAAGCACTCACGCTGCCGCAGGAAACTATGAACCTGTTGCCGAAGCACTGCTGTCTGAGATGAATTTGGATGCCTATTTCCTAGAATACGATGATGACCGCAGTGGAGACTTCAAGCCACTTCGATTCTTACCTAAAGGCAAAATTGTTGTCCTGGGACTCGTGACCACCAAATTTGGTGAAATGGAGACCAAAGACTCAATCAAGAGGAGAATTGAAGAGGCTGCCAAATACGCACCTTTGGAACAATTGGCCCTGTCTCCTCAGTGTGGTTTCTCAAGCACCGTTCATGGCAACAACATTGCAGTTGAGGCGCAACGCAATAAATTGCGCTTGGTCATCGAGACCGCACAGGACGTTTGGGGCAATCACTGATCCCTTCATTCCCATAAATTTAGGGTAGTTGGCACGCCTGCTTACCCGCACTTTGCCAAAGACAGCCCTCATCGCCCCTTGTTCGCAAGGGGCGATTTGTTTAAGCGTCAAATTTCTTCACAAAAAGACTTGAAATGCGCCAGTTTGCCCTCATCTGGCGATGCAAGTGACTTTTAAAACCTTAAATTACCTCTTTTAGCACCATGTCTGAACCCACTCATCCTGAGAACTCGCCCTCCTCCGAGATTCCCCATGCCCCCAGCGAAGGGGATCAACATTCCCAAGAAAAACACGAATCGGTAGATCCCTCGACACCTGAGGAGGCATTGGCCAAAGCGATGAGTGAAGTGGCTATATTGCAAGCCAAGGTAGCGGAGTTGCAAGATCAGTTCTTGCGCGGTCAAGCCGATGTTTTGAACGCCAGAAAAAGGGCCGACGAAGAGGTTAGCAAAGCCAGAAAATTCGCACTCGAGTCTTTTGCCGAGAGCCTTTTGCCGGTCATCGACTCTCTTGAGGCTGGATTGGCCTTCAAGGATGCAACACCTGAGCAGATCATGGAAGGCGCACAAGCGACTTTGCGTCAACTCAAGAGCGCACTTGAGAGAAATAAAGTTCTTGCCATTGAGCCTCCTACTGGAACCAAATTTGACCCCCACCAACACCAAGCGATCAGCATGGTGCCTGCTGAGCAAGAACCCAATACCGTAGTCAGTGTTCTGCAAAAGGGTTACTCCATTGCCGACCGAATCCTGCGTCCAGCCTTGGTCACGGTCTCACAAACCAATTAATTACAAGGGTTTTGAATCAGACCCTTGCAATCGGTCGAGTCAACCCTATATGAACATCATCAATTTTTAAATCACGCGTTATCCAAAGAGAAGCGCTTTAGGAGCATCAAAAATGGGCAAAATCATTGGTATCGACCTTGGAACCACCAACTCATGCGTGGCCATCATGGAGGGCAACACCACTCGAGTGATCGAGAACTCTGAGGGCGCAAGAACGACTCCCTCCATCATTGCTTACCAAGAAGATGGTGAAATTTTGGTGGGTGCCTCCGCCAAGCGACAAGCTGTCACCAACCCAAGAAACACCTTGTATGCGGTCAAGCGCTTGATTGGTCGTAAATTTGAAGAGAAAGAAGTTCAAAAAGACATCGATTTGATGCCTTACACGATTGCCAAAGCTGACAACGGAGACGCTTGGGTTGAGGTCAGAGGCAAAAAATTGGCCCCTCCTCAAGTCAGTGCCGAGGTGCTCAGAAAGATGAAAAAAACGGCTGAGGATTATTTGGGCGAAACCGTATCCGAAGCTGTGATCACAGTACCTGCATACTTTAACGACG
>CAIKYO010000301.1 GCA_903831655.1 uncultured Burkholderiales bacterium
CCAGCGTGATCCTGACTTCTGACACAGCCTTCACTGTGGCCAGTGGCTCCAACGGTGCAGGTGCTACCTCTGCCTTTACCGAAATGGGCTTCACAGAAGGCACATACGGCGGCGCAGACAACGGTGTGAAAGTCTCTCAAATTGACATCAGCACTGTTCAAGGTGCCACCGATGCGATCAAAGCTGTGGACGCAGCCATCACCACGGTCTCTGCCAACCAGTCACGTGCAGGTGCTTATGAAAACCGTTTGAACTATGTGGTGAATAACTTGACCACAGAGAACACAAACATCACCGCATCACGTAGCCGTATCACTGATGCAGACTACGGCACTGAAACCACGAACTTGGCCAAAGCCCAAATCGTTCAGCAAGCCGCAACAGCCATGTTGGCGCAAGCCAACCAATCTCAACAAACCGTGTTGAGCTTGCTCAAATAAGCTTTCCAGCTTAGGTGAGATGACGAAAGCCGCCCTTCGGGGCGGCTTTTTTTTGTGTCGTCAATGCAGGTGCGAATATTGCTTAAATAGCTCTGACAGAGAAGATTCATGGAACAAGTCAGGAGCGCATGATGAAAAAAAGAATTGCAGTGGTCGGCCCAGGATTGATTGGGCGCGAACACGTCAAACTCATCCAAGCCAGTCAACGGTGCGAACTGGCTGCCATTGTTGCGCCTGATAAAGCAATTCATAAGAATTATGCGAAAGAAAATAATGTATCTTTTTATACAGATTTAAAACAATGTTTGACTCTTGAAAAGGTGGATGGAGTCATCATTGCATCACCCAATCGGCATCATTTTGAACAAGCCAATGTATGCATTGACATGGGAGTAGCGGTGCTGATTGAAAAACCCATGACAGCAACGGTGGGCGAAGGTGTCGAGTTAGCAGACAAAGCCCGAGCACTCCATGTGAAAGTATTGGTTGGGCACCATCGCACCTATAGCCCGATTATGGTGAAGGCCAGAGAAATTATTCAATCGGGAAAAATTGGCAAAGTGGTGTCTATCATGGGCAGCGCGCAGTTTTATAAGCCTAAAAAGTATTTTGAAATGGGTGCATGGCGAATGGTCAAAGGCGGCGGGCCTATATTGATCAACTTGATTCACGAGGTGGGAAATTTCAGAAGTTTGTGCGGAGATATTGGGGCTGTGCAAGCCATGGCATCTTCTGAGGTCAGGCAGTTTGAGGTAGAAGACACAGTAGCCATCAATTTCGGTTTTAAAAATGGCGTCGTAGGCACATTTTTATTGTCTGATACCGCTGCGAGTTGTAGAAGTTGGGAGCAAACCAGTGGCGAAAACCCCAGCTATGCCAGCTATCCACAAGACGAAGCTTATTTGGTGTCAGGAACTTTGGGTTCATTGTCAATTCCTTCCATGTTGTTGCGTTACTATTCCCCCAATACCGAGGCTTCATGGTGGACGCCCTTTGAAGAAATGGTGATTCCGGTGGAAAGAACCAATCCGTTGGCAGGTCAATTGAGCCATTTCATCGATGTATTGGAGGGAACAGCCAATGCCCAAGTCAGTGCCCAAGATGGTTTGCAAAACCTGTTGGTGACAGAGGCTGTCAGCGAAGCAGCGCGTGATGGCAAAACTATTTATTTATAAAAATCATGCAAAAAGTATTGTTGGTTGATACAAATTTTTCATCCCTGCCCATTTATAAGTCTTTGCAAAAGATGGGCTATGAGGTGCATGTGGTGGGTGCGAATGCCAATGATTGTTTGGCAAAAACTAGCCCAAACTACCATGAGCTGGATTATTCAAACGTAGAAAAACTACAGCATTTGGTTGATAAGAATAATTTTGAGTATTTAATTCCAGGTTGCACTGACAAATCGTATGAAAGCTGCGCTGCAGTGCGTTTGGATAGCAAGGTTGGAATAGATAGTACAAGAGATAACGAACACATCAATCGCAAAGATTTGTTTAGAAATATGGCGCAGGAATTGTCATTGCCTATTCCAAAACTGCATGCGCAAGATGGAAAAAGCCATGACTGGCCATTGGTGGTTAAACCGGTCGATGGTTTCAGTGGACACGGCATAACTGTTTTAAAGCAGGAGGACAAACCTGCACTTGCAAAGGCGATAGCGTTTGCCAAAGAAAATTCAAAAACAAAAGAATATGAA
>CAIKYO010000302.1 GCA_903831655.1 uncultured Burkholderiales bacterium
CGCATCAACGAGATCAAAGCACAACAAGCCAAGTATGACAATTACCCCACTTTGGACGCATTCGGTCAAAGCACCAATGCGCAAAGTGACACCACCAACACCTTGGGTTATCAATACCGCAACAGCCAAGTGGGTGTTCAGTTGAGTCTTCCCTTGTATGCGGGTGGTGGCTTGATGGCCACCAAGCGCCAAGCCGATGCCACCTACCAAGCCAGTGTGGCTGACCGTGAGGCTTTGGCCATGAGAATTGAAAATCAATTCGAAGGAGACTGGGCCTCACAAGGTGGACTGATTGAAAAAGCCAATGCAGCCAGAGGCTTGGTACTTGCCGCTCAAGAGCAAAGAAGAGGCGCAGAGTTTGGTGTCAAAAAAGGACTTCGCACTTGGACCGATGTCAGCAACGCAGAGTTGCTGGTGGCCAGACGCATGAGCGACTTGAACAACGTTCTTGTGACCTTGTATAAAACCCAATCGCGAATTCTCTCCTTGCTGCCCACCGATGATCCCGCTTGGGAAGAGTGGGTCAGGCAGTTGGATGTGGCGAGTCTTGATGCAAATTGATTGGTGTTCAGCCTGCACTGAATTTGACTTTCAATGATGTTCAATCTTTTTCCATTTCACTCACCCAAAAGCGAAGGTCCACTCAATGGACTGGGACGAGAGCGGACTGTTCGTGACATTGAGCCCTCCAAATTAAAGGCTTTGGGTTTTCTGTTGATCACTGCACTGGGTGCTTTGAGCTCTCTTGAGCTCAAAGCAGATCCCATTTTCATGACTTCCAACGGCTACAGTGGTCTGGGTGCCATTCCAGATGCTCATGTGATGCCAGAGGGTCAAGTAGGGTTTGTGAGTGAGTTTCAAATTCCAGGAGCCAACAACCCCAAAGGATCCAACAATGTGTTGGGAATGGGTGTTTTTGACAGTTTGGAGATGAGCTACCGATTGGCGGATAACAATCCTCACTGCAACATGGTGACCAATGCCAATTGCCCGAACGGGCAAATGCGTGATTTATCGGCTTCCTTCAAATACCGAATTCCCACGCAAGCCATGTCTTTTCTCGGTCGTCAAATGCAAGTGGCGATCGGTCAAACCGATGGACTGGGTGGAACCTCGCCTTTCAAGAGCAATTATGTGGTGGCCACCCACCAAAGCGGACCCGTTCAATTGACCTTGGGTGCTGCCCAGGCGGTTGGGCCCAATGCGACCTTGAAGGGCGGGTTTTGGGGTGCTCAGTGGAATCCATCCTCTTGGGCTCGCGTCTCAATGGATCACACCGATCAAAGCACCTGGCTTCACAGCACTTTGCTGGCACACCCTTTGAGCGACAAGACCGATCTCTTCATCACCTTCAACAACCAATTGACTCACAATGAGGTCACCCAAAAGTCTTGGTTGGGTGTGGGTGTGAATGTTCCTTTGAACACCGTAAGAGAGAACAACAATCCAGCTTCCAGCGAAGCAGGAACAACAAGTGCCACACGAGTTAAATCCAAGCGCTTTCGCCTACCCCACATCAAGCCCTTTGATTTTCAGGACGAGTTGATTAAGAACGGATTTTTAAAGGCCAAGTTTGGCAAAAGAGGTAACGATCTCTTTTTGTGGGTGGACCAAGAAAACTTCCAATGGAATGCAATGGACGCAGCCGGTTTGGCCATGGGTTTGTTGGCCGCCACTTTTGGGGACCAAGCACATGCGTTTCAATTGGTGGTGGGCAACCGAGGCTTGGATGTATTAACACTGAGTGGCGACACAGCTTGCGTTAAAAAATGGCTTGAGGTGGGAGATCCTTGCTCTAGCACATTGGTGGTTCAATCGGCGATGAACCACACGAGGGATTGGTCAGATGTGACTTGGAGTTTTGACAGCACCGATTTTGAAAGACCTGAGTTGGTCTTGAGTCCTGCTTTGGTGAGTATTTTGAATACCGAATACGGTGCAGCTGATTTCGATTTGGGTTTGAACGTGAACCCGATCATGAGGGTATGGAAGGGTGGCTATGTTGAATTGAATGCGGTGGTCCCCATGGGAGTACGCACGCACAATTTCAACGAGGGTGGTGTTTTTTATCCCAATCGATTAAACCAGCAAGTATCGAGGCAACTTTTTCACCAAATGGTTGATCTTCCCAAGTTGAACACTCAAACCATGGTGAGTGTTGGCAAGATTTACCAAAACTATTCGGGTGTGGCTCTAGAGACGCAAACTTTCAATGCCTCTGGTAATGTCCGCTTTGGTTTGCAAGGTGGTGAGTTCCAAAGCAAAGATGCCAATGGCGTGGAAAACAAATTGAATTACAAATTGGGTTCGCTCCGGTACGCTCTTGATAACCGCTTCAATTCCAGCACCGAATTGACTGCAGGCACCTTTTGGGCAGGAGACAAAGGCGTGAAACTGTCTGAACGCATTTGGCACAGAGACACGTCTTTGGACTTTTACTACAAGCGCAGCAACCTCGTGGATGGCAGCACCATCTCCTCTGTTGGCTTTGAGATCGGTTTCCCATTGACGCCCAGATCGAACTCAAGTTATGAGAGGCTGAATCTAAGAGGCACTTCACAATTCACTTACGCCGTCGATACTCGGGTGGGATCTAATTTCAACACCCTTCAAAACACCACCAATGTGATTCCCGATACGGGTGAGACCTTGAAGCAAATCAGCAACTTGGACAGAAACTCCGACCGTTATTTTGAAATGCGCAAAGACCGACTCCGCCAAGCCTACATGGATCTCAGGGTCGAAGACAGAAAGAGTTGGGTATTTGATTGAAGATCGTGAAACAAAATCCAAATTCTGGTGTGCCTTCACACATGCCATCCCTTGTTCCATCGCATTCTTTCTTTTCATCGTTAATGAACCGCATGCGCTTGTGTCTGCTCTTTTTGAGCTTCGCTTTTTTAAGCGCCTGTGGTTCAGGTTCAGACACGCCGCTTGCCGCTCCCAACATTCAGACGAGTCTCTTGGCTTATGGCATTCCTGTTAAGTTTTATGTGGGTGTGACCCAACTCAATCAAGGCATCACCTTCAACGCAACTTTATGTGGTCCACTGACACCTGTGGCCAGCTCCAGCCCTCAGTACTTGGCCTACAGTTGCACGCCAACTGGAACTGGACCTTTGGTGTTCACAGCAACGGACGTAAATGGTCATGTGTTGGTCACCAAGAATTACACCATCCCTGATCCTCAAGTCACCATGGTCACAAGCCTTGGGACTGTGGTCTTCGATTTGAACCCGAATGCTGCACCCAATACGGTGAACAATTTCTTGGCCTACGTGAACAGCGGCTTTTACAGCAACTTGATCTTTCACCGCGTGATTCCTGGTTTTGTGGTGCAAGGCGGTGGATTTACATCTGGCATGAACCCCGTAACCCCCAAATACGCAACCATCAACCTTGAAACACCCAACGGACTGAGCAACACGATGGGTACCTTGGCCATGGCCAGAACCTCGGACCCCAACAGTGCCACGTCCCAATTCTTTGTGAACTTGGTGGACAACTCTTCCACCTTGGATTACCAAAACAGCACCAGCCCCGGGTATGCAGTCTTTGGAACGGTGAGTTCAGGCATGGATGTGATCAACCAAATCGCAGCCGTTAAAACCACAACCGTGGGCAGTTACAGCGATGTGCCGGTTACCGATGTCACGATCACTTCGATGACCAGAACCCAGTAACTCAAGCACGGTCACGCTCAGAAGAAGTCAAACCATTTAGAGATGGTTTTTGGTAGAGACAAGGCGAGGATTGGGTTTGATCAACCCCGTCCGTAAGAGTCTTCAAGTCTTACGATGTCGTCCTCTCCCAGATAGCTTCCAGATTGCACCTCAATCATCTCCAAGTCCACCGCTCCTGGGTTATGAAGTCTGTGAACAGCGCCTGCAGGAATGAAAGTGGATTCGTTTTCCTGTAACAAAAATACGCGCTCCCCATTGGTCACCTCTGCTGTTCCTTTGACCACGATCCAGTGTTCTGCTCGGTGTTGGTGTTTTTGAAGGCTCAGACTTGCACCCGCTTTGACGCTGATGCGCTTGACTTGAAAGCGTTCACCATGATCGACCGAGTCATACCACCCCCAAGGACGTGCCACTTTGCGGTGGGTGAGTGCCGTTGGGTTTTCTTGGGTCTTGAGTTGGTCCACGAGTCCTTTGACTTCTTCTGCCTTGGAGCGATCGGCAACCAAGAGTGCGTCTGGTGTGTCGATGATCAGGAGGTTCTCAACCCCAAGTGCGACCACAGTGCGCTCGGGCGCCAATATGTAGGTGTTTTGGGTTTGGTCTGCCAGGCCTTTGCCCACGATTTGGTTGCCCTGCGAGTCTTTCTCGGTCAAGTTGGCCACCGCATTCCACGATCCCACATCGCTCCACTGTCCCTTAAAGAAGACCACCGCCATATCAGCGTGGTGCTCCATCACGGCGTAATCAATGCTGGTGGAGGGGCAGTCAAGGAGGGCCTGAGAGTCTGGGCGCACAAATCGCACGCTGGATGCTTTTGATCTACTATCGGCCTGCCCCCGATTTGCGTCCAATTGGTCGTCCAAGGTGGCTTTATTTATGCTGGCTTGGCAAGAGAGGAAGATCTCTTTGGCGTGTTGATCCAAAGCTTGGAGCAAGGTGTCAACTCGCATTAAAAAGATACCTGCGTTCCAAACGTGCTCACCACCCAAGACCAATTTTTCGGCCAACTCCAATTTAGGCTTTTCGACAAAACCCAAAACATCAAAGACACCCTCGGTGTTTGAAGTGTTTCCGTTTGACTCTTTATTTGGATTTGACCAAGGCTTGCCCTTCTTCACATAGCCGTAAGCGGTGCTGGGGTGATTGGGCTCAATACCGAAGGTCACGATGCTGCCCTTAGAGGCAGCATCCACACCTTGTGCAATGGTGCTTAGAAATGCTTGGGTGTCAGAGATGTGGTGGTCGGCGGGGCAAAAAAGGAGCAAATCAGAGGGTTGAAGTGTTTTGCGAGCCCAAAGTGCTGCAAGCGCCATGGCGGGTGCAGTGTTTCGGCCCTTGTCCTCTAAGAGCAAGTCTCCAGCGATCTGGGTTTGGTTCATGGCCTCTTTGAGCAAAAAGCGGTGGTCTTCAGAGCCCACCAAGAGCATGTGAGAAGACAAGGGTTTGAGTCGCTCAAGGGTCAGGGTCAGCAGACTCTTGTCGCCAATCAGGGGGACGAATTGTTTGGGCAGACTTTTTCGGCTCAAGGGCCAAAGCCTGGTCCCTGAACCTCCGCACAAAACGATGGGCAGGATGTTGGGATGTGTGGGTAGGACGGAGGAGATATTACGCATTACTTACTTAATTACGTTATTTATTTAAGTTTATGTTACACCCGCCGATCTTAACTGTGTGAAGTGAAAAAAAGGTATTGAGCGGATGGGCTTAGAAGTCGAATTCTTTGTGGCCATGAGCGCATGCGTTTGGCAATGCGCTCATGGGTTAAAGAAATTGACAATTGAGTCGATTCTTCAGAGACATACCATCTCAAAGGTGATCAAAATGTTTGTTGTCGAGAAAACCCCGCCCGAGGCCTTGGTGTCTGGACGAGTGACCTACCCATTTCAACAAATGGAGTTGGGAGATTCGTTCTTCATCAACAATTACCGAAAGGCTGAGAGCGCGCGCATTGCCGCTTTTCAGTTCTGTAAGCGCCATGCCAACGAGTGGAAATTCACCATGCGCAAAATGGATGGTGGATGGCGCTTGATTCGCATTAACTGATAGCGGCCTGATCCATTTAATCTCTTTTTTAGAGCCTCTTTAACTAGGCTCTTGGGAAAACTCGTCTCAAATTTGACCCTTTACCAAAAACCCACCCAACAAAACACCATTAACTTAGACTTTGAACCATGGCCGCCCCCTCAACCTTGAACCTCATCACGCAAGCTTGTAGCGTGTTTGTGGAGTACCAACCCACGGCGAGCGACATTGCTTCTCTCACCTTGTTGGTCAACCAAGGGGTTGAGAGCTTGCCGCTTGCGTTCACCCAAATTTCGACCTCTGCACAGCGTCAAATGGGCAACACGGATGAGTTGACCCGTCTTTTCTTTTTGCTCTTTAACCGTCCACCAGATCTTGCCAATTACACCGCCGCCATGAACATGATGGCCAATGGCAGCTCTTTGGCTGATGTTTGCCAAATCGGCTTGCAAAGCAGCACCAGTTTGCTCTCCAATAGCCTGAACATGACCAATCAGCAGTTTGTGGTCAAAATGGGCCAGCAGATGTTCGGTGCCAATGCCCTCTCGATCCCCGGCGTGTCTGACGCTGAAAACACCCTCATTTACCAATTGAACAGCCAGTTGATCTCGCGCGCTCAAGTCATCGCCTTGGCCGCCCAAATTGACAGCACCAGTTTGGTCTATCACAACGAAATTGAGATCTCACTTGATTATTTGGCCGTCACCGGTCAACCTCCAAGCCAAGCCCAAATGGCCGCTGCACAAGGGGTGCCTGAGCACCAGTTGCTGAGCTCCATCATGATGAGCAACGGCATCGACCCTTATTCAGGCAACCCTTTGTTCACCATTGCGGGCAGTAAACTCACCTTAACAGGCAACATCACGACCTCCTTGTCGATCGATTTGTCCAAAGACACGAGCACACTTGGCACCAATTCAAATTACAGGCTCTTTGCCAGTTACGACGCAGGTGTGAGCGACAACAGCGTATTGTTCTCCCCCTCCCTTTTGTCCCCCATCCACCAAATTGATGCCAGCGGACTGGGTACCACTGCCACCTCCTTCACCTTCCAAGCCGGATCCATGGGCTCTGTCGTTCAAGCTCCCAATGTGGTTTCCACTCTTACAGGTGGCTCAGGCACCGATGTCCTCACTGCTGGGAGCGTTAAATCTACTCTGATCGCTGGAAGTGGTAATGAGACTTTGATTGGTGGGATTGGGAACGATGTGCTTTATGCAGGCACAGGCATCAACACCTTGACGGGTGGAGCAGGAAACGACACCTTTGTATTCCCCTCATCGGTTGCGGTTTTTCAAAACCATGCGATGACCACCATCACCGATTTCGGCAATGGAGTCGATGTGCTCAATTTGGGACTTTTGGCCGGAAACACGAGTTCCACAAAACCCGCAACTGCCATCGTTGGAAGTTCTGCACTGGGCACTGGATTTGTGAACACAGCGGGTGCCTTGAACGACAGCGTGCTCTTGGTGTTCAACACAGGACAATGGGTTGACAACGCATCCGCTGGGTTTGTTCAAAAAACCCCTGCAGACATCGCCAACTTGTTTCAACAGTCTTATGTGATCACGCCAGCCTCGGGCTCCACGCCAGCGGTCACTGGACTTGAACCCGTGGTTTTTGCCAAACCGCCCTCTGTGGGTGCTGTGTATTTTGTGGTGAGCTACGATCCTTTTAATGGTGCCGACATTTGGTATGTGAACAATTTGGCACCTTTGACGACGGTAACCCCCAATGAGATCACCCTGGTGGGTCACTTGAACCCCACGGGAGACTTGTGGCAAGCCTTGAACGCAACAGGCGCCATCGTTTTATAAGAGCTACGCGCTCAAAGCCCACTATTTGTCTGATTGGACATC
>CAIKYO010000303.1 GCA_903831655.1 uncultured Burkholderiales bacterium
ATTTCTGCAGGCATGGGGTTCGCAGGCAACAACATCTTGGCTCGCAAAGCTCAATCGATCCCTTTGACCTCCAAAGTCGTGGCGGTGCTACTGGGTTGTGGCCTTACCGCCATACCCATGATCGGTGTGTTATCGGCCTTCGCAAACCAACCCATGCTTTGGCCGAATCTGCAACCATCAACCGTTGTGGGACTGCTGCTCTTCTCATTCCTTTGGTTGGGTCTTGTCACCGCGACCTGGCAATGGAGTGTCACCCATCTCGAGGCTGGACGCTCAGGCGTGATCTCCATTGCAGAACTCGTCGTCTCCGTCCTCTCCGCCACCCTGATCGGACAAGAACGACTCGAATGGGCTGAGTTTTTAGGTGGTGCACTGATCACACTGGCCGCCATCCTTGAAGCCACCGATTCTCAACCCCTAAAAAAACAGGAGCCCGCATGAACCCCATCTGGATGAACCAACTGTCATGGATCGACTATGAAGCACGTATTCAAAGCGATCAACCTGCCGTATTTTTACCCGTTGGGGCACTCGAGCAACACGGCCCCCACTTGCCTTTGGGCACCGATGGTCTCTTGTCAGCAGCGGTTGCTTTTGATACGGCCAGCTTGGTCAATGGATTGGTTGCGCCAACGCTGTCCTACGGCTATAAATCTCAACCCAAATGCGGTGGTGGGCAACATTTTTGTGGCACCACCAGCGTGGATGCAGCCACCCTCATTGGTTCGGTGCGTGATGCAGTTCGTGAATTTGCACGACATGGACTGACCAAATTGGTGGTGGTGAATGGACACTATGAAAACCAGTGGTTTTTGATCGAGGGCATTGACTTGGGATTAAGAGACCTTGGAGGGGATTGCCCTTTGAAGGTGATGCGTTTGGAGTATTGGGACTTTTTGACAGAGGCCACATTGGCCAATGTCTTTCCAGATGGTTTTCCTGGCTTTGCGCTTGAGCATGCAGCCGTCATCGAGACCTCCATGATGCTGCACTACCACCCCCATTTGGTTCGTACGGATTTGATTCCCGAGGAAGCTCCAGCAGATTTTCCGCCCTATGACGTCTACCCGACCAAGAAAAATTGGGTCCCTTTGTCAGGCGTGCTCTCATCGGCCAAAGGATCCACCGCAGAAAAAGGTGCGGTCATGGCCAAGGAGTTGGCCTCTCGAATGGCTGCGGCGGTGACAGATGCATTTCTTTGATGTCCAACGCGCTGCGCTCTTGGTGATAGACATGCAGCGCGATTTTTTAGATCCGCGCGGCTATGCGGCAATGGCTGGCGTGGATGTGGGACGGCTTCGACAAACCATTAAGCCCGTACAAAGCCTCATTGAGGCTGCCCGAGCTTTGAAGATGATGGTGGTGTTTACCCGTGAGGGCCACCAAGCCGACTTGAAGGACTGCCCAGCGGTCAAACTCACGCGCAGCAAAAAAGCCGGAGCAGAAATCGGCTCGCTGGGACCATTGGGTAGGCTCTTGGTACGGGGTGAGTACGGCCACGACATGGTCGATGAAATTCAACCCTCGATGGAGGACATCGTGATTGACAAGCCAGGCTACAGTGCATTTCATCAAACCGATCTTGATCAACATTTCAGGCAACGGGGCATTGACACCCTCGTGGTGTGCGGTGTGACAACAGAGGTGTGCGTGAGCACCACGGTTCGAGCCGCAACGGATTTGGGATACCAGTGCCTCACAGTGGGGGACGCTTGTGCTGCGACGCAATCTCATTTGCATCAAAGTGCCCTGGAGATGCTGGAGGTTGAAGGGGGCATTGTTGGCGCTGTGGTGAACACGCATCAAGCTTTGGAATTGATCCACGCAGATCAGATCACGCCATGACACAAGTCCATAAACTGTGGCCCTTGCTGACCGCCCTTCAGCACTACGACAAATCCATTTCCACGTACCAACGCGGACGTGGGCAATTGATCGAAGCCCCCATCTTGGCCTACTTGATTGAAACCGCGAACGGGCGGATCTTGTATGACGTGGGCTGTGATCACCAAAAAATCAATCATCCCCAGTTGCGTGAGCGCTACTTCAACCCGCAGGATTTTCCCGCTGGCGCGCCAGAAATGAATGAAGACCAACGCATCCCCCATCATCTGGCCCGACTGGGTTTGACAGCAGCGGATGTGGATGTGATCTTCATTGGCCATCTGCATTGGGACCACGCGGGCGGGTTGAGGGAGTTGCGTCGCTGTGGCTGCGGGGCAGAATTGCACCTTCAGCACGATGAATGGATGCATTCACAAAACGACCCCAGTGTTTTTCCCGATGACCTCTTGGACGAAGAGGGACAAGCTTTGCAATTCAAGTTGCACCGTGGAGAGTACGAATTGGTGCCCGGCGTACAAGCCATCGCAACACCTGGCCATACCGCAGGACACATGTCGATGTGGATTGAACTCCCCAAAGGCCCTCCTGTCTTGCTCGCAGGAGATGCAGCTGACTTGCAAGAAAACATCGATCACGACATCGCTCCTGGCGGCCTTTGGCAAGGCAATGAAGCCATGGCGATCGATAGCATTCGCAAACTCAAAAAAATGGCCAAAGAAACCGGCGCTCACTTGTGGCCCAATCACGATATTGATTTCTACCGCGGTCTTCACACTTTTCCACGCGCTTATGAATAGCATCTCCAACACCTTATGGCCCGAAAGTCCTATCGTTCCATCCGAGGATGTCCCTTCTCGCTACTGGGGCGTGTGGTCACGCACATTGCTGCGCACCCCTGAGATCAGCGACTCCACCACGTTTGTTCGCTGGATGCAGTTGTCGCGATGGCATGCGGACTTGCGCGTGCCCATCTCACCCCAGCAGGGTTTTCAAGGCTTCAGCGGCTTGACGCAGGTGAGCGAGCGCAAAGAAGGTGAAGTTTGCACTTGGCATCGATGGGTCGATATTCAAGCACCTCGAGATACACCAGATGAGGGCCTCATGGTGTTTGAAACACCTGAGCGCGTGATCGAAACAGGCATACACGGCATTTATCATGAAGTTTGGGAGCGTTTACCAGGTTCTTTGGGTCAGAGGCTGGTTCTGGCCCAGCCGATCCAATCAGACGGCACGGGAGGCGCTCGCCTATTTGTATCAGGCCAATACCTCATGCGAGTACGGCCTTGCAAATCTTTAGACAGTCCATTTGAAATTTCATTTGGCACATGGGATGGACAGGTGTGGAGGGTGGAGCAGTCCACCATAACTGCCCTTTTGGGTCAAGCGGTCCCCTTGACGCTGAGCCCAATGAATAAGCAATTGGTCCTTGTGACGATCAACGGTGAACGCCCCTCAGAATGGTCTGTTTTGGAGTGGGAGCGCCCTGAGACTGTCCAGGATTAAAAAAATAATTCAGCATCGGGCTGCTGCTTGACGCTTTATGGTCGACGGATCACTTGAATGAGATCGAAACTGATGGTACTGGATGCATACAAAATCTCAACAAGGTACATGACGCAAGAACCCACCAACAGAACAAAACTTCCCACAAAGGTGACCGGAACCCAGTTGGAGAGGTGGAGTTTGCCGGGCTCAATGCTCACCGAGAAAAACAATTCAATCACAGTCAAGGCGATGAGAACAGCACTAAAAACAAGTATTGCAGTTGCAATGTTGATGATGAGCTTTCGACGCTTTAACGCAATCAGCTCTTGAGCATTGTGATCCAAATTGAAATGTTCCCCCTCTGCTTCAACGCTTGATGAGGCAATCATGGATTGAACCCATCTTGCACGATCAATCACTCGCGCCAAGCGGTTGCCCAAGACGTTCAAAATACCACCAACACCAGTCAATAAAAAAACAGGCGCCGTAGCCAATCTGATCGCCTCTGAAATTACACCCATTTCCATGACAAACGTCCTTCAATTTCAACAATGCAGGGTATTTTAGGGCGGGAGGTATTTTCTAGGTACATCTACAGCAGTCTTATTTTTTTGTCGCTAAAACGAGAAAAATGGGGTAGTCGCCGTTCTCACGAATGGCCGTATAAGCGTTGACAAAACGAACATTGGAGAACCCATTGTTTTCAAAGATCGACTTCAACTCACCACGATCAAATCCTTTGTGAAATACGCCTTCTGAAGGCGGATTGTGAAAACTACCGTCCTCAGCATCCAAATCGGCCAAAGCGACTGCGCCGCCAGGTTTCAAATGCTCAGCAAATCGTTGGACTAAGTTGCTTGTGTCTTGAACATGGTGCATGGCCATCGCACTCACGATCAAATCGAATTGAGTGTCTAAGGGATGGGTCGTGATGTCTTTGCAAACGATGATCCGTACAAACATCTTGGACAGCCGCTGCTTTAAAGGGCAACTCAATGAAACTTGGGCTGATTGA
>CAIKYO010000304.1 GCA_903831655.1 uncultured Burkholderiales bacterium
AAAAAAAGATTATTGAAAGTATACATACAAGTCTCATCCGGACCTTTGACTGAGTTATTAATGCCAATTCCAGATAGTCCTTACATTATTAAGTCATCTTTTGGAGTTGAGAATATGATCGAATCAAATGTAAATCAAGAAACTGATAATAATAAAAAGCTAGTTCCGTTAATTGAACTGGCATTTGCTCGTTCAGGTGACAAAGGTGATAAGTCGAATATAGCGATCATTTCACGTGATTCTGGTTATTGGGAATTATTAAGAAAATATTTGACGCCGTCAGTTTTGAAAGATCATTTTCAAGGCGTTGTAAATGGCCAAATTGTTCGATATGAAGTTCCAGGTCTAAGCGCTTTTAACTTCGTTTTAGACAATGCACTTGCAGGTGGTGGTATGTCTTCTCCACGTATTGATCCTCAAGGAAAAGCTCTTGGTCAACGTGCACTTGAAATCTTAATTCCGATTCCAAATGATTTTCAATTTAAAGGATAAATATGTTTAATTTATATTCTTGTACGAAGTTATTTTTCTTTTTTTTACTTTTAGTAAATTCATTTGTTGTATTGGCTCAAAATACATTTCCAAATTTAAAGCCTATTACTCTGATATTACCTTTCGCTGCCGGAAGTGGTACTGATATGTTAGCAAGAACAATTACAGCTAATATTTCAAAACAACTGTCTGGTGTCTCATTTGTCATAGACAACAGGCCTGGAGCAAATGGAATTTTGGCAGCTTCAATTGCAGCTAAAGCTTCTCCAGATGGTTACACTCTTTTCTTTACGACTAACTCTACACAATCCGTCAATCCAGTGCTTTACAAAAAGCTGCCTTATGACCCGATCAAAGATTTTTCACCTATATCATTGGTTGGTGAAACTGCACCAGCATTGCTAGCCAGGGTTGGAAATCCTATTGATTCTGTAAAAGATGTTTTTGAGCAATCTAATAAATCTGAAGTTGGATTAAATTTCGCTTCTACAAATACTTCAAGTTTAGCGGCAGCTGAGCTTTTTAAGCTAAAAACTCAAGCAAAAGTTACCATTATTAATTACAAAACTGCTCCTCAAGCTTTAACGGATCTTTCTGCTGGCACCATTGATTATTTCTTTGGCGATTTAGCTTCAGGAGGTGCATTAGTGAGAGGCGGAAAGTTAAAGGCATTAGCTGTTTTGAGTGAAAAACGGTTACCTGGTTTTAATCAAATCCCAACTATGGGAGAGGCGGGCTATCCTGGATTTGAAATTCCAATATGGATTGGTGTATTCGCTCCTAAAGGTACTCCAAATAGCATCATTGAATATTTAAATGCTGCCATATCAAACGCTCAAAAGCAGCCAGAGGTCATTAAATCAATGTCTGACGCCGCAGTTAACGTTCGTTCCACGAGTGTTGCTGAATTTAATCAGTATGTATTACTTCAATCAGCAAAATGGGTTCAACTCGCAAAAGATATTAATCTTCAACAGGAATAAGAAAGTGTAATATGCATAATAAATACGTTATAAGGCCTGAAGACGTCACCCCCTACAGCCCTGCTAATCACAGCGGCACAAAAAATTATCGATTAGTAGCTCCTGGAGTAAATGGTTCTCAATTCATGGAAATAATTTATGGGGATATTGAGCGACATGCAGGTTCAGTGGCTCATGCGCACCCAGGAATGGAGCAAGCTACATACGTGATTGAGGGCGAAGCAACTGCAGAGGTTGACGGTGTTGTTTATAACGTAAAACAAGGGGATGTACTTTTTTTCCCAGCAGAGGTATTTCACGATCTAAAAGTAATAAGTGAAAGGATTAAATTGCTTGTGATTTATTCGCCTCCATATGGAGAAAATCCAGATAAAGTGATCAAGAAATAGTAAAGATTCAATGTCTAAGATCGTTAATCGAACATTAGATTTTTTTGAGATGTTTGCATCTCAAAAAAAACCACTATCTCTAACTCAGATGATGAAAATCTTGGATATTCCAATGTCAAGTTGCTTTGATGTTGTTCAGGCACTTGAAGTGCGTGGATATATTTTTAAATTGTCTGATAGGGGTAATTATTATCCTACTAATAGGCTATTTGAAATAAGTAGCAGCATCTCGAATTTTGATCCAATTTTTCATAAATTTGACGCAGCTCTCAAATCAATTTGCAATGAGTTTAAGGTTTCGACTTGGATCGGAAAAGTTCAAGATTTAGATGTGATCTATTTACTAGTTAATAATTCAGACCATCCTTTGAGTTATACAGTTAAAGTCGGTGATAAGTCACGTAGTCTTTATGCAACCTCCAGTGGTAAAGCTGTGCTTGGTATATTGCCAGAGAGTAAGCGCGTTGAACTCGTATCGGAAATTAATTTTTCTGCCTTAACTCCAAACACCATTCTCTCTAAAGCAAAATTACTAAAAGATATAAAAAATAGCTTAACAAGGGGGTGGTATCTTAATAAAGAGGAAAGCGTTGAAGATGCTACTGCAATTTCATTATCTTTTAAATGGAATGATGTTGACTTTATATTGACATGCGCTGGAGGCGTTAAACATATGGAAAGAATACTTCCAAAGTTGCTTGAAAGCTGCAAAAAATCCATTTATGAATTTTTGGAATAGTTTTACGACGACTAAGCTAATTCAGCAAATACTTTTTTAACAAGCAGAAAAAGTGACCTCAATTGACACTTAAAAAGCAACATGGACTCCCACAGCTTAAGTCATGCCAATTTTAATTTTTTTGGACAAATTCTAAAGTAATTTTTCTTTTTAGAAAGATGAGAAATGTGTAATTGGCTGTGTAATTGGCTGTGTAATAAATGCCAAAATATACTTAAATTTTGATCTAAATAAATTGGTTTGAAGTAGGGGGTATCAACGCTAAAGTATATTTTGAGCCATGTAGTAATACTATGGCTCCCCCTACCTGGATTCGAACCAGGAGCCTACAGATTAAGCAGCCACGGCCTCACAGTTCATCCCAAACTCTTGAGGAGGATTGGGGCCCCAGAGGTAGAAGGAATCCTCGGGTGGGTGGTTTTTAGCGGGCCAGTCGATGGTGTGTGGCACAAAATCGATGTCGTAAGAGTACTCAATGTAGCTGCCCCATGGATCGCGGGTGTAGCGGAAATAGTTGGATCCCAAAACGTGACGCCCAACGCCCCAGCCTTCAACATGGCCAGCTTCCATCATTTGTTTCATGCCAAGACCAACCTGGTCAATGGATTCCACGGTCCAACTGCTGTGGTGAAAGCCATAGTCACTCGAGCCCAAGAAGGCAAGCAAGTGGTGATCGCTGCCGTGGGGTGAGTGCATGAATGCGATGCCAATTTCCTCTTCACCTGAGGAGTCGGAGAGCTTCAATCCCAAGGTCTTGCCATAAAACTCAAGCGCTTGCGCCACGTTCTTGGTGAACATGAGCATGTGCGACATGTAAAGGGGTTTGACTTTGATCGGAATGGAGCTTGATGGAGATCTACCCCTGCCTGAGCTCTCGGGCTCAAATACCCTTGGGGGGAGAGCAGAGGGAGATGATTTTGGAGCCACTTTGATTTGCACGGGAAATCCATCGTTGGATTTAACCCAAAAACCGGTTCCTTCTGGATCAGGAGATGCGATTTCTGTGAGTCCCAAAGAGAGGACATGTTTTTTCATGGGCTCGAAGTCCTCGGCATAAACGCCAAAGGTGAGCCACAAGAGACGCTTTTTCTCGCCCTTTAGGATGCGGCCGTAGCGCTGTGGGTTGTTAAAGGCATAAATACCAAGGTGATCGCCCTCGGTTTTAACCTCCAAGCCAAAATCGGTGTAAAACTTCTTGGCAACAGCCAAATCAGGTACAGAGATCACGTACTCATCTAAAGAGTGAACGGCCAAGACACCGGCTCTTTTGGTCTGTGCATGTAAGGGGGTGCTCATGTGGGTCTCCTTGATTTTTATAGAGTTTAGGCTTCGTTGACAATGGGGTTGCTGAGCAAACCAATGCCCTCGATTTCGACTTCGCAGACATCTCCTGATTTCATGAAAATGGGAGGCTTGCGAGCAAAGCCTACCCCAGCTGGAGTGCCCGTGATCAAGATGTCGCCGGGCTCCAAGGTGATGGCTTCACTGATGATGTGAATGAGGGTAGGGATGTCAAAGAGCATATCTGCGGTTGTTGCACTTTGAAGAACTTGGCCATTCAAGCGTGTCTCCAAGTGAAGTCCTTTGGCGCCACGGGGAAGCTCATCGGCGGTCACAAAGACAGGGCCCAAGGAGCCTGATTGGTCAAAGTTCTTGCCCACGGTCCATTGAGCAGACTTGAATTGGTAGTCGCGAATTGAGCCTTCGTTACATATTGAGTAGCCCAAAACATGGTCCAAGGCGTGATCTTTGGAGATGTGTCTGCCACCCACTCCAATGACGGCGACCATTTCACCTTCATAGTCAAATTGGTCGCTCACACGGGGCTTGACCAATGCGTGTCCGTGTCCCACCAAGCTTGAGGTGAACCTAGGAAACAAGGGAGGGTAGGCGGGCATGTCGTAGGGACTCTCTTTGGCGTGGTCGGCGTAATTGAGACCCACACAAATGATTTTTCCTGGATGCTCCAAAACGGGCAAATAGCTAATGGCTGCTGGGTCTACAGCATGTCCTTTGGTCTTTAAAATGTCTGCCACTGCATGTAAATCGGCCTTGGCTTTGATCAAATGGTCAAGCATTCCGGGAAAATTGGCAGCATCACGGGTGAGACCCATGAGGCCATTTTGAGTTTGCAGGGCAATGCCCTTTTGATGATTTTGGGCGTAGGAGATGAATTTCATGGCTTATGAAGGTGATGTTGACAAATAGACTTAACCAAGTCGGCTTGAATTTTAGGCTTGGATTGCAATAGGTTGCAATGGGGAACTCCCTACATAGCCCCCGTCTTGGTATAGCAATGGAGTGATGGGATGGGCTGAGTGCACATCTCGCACAAGTCCTACAAAAATGGTGTGGGTTTGGTAGTGCCAAGAGGCGTCTACGTCGCAAAAAACACTTGACTGAGCGTCCACCAAAAAGGGAAGCCCATCAGAGTGGGCTTGCCAGTGACCAACCTCAAAGCGAGCTGCACCTTTGCGTTTACCTGCAAAGACACCCGAGAGTTCCTCGTGTTGAGTGCTGAGCAAGTTGACGCAAAAGCACTTGGATTGAGAGACCACGCTGTGAAAGACGTTGGACTCGTTGATGCAAACCAACAAAGAGCATGGCGAGGTGCTCACCGAGGTCACCGCTGTGGCGGTCATCCCGTGCCAAACGCCCTCATGCGCAGTCGTGATGAGGCACACGGTGCTGGTGAGCCTGCGCATGGCATTTTTAAAATTTTGCTCAAGGGTCGGTTCAAGCTTATCAAGCGCTTTGTTTTCGATATGGTTATGGCTCAAAGTAATTTGTCCTGTACGTATAAAAAAATGCGGATATCGTCAGAGGTTTTCCGTTTTTTGCACTTAGGGTGTGCTGAGAGTTTTCAAAAGCTCGATCCTACAATGAATTAGCAGGCATTCACAGCCTCAGCAAAGCGTGTCATTCAATCGGTCATCAGAACTTGAGTAGATTTTAATGACTTGTTATTAACTAAGTGAGCCAATTGATGGGTGACATTATTGATACCCCCAATTGTTAATTCGCCAAAAAGGAATTAACTGACTTCCAGTTGCTGAAAATTTTGACTGCAATCGCATGAAAGTGTTGAAAATCGATTAGTCTATGCACAGTTGATGGCGTCTCAATGACCCTTTGTATAGTTTTCAAGTCATTCTTAAGGAAAGCGCATGAGTTACCAAGCCCCATTAAAAGACATGCTTTTTGTCATGGAACATTTGGCTGAGATTTCAAAGCTAGCTGAGCTTCCTGGCTTTGAGGACTATGGGCTTGAT